>NZ_JAWOQO010000138.1:0-1277 GCF_033337345.1 Vibrio sp. YT-18 | reverse complement strand
GTGGCTTGTAGTAGAACATGGTGTTTGGTTCGATGGTGAGCTGATACCAAGACAGGTGCGGCGGTGCGAGCTCAATCGCTTTGTCCAAATAGGCTAGCGCTTGTTCGATGCTTTGATCGGGTAAGCCGTGCATTAAGTCGAGGTTAAAGCTGTTCAAACCAATTTGATGGGCAAGTTTCGCTGCATTAACGGCTTCGTCTTGACCATGAATTCGTCCTAGACGCTCCAACTTCTCCTGCTCAAAGCTTTGAACTCCGATGGAAATTCGCGTGACGCCCGCTTTACGATAACCCACGAAACGCTCTGCTTCGATGGTGCCAGGGTTTGCTTCCATAGTGATTTCAATGTCTGGCTTGAATGGAATTCGCGCTTCGATGCCTTTTAGCAAACGCTCAATGCCTTCTGCAGAAATCAAACTTGGCGTACCACCGCCAATGAAGATGGAATGCAGCGGACGCGGTGCGTCATTTAAGCGGTACTTATCAATATCGGTATCCAGATCTTCTAGAAGGGCACTGATGTACTCTTCTTCTGGGATCTCCGCTTTAAGCGCATGGGAGTTAAAGTCGCAATAAGGGCACTTTTGTACACACCATGGGATGTGTACATACAAGCTGAGTGCTGGGGGCGTTAACATGGACAAGTTCACTCGATCTTACTGTGCGGTTTGCGCTGATAACTGAGCAAACAGTGACTTCAGTGCTTTGCCGCGGTGAGACAACTGCTTTTTACGTGCCGGCTCTAGCTCTGCTGACGCACAGTTATCTTCTGGTACGAAGAAGATAGGGTCGTAACCAAAGCCATTTTCGCCATGTGCTTCAGTCAGAATACGAGCTTCCCATTGGCCATGACAAACGATAGGCGTTGGATCGTTCTCGTGACGCATCAATACCAATACGCAGTGAAAACGCGCGGTACGCTCTGCTTCTGGCACGCCTTCCATTGCGGCTAGCAATTTCTCTAGGTTTTCTTGGTCAGAGGCTTTTTCGCCTGCGTAACGTGCTGAGTAGATACCCGGTGCACCTTTTAGGAAATCGACTTCCAGACCAGAATCATCTGCAATCGCTGGTAAGCCAGTTTCTTGCGCGGCATGGCGAGCTTTAATGATTGCGTTCTCAATGAACGTGGTGCCCGTTTCAGCAACTTCTGATACGTTGAATTCACTTTGCGCTAATACTTCAAAACCGAAGTCAGACAGTAGATCTGCCATCTCGCGAACTTTGCCTTGGTTGCCTGTTGCTAGCACAATTTTTTTCATGGGAATCTCTTTTAATAGT
>NZ_JAWOQO010000137.1:0-1277 GCF_033337345.1 Vibrio sp. YT-18 | reverse complement strand
ACAAAATCTTAAATTGAAGAGTTTGATCATGGCTCAGATTGAACGCTGGCGGCAGGCCTAACACATGCAAGTCGAGCGGAAACGAGTTATCTGAACCTTCGGGGGACGATAACGGCGTCGAGCGGCGGACGGGTGAGTAATGCCTAGGAAATTGCCCTGATGTGGGGGATAACCATTGGAAACGATGGCTAATACCGCATGATGCCTACGGGCCAAAGAGGGGGACCTTCGGGCCTCTCGCGTCAGGATATGCCTAGGTGGGATTAGCTAGTTGGTGAGGTAAGGGCTCACCAAGGCGACGATCCCTAGCTGGTCTGAGAGGATGATCAGCCACACTGGAACTGAGACACGGTCCAGACTCCTACGGGAGGCAGCAGTGGGGAATATTGCACAATGGGCGCAAGCCTGATGCAGCCATGCCGCGTGTGTGAAGAAGGCCTTCGGGTTGTAAAGCACTTTCAGTCGTGAGGAAGGTAGTGTAGTTAATAGCTGCATTATTTGACGTTAGCGACAGAAGAAGCACCGGCTAACTCCGTGCCAGCAGCCGCGGTAATACGGAGGGTGCGAGCGTTAATCGGAATTACTGGGCGTAAAGCGCATGCAGGTGGTTTGTTAAGTCAGATGTGAAAGCCCGGGGCTCAACCTCGGAATAGCATTTGAAACTGGCAGACTAGAGTACTGTAGAGGGGGGTAGAATTTCAGGTGTAGCGGTGAAATGCGTAGAGATCTGAAGGAATACCGGTGGCGAAGGCGGCCCCCTGGACAGATACTGACACTCAGATGCGAAAGCGTGGGGAGCAAACAGGATTAGATACCCTGGTAGTCCACGCCGTAAACGATGTCTACTTGGAGGTTGTGGCCTTGAGCCGTGGCTTTCGGAGCTAACGCGTTAAGTAGACCGCCTGGGGAGTACGGTCGCAAGATTAAAACTCAAATGAATTGACGGGGGCCCGCACAAGCGGTGGAGCATGTGGTTTAATTCGATGCAACGCGAAGAACCTTACCTACTCTTGACATCCAGAGAACTTTCCAGAGATGGATTGGTGCCTTCGGGAACTCTGAGACAGGTGCTGCATGGCTGTCGTCAGCTCGTGTTGTGAAATGTTGGGTTAAGTCCCGCAACGAGCGCAACCCTTATCCTTGTTTGCCAGCGAGTAATGTCGGGAACTCCAGGGAGACTGCCGGTGATAAACCGGAGGAAGGTGGGGACGACGTCAAGTCATCATGGCCCTTACGAGTAGGGCTACACACGTGCTACAATGGCGCATACAGAGGGC
>NZ_JAWOQO010000136.1:0-1279 GCF_033337345.1 Vibrio sp. YT-18 | reverse complement strand
GCCACTGCGTATATTACTTACCGCGCCTTCTATTAACGCTGTTGAGCCAGTCTATCAGCACGCGCAGCGTTTACTTACGGATGCCAAACAGATGAAGAAAGACCGTTTGGAAGTCGGATATGGGTATATTCAGTTTATTGCGCCTGACGAATTGTTGTCTTCGCTGCCTGAGTGTGATGTGTTGTTAGTTGATGAAGCGGCTGCGATTCCCGTCCCGATGCTCAAACAAATCACCGAGCATTATCATCGTTTGGTCTTTTCTAGCACGATTCATGGCTATGAAGGCTGCGGACGTGGCTTCACGTTGAAGTTCATTGAATGGTTGCAACAACAACGACCTGGCATGAAGACGTATCACATGCAGCAGCCAATTCGTTGGAGCGTAGATGATAAGTTAGAAACGTGGTTGTATGACGCTTTTATCTTGAACGCGGAATTATCGCCGCAATCCATTGAAGGCATGGCGAACGTATCGTTGAACAAAGTGGACAAGCAAGCACTGGTTCACCAACCCAACTTACTACGCGAATGCTTTGCTTTACTGGTTAACGCTCATTATCAAACCTCACCGAATGATTTGCTCCATTTACTGCGAGATGACAACAGCTCCGTTTATCTCGCGATGGATAAACAAAATATCATCGGAGTCATTCTCACGGTTGAGGAGGGCGGTCTTGATGACGAGTTAATTGAAGCTGTTCAACTTGGTCAACGTCGTCCTAAGGGGCATTTGACGCCAATCACCATCATCAATCAACTTGGTTTGGTAAAAGTAGGTAAGCTTATTACTTCACGAGTGATGCGAATTGCGGTGCATCCTGATCTACAAGGTTCGGGCATTGGCAAGCGCATGCTAACACTACTCGAGGAAAGTGTTGGTGCCCATGTGGATTACCTATCGACAAGTTTTGGTGCGACGGATGAGTTGATTCAGTTTTGGCAACAAGCTGGCTATCAATCTATTCGTTTAGGAACTATGCGCGATGCCGCCAGCGGTTGTTATTCATTGTTGATGGTTCGCCAACTTGCGAATAAATCACAAACTTGGATTGATGACGCACAAGCATTGTTTCATGAGTTTTTGTCTGCGAGCCTTTCCCTTGTTTATCCTAAGTTAGAGCCGAGTCTGGCTAGAAGCTTGTTGCGTCAACCGAATCAACATCAAACCTTACATCCGACTAAGCGAGTATTGCTTCAAAGCTATGCGCAGGGTGGTGCAAGCTATGAATCGATTTTTGTGTGGTTACAACAGTGGCTGCGTCAATATGGTTTAGCGCCT
>NZ_JAWOQO010000135.1:0-1284 GCF_033337345.1 Vibrio sp. YT-18 | reverse complement strand
CCTGAAGGTATTGAAGCACTAGAAAAAGCGCACCCAGACGTTGAGCTTTACACTGCGGCAATCGATGAGAAGCTTAATGACAAAGGCTACATCGTTCCTGGTCTTGGTGATGCAGGTGATAAGATTTTCGGTACTAAGTAATTAGTTACTCCGAATAAAACAAAGGCTTGGTTTTCACCAAGCCTTTTTTGTTGCTGTTTATTTATTTAGAAAGGTTAAAGTGCGCCACTTAAAAGTCGCGCAGTCGAATTACTTCGCGCTTTCTTCTTCCATTTGAGCGTTATCAACCACGTGGTTTTCACCAAGGTCGTGTGGCAGCACTAGGTTAAGAAGGATTGCCACGATACCACATAGGCTTACACCTTGTAGGCTGAACTCGCCGATACCGAAAGCCATACCACCGATACCAAATACCAGTGTTACTGCAACGATCACCAGGTTACGAGATTTGTGTAGATCAACGTTGTTCTTAATCAGCGTATTCAAACCGACGGTTGCGATAGAACCGAACAGAAGAATCATGATGCCGCCCATTACTGGCACAGGAATGGTTTGCAGAATCGCACCTAGCTTACCTACCAGCGCAAGAACAATAGCGGTAATGGCAGCCCAAGTCATGATTACAGGGTTGAAAGCTTTGGTCAGCATTACCGCGCCTGTTACTTCACTGTAAGTAGTGTTTGGCGGCGCACCAACCATTGATGCTGCAATTGTCGCGATTCCGTCACCCGCGATAGTGCGGTGTAGGCCTGGTTTCTTCAGGTAGTTTTTACCCGTTACATTTGAGATAGCCAACATGTCACCCACGTGCTCTACGGCAGGAGCGATTGCAACTGGGATCATGAATAGAATTGCGTTGATGTTGAACTCAGGCATGGTGAAGTTGGGCATTGCAAGCCAAGCTGCTTGAGCCACAGGTGTAAAGTCAACCACACCGTAGAATAGGGATACTGAATAGCCCGCCAAAATACCACCCACGATAGGAACCAGTTTTAGGAACCCTTTTGCGAACACGCTAAGTGCAATTGTCGTTAGCAGTGAAACAGCAGAGATAATGACCGCAGCATCGCCATTTACTAACTGAACCGCACCGTCGCCCGTTTTACCTACCGCCATGTTGACTGCCGTTGGCGCAAGGCCAAGGCCGATAACCATGATCACGGGGCCAACTACAACCGGTGGCAAAATCTTATGGATAAACCCTACACCACGCACTTTGATCATCGCGCCAAGCGCAACGTAAACCAAACCTGCCGCCATCAAGCCGCCCATAGTTGCACCAAT
>NZ_JAWOQO010000134.1:0-1289 GCF_033337345.1 Vibrio sp. YT-18 | reverse complement strand
CGCTGTTTCGCGCGTTTTGTTCGTTTGAAAGGGTTGACCAATAAATACAGCATCAGCGTGAGCACCAAGAAAGGTAAGATGATTCTTGATGTGGAAGACGACGGTGAAGTGACGGTCAACATGGGTGTGCCAGAGTTTGAACCGAACAAAATTCCGTTCAAAGCGAAGCAGAAAGAAAAAACCTACATCATGCGCGCGGGTGACAAGACGCTGTTTTGTGGTGCCGTCAGCATGGGTAACCCGCATGTGGTGACAGTAGTGGATGACGTGGATACCGCAGATGTGGACACTCTAGGTCCGCTGCTTGAATCACACGAACGCTTCCCTGAACGTGTGAACGCTGGCTTTATGCAAGTGGTGAGTCGTGACCACATTCGTCTTCGAGTTTACGAGCGCGGCGCAGGGGAAACACAAGCTTGTGGTAGCGGCGCATGTGGCGCGGTGGCTGTGGGTATTTTGCAAGGACTTTTGGATGAGAGTGTGAAAGTATCGCTACCTGGTGGTGAGCTGCATATTTCTTGGCAAGGCCCGGGCAAACCACTCTTTATGACCGGCCCTGCTACTCACGTATTTGATGGTCAACTGTCGTGCTAGTCAAAGAAAAAGGAAACGGTTTGTCTCAAGTTGAAGCTGACGCATTAACTGCAGAAGTGGTGGCAGAATACCTAAAAGATCACCCTGACTTTTTTGTTGAGCGCCCTGAGCTGGTGGATCGTCTGTCTTTTCCACATTCGGATTTAGGTACGGTTTCGTTGGTGCATATTCAAATGAATCGCCAGCGTCAGCGTATTGAAGAGCTTGAAGAAGAGATCACCACGTTAATGTCGCTTGCGGCAAACAACGATCGTACCTTCTACGAGTTCATGGATTTGCAGGGCTCGATTCTAAAGTGTGGTGACTTCAAGCAAGTTATTAGCGCGATAGAGCTAAAAGCCAAAGATCTCGGACTGCGTGCGTATGTTCGCTTGTTTAGCCAATGCGATGCATCGACGCAACTTAGCAAAGAACATTACCAGCGTTTTGCGACCAACCACCTAAATGGCAAAGAGGCTTATTTGGGCCGCTTGCGTAAAGTGGATCGTGAAGCGTTGTTTGGCAATATGGATGTGCCAGAAATGGGTTCCTATGTGGTACTGCCGCTGGTGAAGAAGCAGACGCTTGGCGTGCTTGCGTTTTCTAGCGAAGATGGCGGTCATTTCCAACCAGACATGGATACCTTGTTTTTGCGTCACCTATCATTAGTAGTGGCACATCTTGCTCAAACATTGGTATGGCAAAGTTACGATGAC
>NZ_JAWOQO010000133.1:0-1289 GCF_033337345.1 Vibrio sp. YT-18 | reverse complement strand
GATAAACCACACACTGTCGCACTCTACCTGTCCGATTCGCTTTGCCCCATCTCCTCGCTTTGATATAAAGACCACTAGAAATTTTCTGAGATGTACCGATCAATGCAAATACGCCACTTCAACCGACTCAAGCGCAGCGTCCTAATTTTTGCTTCTGTGCTACTACTTTCTGCCTGCCAAATTGAGTCGCAGCCGAAAAGTGAATTCGAGAAAATCCAAGAGCGCGGAGTGCTACGCGTTGGCACGCTCAACAACCAACTCTCGTACTACATTGGTCCTGATGGCCCTGCGGGTTTGGATTATGAGCTAGCGCGTAAATTTGCAGAAGAGTTGGGCGTAAAGCTAGAAATCAAACCCGCTTTCAGACAAGCCGACCTTTTCCCAGCCTTAAAGAAGGGCGACATCGATATTATTGCTACAGGGCTTAATCAAACCTCACAAGCCGTCAAACGTTTTAGACCTGGCCCTGCTTATTATTATGTAAGCCAGCAAGTGGTCTACAAAAAGGGCCAGCTTCGTCCTCGTGATATTGAGCAGCTTATCGAGTATCAAGCATCCAAGGACAGTCAATCAGAAGAAGACGTGAATGCTGGCTCGCAAACATTGAAAATTGTCGAACAGTCACAATATGTTCCGACACTGACGGCATTGAAAAAGCAGTATCCTGAATTGCAGTTTGAAATCGTGGGCGATGCTGACACTCGCGATTTACTGAAACATGTATCGACTGGAGAACTGCGTTTCACCGTCACTGATTCCGTAGAACTGTCCCTCGCGCAACGCCTGTATCCAGATTTAGCACTTGCTTTTGAGCTCACCGAAGATCAACCAGTATCATGGTTTACTCGCCGCTCAGAGGATGAGAGCTTGTATGCGATGCTGATTGAGTTTTTCGGCAATATCAAACAATCTGGCGAGCTAGCTTCTCTTGAAGAGAAGTACATTGGCCATATTGAAGCGTTTGACTACGTGGACACGCGTGCCTTTATTCGTGCTCTTGATGATAAGTTGCCGAGATGGGCCCCGCTGTTCCAAAAATACAGCGAAGAGTTTGATTGGCGTTTAATCGCGGCTTTGGCCTACCAAGAATCTCATTGGAAACCAAAAGCAAAATCGCCTACGGGTGTTCGTGGCATGATGATGCTGACTTTACCAACTGCGAAAAGTGTTGGTGTAACCGATCGTCTAAACCCAGAGCAATCTGTTCGTGGTGGTGTGGAATACCTGCGTCGCATCGTCGCTCGCGTACCTGATACGATTAACGAACATGAAAAAATTTGGTTTGCATT
>NZ_JAWOQO010000132.1:0-1290 GCF_033337345.1 Vibrio sp. YT-18 | reverse complement strand
GCTCCGTAGTATTACAAGCGGTGCCACCGCATACGACCGTGGCGGGCGTACCCGCGAAAATCGTCGGTCGACCAAAAACAGACAAACCGTCTCTCGATATGGACCAAGGCTTTAACGGTAAATCACAAAGCTTTATCCATGGAGATGGCATTTAACCGTCTTCTGATCCTTTGACAATAATGTGGTAGGTAACTCTCAAGTGCGAAAACAAAATCACCCAGTGCTCCGCTCGGCTATTTTATTAACTTGTGCTTTATCTGCCACCTATCCCCTCTCTTCTTTCGCCGCAAGTCAGCAAGAGCTCAAAGGCGTTTCCAGCGAAATCAATCGCCAAAAGAAGGCGCTAACCTCGCAAGAGAAACAGCTTAACGAGCTGCAAAAATCGCTCAAAGACCAAGAGCTTGGCATTTCTAAGCTGGAGCGAGAAATCAAGCAAACTAAAGCCGACCTTGCTCAAGCAGACAAGAACATCAATAAACTGGAAGAGAAAATCTCCTTGCAAGAAGCCCAGCGCCAAGCACAAGAGGAAGAGCTCAAACAGTTGCTGCAAACGTATTACGTGACCGAGCGAGCGAAAGCGAATGGGCACTTATTGAATCAAGGTGTAGAAGAAGACCGCATTAGCCAATACTTTCAGCACTTAGCCAAGGCTCGTGCCGAAGTGATTGATGCCATCACCAAAACCACTCAAGAGTTGGCGCACAACAAAAACCAACTTGAGCTAGAAAAAGAGCAGATCGAAACCCTGCTCAAGCAGCAATCAGAAAAGCGTACCGCACTGGCCAGTACGCAGTCGAATCGTAAGCAAACGCTGAACAAAATTCAGAGCAGCATTAAAAACGACAAACGTTACCTTGCTGAACTACAACGCAATGAAACCCGTCTAAAAGCCGAGATTGCAAAAGCCGCCAAACGAAATGCAGTACCAATGGACGGGCTCGGCAAACAGCGCGGCAAACTACCATGGCCACTCAAAGGCAGTGTGTTACATAACTTCGGTACGCGTCAAACCGGACAAGTAAACTGGAAAGGTATGGTGCTTTCCGCTAACTATGGTCAACAAGTTAAAGCAGTTTACCCTGGCACAGTCGTATTTGCAGAGTATTTAAGAGGTTACGGTTTAGTGGTGCTGCTTGATCACGGTAAAGGTGACATGACGCTTTACGGCTACAATCAAGCGTTAACCAAAAAAGAAGGCGATAAAGTCACCGCGGGCGAAGTGATAGCTCTCGCCGGAGATACAGGTGGTCAAGACCGACCATCACTGTATTTCGAAATCCGCCGTAATAG
>NZ_JAWOQO010000131.1:0-1291 GCF_033337345.1 Vibrio sp. YT-18 | reverse complement strand
TGACCCGTCCTGATATGGGTTGACACTTTTTAACTAAAACGCTCGATGTACTTCATCGGGCGTTTTGTATTTTAAAGCCGTATGAGGCCTCATTTGATTATAGATATCTACGGACTCTGCTACCATCGTCCTTGCTTCTTTCAGATCTTTCGGTTTCTTCAGCAAGAGCTCCATTTTGAGTATCCCATTTACACGCTCAGCTAAAGCATTCTGATAACAGTCATACCCGTCAGTCATTGAGCAAGTCACTCTATGTTTCTTATGGATATCTTGATATTCCTTCGAACAGTATTGTGAGCCTCTATCTGAGTGGTGTATTAGCTTTTCTTCACTCTGCCGTTGCCTGAGAGCTGAGATAAATGCCCGCTTAACTGATTGAGTTTTCATGTTGTCATCCACATAAAAACCAACAATCTTCCTTGAATAAGCGTCTGTAACCAAGCTGAGATAACTCTCTCCATTTTGAGTTGGCAAGTAAGTAATATCAGCAACCCACAGTTGTTCTGGCTTCGTTGGTGTCAGCCCATCTTTCACTTTGTTTGGGTGACAGAAAAATCGATGACGGCTGTCAGTCGTTCGGTGATAGGCTCGTCTTGCTCTCACTAACAGCCGATGCTTTCTGAGAAGTTCAAAGAGCTTATCGCGACCTATTTGAATGCCCTTTGTTGCTGCTAAGAACTTCAGTTTACGCGTGCCAATGCGTGGCTGCTTCAGCCTGACTTCACGGACAAAGCCAATGACAGCATGCTCATGATGTTCACAACGAGATTGAGTTTGGCATTGCTTATAATAAGCTTGGCGAGAGATTTGTACTAACTGACAAAACTTCGTAACGCTCAAACCTACTATGGTTTTCTCTTGGACAACGCTTCTTTGTGCTTTTTTGTCACTCTAACACCATAGTCACGTTCCATAACGTTCACGACAGCTTCAAAGAAGTCGGCTTTGAGTTGAGCATCTTCGAGCTGCTTCTCAAGCTCTTTAATACGTTGCTCTGGTGTAGGAGGTGAATTGAACTTGGCCATAGAGTCTCCTTTGGACATAAAGTTAGGTGTCCCTTTAGACCAATCTAGTCGACCATGCTTACGAAGCCAAACCAAAACCGTAGAGCAACCTTGGATGCCATACTTCTCTTGGGCTTGTTTGTAAGTGAGGCTTCCTTTTTCAACCTCATCAACTACAGTGAGTTTAAAAGCGAGGGAGTAATCTCGCTGAGTTCTTTTAGTTGTTGATTTCATAACACTCTCCAATTTTGGGGGTGGAAAGTGTCAACCTTATTTAGGACGGCACA
>NZ_JAWOQO010000130.1:0-1308 GCF_033337345.1 Vibrio sp. YT-18 | reverse complement strand
AGGGATGCGGAGAAGAACACAAATGAAAAAGCAGCATTGGCGACGCCGTTCGCTTTTTCCTGACAGCATTGTGACGCAAAGGAAAGTCACTGTTTTGCAAAGAGGAGCACGATATGAGAGTGCGTCTCAGCCATCACAGGATCTCAATGTTGTCCACGTGAATCACCGACAGCTGTTGAGTGAAGGTGTGCTGAATGACGACCAGTTATCGTTGTTGCAACGCTTGTTGGACAGAAGTGTGGTGGACAGTTTGTGCGCCAGCCAATTGGTGAAAACGTATTTGAGATTGGGTACATCGATTGACCGTTTTGCCATGCGTCTGTTTTTAGAAATTGGCGCTCAGTTAAGTGACAGTCAACGAGTGGCGACCTTTGAGCAGAGGCTCGAATACATCAACTCTCGATTGGGCTTTCGCTTTAACTTGGCCACGCCAAAAACGTTGATCCTTTGTTGTTACTTGGCGTTGACCGAATGGATTCATCGACAAACCGACCAAAGTGCGTTGCACGCCTCGGTCAAAGTGGAACAACTGATGAATCAGCTGGACATTCAAAAAGAGTACTGGTCGAAGTTATCGGGTGAAGACACCAGCGCGATTTTTGTCGAACAACAACTTGCGTTGATCGAGAGCCAGCAAACGCAGTTAAAAGCGCAGCTAAATACACTGAACGAGCAACAGTCACAAGTAATTGAATCTCATAAAGCGTTGGTCGATAAGTGGCAACCGTCGTTAAGCAACTTGAAAGAACTGGCGGACTACACTTCAACGACGGATATGTTCATCTCTGATTGGAAAACGTGGTGCTCTGAGGCTCGTTTACAAGCACCGGATCTCAATGAAGTCTGGGATGCATGTGACGTGGTTTATAACGACCTCAATGCCGTTGCTAAAGTGTGGCAATGGTTTAAAGACATGCAGATCGTTGGCGATGTTGATCACTACTATTTTGATATTCAAAGTGGCCAATGCGGTCAGGCTTGTAACCATCTCAGCCAGATTTAAATAGGGCAGTATATGTTAGATAAAATGATGAAATCTCTAGCGGAAACGCTAGGGATAGGGCCTTTTATTGCCGGAGAAAATGGCGCTTACACCATCGAAGTAGACCAGTTAACACTGACAATCAAACAGCACTCATCATGGATCTTATGGGAAACTGCCTTGCCACTTCGATTCAATGAACATCTCGATTACCAACAAGAACAAGCATTAAAACGTTGTATGCAGCTATCACTAAAAACGCTTCGAGATACGCCAAGCGTGCTCACCACAAAAGCTGATCAACAATTGGTTTTGCAAGGCAAAGC
>NZ_JAWOQO010000129.1:0-1314 GCF_033337345.1 Vibrio sp. YT-18 | reverse complement strand
GTGGATGAAAACGGCATGCCATTTCAACGAATCGTTTTATTGAAAAACGTCGATAAAGATGGCTTCGTGTTTTACACCAACTTAGGTAGTCGCAAAGCGCAGCATCTTGAGCATAACAGCAACATCAGCCTGCATTTCCCTTGGCATCCATTAGAGCGCCAAGTTCACATTACTGGTGTGGCTGAAAAGCTGACTGCGATGGAAAACATGAAGTATTTTACTTCCCGCCCTAAAGATAGCCAGTTGGCGGCCATTGCGAGTAAGCAAAGTAGCCGTATTTCTGCTCGTGGAGTGCTGGAAGGTAAGTTCCTTGAGCTCAAACAGAAATTTGCCAAAGGTGAAATTCCAATGCCAACTTTTTGGGGCGGCTTTAGAGTTAAACCGCAAAGCATTGAGTTTTGGCAAGGCGGTGAGCATCGTCTGCATGACCGTTTCCTATTCTCTCAACACGATGGCGAATGGGATATCGACCGTCTCGCGCCATAGGGCATCTTATTTAACGCCTAACAAAACACCGCCATTTAGGCGGTGTTTGTGTTTATAAAGATAAAGCGGCGTGGCGTTAGCGCTCTCCATTCAAAACAACAGAAAGCTGATGTTTAAGCAGCGTTTTGGGTACAACAGATCCATAGCCTGCCTCCATTGCTTTATCGATGAGCTCGTTCTTACTATTCGCTTCAAACTTGTTTCTTAGACGTGCGACGTGCCCTTCTACCGTTTTTGTGGAGATGCCCATCACTTGAGAAATAAACTGAGGTTTTTTGCCGTAAAGCAGTAAAAATAGCGTTTCTTGCTCGCGGCATGTGAGCTTTTCTGGTTTCGGGTTCAGATTCGAAAAACGGAAAATGGATTGATGGTTTATGTCTGTACCGATGGCTCGACACACCCAGTAGCCCACTTCAATCACGGCGGTGTCGGTTAACTCTCGGCCATAAAAAATGGTGCCGAGGATGTTGCCTTGTTCATCTCGCCAAGGGGTTTTCGTGAAAATATGTGCGCGCCAACGCCCGTCAGGGTAAGGATGAATATCAAGGATCTTCAACGATTCGCCCGTTTCGATCACATGTTTATCTTGGCGTTGAAATTCTTGCGCGCATTCAGTGGTTGGGCTCGACATCTCGAAGTCAGTTTTACCAATGCACTCTTCTGGTGAGGCATGGCCCAATAATTCGGCGTATTCCTGATTCACATAACGGAATACCGAATCTTTATCTTTGCATCCCCAACAACCCGGTAGCTGTCGGAGGAGCGACTGTTCTATGGTATTGACTGGAATATTCACAAGAGGACTCACTACTGCTATTTGGCCCCAAG
>NZ_JAWOQO010000012.1:0-150751 GCF_033337345.1 Vibrio sp. YT-18 | reverse complement strand
GAGTGGCCAAAGGGAGCAGACTGTAAATCTGCCGGCACTGCCTTCGATGGTTCGAATCCGTCCCCCTCCACCATATTGAAGAAGCCAGCTCATTGAGCTGGCTTTTTTCGTTTCAGGATCTTGATAGCATAGTCCTACTACAACGAACCCTTTCACTCCTAACCGAAACTCTTCTCGATTGAATACCTATCACGGTAAATAAGTGATCAGAAATAGCGTAGGGAAAATGCTTGAGAACAAGGCGCAATTTTTCGATAAGTAGTTATTCTACAATCAAAAATTGCAACGCAGTTATCGAGTATTTTAACAAGCTAGAATGACCAGTTATTTACTACGATTGGTATAACCTATACTCAATCTCACTAAAGCAACCAACCCCATGTGAAACTCCACAAACAAAAGGCTGAGGAGCAGATCTTTACCCTACAAACAATGTACTAGCTATTTTGATTTTGTTAGTTCGTATGGCCTTAATATGAATGTTCAATATAAATAGGAAAACACTTGAGGACTTACTAGAAAAAGTGGGCTCGCAAAATTACCAAACGGACTCAATTAGTGATGTTTGCATAAAAACACGTACAAGAAATATAAATGATAGATACAAAAAA
Source organism: Vibrio sp. YT-18 (assembly GCF_033337345.1). Lineage (NCBI taxonomy): Bacteria > Pseudomonadati > Pseudomonadota > Gammaproteobacteria > Vibrionales > Vibrionaceae > Vibrio > Vibrio sp. YT-18. The sequence continues at coordinate 150,140 of NZ_JAWOQO010000012.1, read as the reverse complement.
TCCCGCAGGGGATGCGGGATTTTTACTAGTGACTAAATTGGTTTAAAGGTGACTAGCCTTGAATACCAACGATTAACCATGGCGCATTAGGCGCAGTCAAGTCACGCTCTAGGTGCCAGATATCTTCGATTTCTTCTTCAACACCTTCTACTGTGTCACGGTAACGACCGCTAAACTGCAGACTAAGCTGTGCTTTATTTGCATCGTAATCAGCACGGACGATCTCCGCATCAACGTACATTACGTCAGTATGCTGCTCACCGTCGAGCTTCGCGCGCTCTGCTTTTAGGTCTTCAAACAAGCTTGGAGAAACATATTCTTCAATAGTTTCTAGCTGGTTGTGATTCCACGCACCTTGCAGGATTCGATAGTGTTCACGAGAACCATTAATGAACGCTGCTTGGTCAAAACCCGGTGGGTAGTTATGTGGTACGTCTGTTTGAGCGCCAAAACCACCAAAGCCACCATTATTTGTGTTTGGTTGTTGCTCAAAGTTTTGCATGTTTGGTTGCTCAAACTTAGATGCGTTGCCACCAAATGCAGGCTGTTGACGATGCTGGTTCATACTGCCCTGCTTCGCACCTAGCATACCGCGCATTAGTTTAAAGATGACAAAGGCAATCAAACCAATAATTAGGATATCCATAAACTGGATACCTTCAAAAGCACCGCCAAAGAATGCAGCAAGTAGACCACCAGCAAGAAGTCCGCCTAGCAGACCCCCCATAAGGCCTTTCTTACTTGAAGACTTTGTCGTCTGATCTTTGCCGACCGTATTGGTGTTTTGTTGCTGTTGTTTCGGTGCTGGTGCAGTTTTGTAGCTCTTACCGAAAGACTTACTGCCACCAAACTTCTTCGCTTCCGCGATAGGCGTTACAGCAACAGTAAACATCAATAAAGCAACAATAGAAAATAAACGTTTCATCGTTATCCTTAAAGTTAGCTATCTAAGATAGTGCCCCATTTTCAAGACGAAACAATCGTTGTTTCAAACAGTAGCACGCCAAAGATGATTTTTAAGTCATCATACTCTGTATACCGATTGATGAAAATAGCTTATAGAAGCTGACATGTATCAGAATATTGCCAAAAATGCAGACTGCTCACACTGCTTACAATTCAGCTGAAGGCGCTTGATCAATGTAAAAAAAGTATGGAATAAGTTCACTAATACTCCAGATTGTTTTACTTGAATTAGAATCAGTGACACAGCTCAGAATCCTACACCTTGAGGGCACTTGGACACATTGCCTTGTTGACGGTTAATAGGTAGCTGACTATCATATTGAACGATGTTCAATAAAGTAGTTTGAGAGTATGGCGCGCAGAAACGATCACACCCGAGAAGAGTTAGTGAATTTGACCTTAACAACGGTCAAAAACTTTTTAGATGAGAATTCTTACCACGAACTCAGTCTTCGTAAAATCGCTAACATGATTGGTTACGTGCCAAGCACATTGGTAAATGTTTTTGGTAATTATAATTTGTTGTTGCTTCATGTTGTCGCTCAAACTTTAGATGAGTTATCTCAAGAAGCACGCAAAGCGACTAATGACAGCAAAGACTCCCATCAAGCGCTTTTTGAACTCGCTTATTGCTACCACGATTTTGCTCAAAAACACCCATACCGTTGGCAGTTAGTGTTCGAACACAACATGAATGGAGCAGAACTTCCGGAATGGCATGCCAAACGTATCGATGGTATGACGGGAATGCTAGAGTCACTATTGGCTCAAATCGCACCACATCGTACTGAATCCGAAGTGATTCAAGCGAGTCGAGTCCTTTGGTCTGGCGTACATGGCATTACTTTACTCAGTGTTGATGATAAGTTTTTCTCTAGTGAACCGATTGATGGCAAAGAATTGATCAGTAATCTTCTTTCTAACTACCTCACGAACTGGTAACAAAGGATTATCCATGTCATCCGACAGACAGCCGTCCTTACTTACGCAGAGAAAGTTCCTGCCCTATTTCATTACTCAGTTTTTTGGCGCTTTCAACGACAATATTTTTAAAAACGTTTTGCTGTTGTTTGTCGCATTCGCTGGCTCCAGTGCACTACCTATTTCGAGCAATTTGTTCATCAACCTTGCGGCAGGCTTGTTCATTCTACCGTTCTTTCTGTTCTCTGCTTCCGCTGGCGTATTAGCCGACAAATATGAAAAGTCATGGTTTATTCGTAAGGTCAAACTATTTGAAATAGCCATCATGCTGTTAGGTGCCATCGGATTCATAACCGAAAGTTATGGTGTGCTTTTATTGCTACTGTTTTTAATGGGCACACAGTCAGCATTTTTTGGCCCAGTTAAATATGCCCTTTTGCCTCAAAAGTTAAATGCTAAAGAGTTAGTGCCCGGCAACGCTCTTGTTGAAGCTGGTACCTTTATCGCCATCCTTATTGGCACCTTAGGCGCTGGGATTATAGCCTCTGCAGACAACGCAAAATACCTCGCCGCATTTTGTGTCGTGATCTTCGCATTGTTAGGCTACTTGTCGAGCCGCTCAATCCCCTTTGCTGCAGCCAGCGCACCCAATCTCTCTTTTCGTTGGCAACCATACAAGCAAACCAAACACACGCTCTCTATCGCCAAATCCGATCGAGTTGTTTTTCAATGCATAATGGCAATAAGCTGGTTTTGGTTTTTAGGCGCCGCATATCTAACACAATTCCCGAATTTCACTAAGATTTACCTAAATGGCACCGAGAGTGCGGTGTCTTTCTTGCTCGCTCTATTTTCCATTGGTATCGCGCTAGGGTCGCTACTTTGCAATTGGATCTCAAACCATCGTATAGAAGTCGGTGTTGTGCCAATTGGTGCCTTTGGCATTACGGTATTTGGGTACCTAATGGCCACTTCCATTCCCAATGATCTACCTACTTTCCATAACTTTGTAGACTTCTTTAGATATGAGCCTTTTTGGCCATTATTTTTCTACCTATTGATGATTGGTGCTTCGGGCGGTTTGTTTATCGTGCCTCTTTACGCATTAATGCAGCATCGAGCAAAGGGAACCGAACGTGCTCAAGTCATCGCAGGGCTCAACATCTTTAACTCTCTGTTTATGGTCGGCAGCGCTGTCTTAGGTATTGTGTGCCTAAGTGTAATCAAGATGACAATTCCTCAACTGTTTGCATTGTTAGCCATTTTAAATTTCTTAGTCGCCGCTTACATCTTTTTGCAAATTCCTATTTTTGTTGTTCGCTTTGTCATGTGGATGCTTACGCACACCATCTATCGAGTTAAGCATAAGAATCTACACAACCTACCCGAGCATGGTGGGGCATTGATTGTATGTAATCATGTAAGCTACATGGATGCATTGCTACTTAGTGCAGTATGCCCAAGGTTGATTCGTTTTGTGATGGAGGAAGATTACGCCAACCTACCTCCATTAAGGCGCTTTTTACGTCGAACTGGGGTAATTCCAATTTCAGCGAGTAACAGAAGCTCTATCAGACGTGCATTTAACGATGTGGAAGCCGCGCTAAGCGAAGGTCATATCGTCTGTATTTTCCCTGAAGGAAGATTAACTTCAGATGGTGAAATGAATGAATTCATGCGCGGTATTGATATCATTCTACGTCGTAGCCCAGTACCCGTCATACCTGTTGCACTTAAAGGCTTATGGGGAAGCTATTTCAGCCGCGCAAAAGGTCGCGCATGCTGTGGCTTACCGACTCGATTTTGGTCAAAGCTAGAAATTGAGGCAGGACAACCGGTGCCACCAAATGAGGCAACGGCAAAAACAATGTTCGATAAAGTGCATCAACTCAGAGGCGACTGGCGATAAAATACACTTGAACACATGTTTAGGATAACTGAACATGTGTTCAAATCATTAAGACAAACTGACCACACCCAGTGCGATATACTCTCCCTTTCATTCACAACAGCGAATAAAAACCTTGAATAGAAACTACCTCCTGTTTGGATTGGCGTTACTTTTTTGTTTAACCCCCCTTGCCTCCTCTCCCATTGCTCTAGTTATCGGTTTTCTACTCGCAAGTTTTGGTTTTGTGCCTTCCGAGCTGCCCATCGCTTCTTTTACTAAAAAGCTGCTGTCTTACTCGATTATTGGCTTAGGCTTTGGCATCAACTTTGAGCAAGCACTTGCAGTCACATCGGATGGTATCGGCCTGATCATCGCCACTATTACAGGCACACTGATCATGGGCACTCTCATTGCCAGGGTACTTAAATTGGAGCGAGTAACCGCTTACTTAATCTCATCAGGTACTGCAATTTGTGGTGGTAGCGCAATTGCTGCTGTGGCACCGGCCATTAAAGCGAAAGACGAGCAGATTGGATTAGCACTGGCAACGGTATTTGTCCTGAACTCCATTGCACTCTTTGTGTTTCCTGTGATTGGACATGCTTTAGGGCTAGATCAACACACGTTTGGCACATGGGCTGCGATTGCCATTCATGACACATCTTCTGTTGTCGGGGCTGCCTCGGCCTTTGGGGAAGAAGCACTAACGACGGCAACAACATTGAAACTCGCGCGCGCTTTATGGATCATTCCTGTTGCTTTGATCAGTGCCGTCATCTTTTCAAGAGGCCAAAAAGAGAATGGAAAGAAAAAACTAGCTATCCCTTATTTCATTTTTTGGTACTGTGCAGCTATCGCGTTTAGCGACTTATTTCCTCAATTTGAAATGGTCTATCACGGCATTTTCATTGGAGCAAAGCAAGCGTTGGTTGTATGTCTGTTCTTGATAGGTTGTAGCATTTCAATTTCAAAACTAAAGTCTGCTGGAGCTAAGCCACTGTTGTTTGGTGTGACTCTGTGGGTGTTAATTTCGACCACTTCTCTAAGTTGGTTACTGTTTTAGATATTGGTGGTCTGCTTATCGCGTTGAGGGGACGGCATTTCCCGTTTGCTATTTTTGTATATAACGACCAACGCAATAGCGATCAAAAATGCCGTTAGCTCTGCAAGAGAGCGGGCTAGCCCTTCACTACTTATCGCGATACCAATTTGTAGTGCTACTGCCGCAATTAAAACTAGCTTTGCCATCCTGAACCTTATGCATTTTCTCTCCACGAAGAAGCATAATTATGATTCAGAGTTATAAAGATACGAAATTCTCTTTATGACTAATACATAGCAAAATTGACTAATGCTGAAGTGATGACAGTAGCCACTCTTTCACGGCCTTACGTGAAATTTTGATCCCACCTTCTAGTAGAGTTAGTGGCATTACATGGTATTCCACTGGCCATTTAAACTTCTCTAACTTTGATTGCAAGTGCTGGTCATACTCCGACTTGCTGCGCAATCCATTGGTCTGAATCACAGCTACTGGTCTATGACCAAACTCCGCGTCTTCGACTGGAACCACTATACTCTGCACTACACCATCAATTTGGTTCAAAGCGGCTTCAATCTCTTCACAATGGATATTCTCACCACCAGAGATAAACTGATTGTCGGCACGGCCGATTATCTTTAATTCATCACCTTGCCACTCGCCAAGATCTTTGCTGTCAAACCAGCCTTTCTCATCCAGAAATGGGGTAACATGTCCTTGATGGAAATACCCTGCCGCTAATGTCTTACCGCCAATAAAAATGCGTTGGTCAACTAATTTTATCTTACGGTGCTTCAATACATGCCCAGCATTACTGGTGCAGTCAATTCTCTTTGCGGTAACGGTAGAGGCCGCCTCCGTCATCCCATAACCTAACCATGTCTCAATGCCTTGCCCTGTTGCTCGTAGTGCCAACTCGTGATCAACGTGGCTGCCGCCCAGTAGCACATGTGTCAATGACAAATGTGCATCATCATCCAATAACCGTTTTAGCTGAGTCGCAACCAAAGAAGCGTGTGATACGCCCTGAACATCATCAACAAGTTTCCCTGAACCGACCTTTAGTGTTGCTCCGACATATAGCCAACGATAGACAATCGCTAATCCAGAGACGTGATACAGCGGAAGCGATAATAGCCAAGCATCTTGCTGAGTGAAAATGAACTCCTGCAACAAGCCCTCTGCAGACGCAAGATGCTGTCGATGTGTATGGACCACAGCTTTAGGCTCCCCTGTAGAGCCAGAAGTAAATACTACTGAAGCGAGCCGGTCATGATGATAGCTATCTTCAGTCAACGAATCACTCTCTTGCTGTGATACTACAGGCGGTGAAAGCAATGTTGCCTTGAGTTTTTGTATATCATGTTCAGAAAAGGTCGAAGCGCACTCCTGAGAAAACCAGATAAACCGAGTTTGATCAGGCCTGTAAAGTGCAGCAAGCTTACCCTGCAACTTATCTAGTGGTTGTTCCATGGTCAGCGCAGCGAGCGCGCCTAACTGTTTGGAGGCAAGATAAAACAACAGTGTTTCTACTTGGTTCTTGCCAACCAAAGTCAGCACATCCCCCCGAGTTACACCCAAGTCATTCAAATAGTGAGTGTATTGGTCAATACGCTTCGAGAGTTGTTGCCAGTTTAATACTTCTGTTGATGTCTTGAGTGCAATAGAAAAAGGGCTCGTTTGAGCCCAATATTTCCATGGTGCCTTCGCAATATTGTCTACGCAGAATGCCACACAATCTCCTGGTCTTTTAGAGGAAGAACGGGAAGTTCACACTTAGGCCAGCCCTGCTCTAGCTGAGCTTTGAATAAGCCAATCGTATCCAAACCTGGAACTTCATCAGGCAGCTGCCATTGGGCAAAGCGCGCTAATTGAGTTAAACCGAGACTGGATTCAATGCTCGAGCTAATCACTGCTTTCATCCCCAGTGACTTCGCTTTCTCTATCAGTGTAATACAAAAATCCACTGAACCAATGAGTGTGGGTTTGATGATGATCGTTTTCACACCAGTTAGATCTTCAAGACGGAAATCTTCACGACGAACCGCATCTTGCAATGTTTCATCCCAAGCGATAGCAATACCAGTATTAATCGCAAAAGAGAGACTATCGCCAGGAGAGCGGCACGGCTCTTCTAGAAACGTGATTCGTTGACGCAGAGACGGGGCAATGTACTTAGCGAACTGCTGCGCTTTTTCTGGTGTCCAAGCGCGATTGGCATCGAGTCGAAGCGTTAATTGAGGGATTGATTCAAGAAAAAGGTTCACAAGCATGCCATCGCGAATTGGCTCATAAAGTCCAACTTTCACCTTAGCGACTTTCTCACCTTCCATTTCGTTCAGCTTTGGAATGAGCTCATCTGGGTCGCCAGTGCATAGTGGCGCTGTTTGGTATTTACCTTGTTGTGGTAAACCACCAGCTAATTCAAGTTGTGCCATCGATAAACCAAACGCAACCGACGGGTACATATTGGCATAATCCACATCCAACTCTGCTACCCAACGCTCCGCCTGTTCTTGTAGCTGAACACCCGCATCTTCGGTGCTCTCTAAGCTAAAACCAGGAAGAGGAGCGACTTCTCCAAACCCTGTTTTACCATCTTCGGAAAGCGCAACAACATAACCAACACGTTCGGTTAGCTTGTTGTCACGTAGGATGACACCACTATCCATGAGCAAGCTATAACGATAAATTTTCGCTTCACGCATAATTCAAGTCCTATGTAATGCCGTATATTTGAGCGTTCTGACGAGCAATCCCACCAGCCTCCCAGAGGGCGAGGCGCTCAGGAAAAAAGGAACAGAGGAGCTAACACGCTCCTCATTTAGACGGATTATGGGTTGCGAGGGAATTTATCGAAGTCTGGACGACGTTTCTCGTTGAATGCGTTACGACCTTCTTGGCCTTCATCTGTCATGTAGAACATCATAGTCGCGTTACCCGCCAGTTCTTGCAGACCCGCTTGGCCATCACAGTCCGCGTTCAACGCAGCTTTCAAGCAACGCAATGCCATTGGGCTGTGTTGCAGAACTTCACGACACCAACGAACGGTTTCTTTCTCTAGATCCGCTAGTGGTACAACTGTGTTTACTAGGCCCATGTCTACCGCTTCTTGAGCATTGTAGAAACGACATAGGAACCAAATTTCGCGAGCTTTCTTTTGGCCTACGATGCGAGCCATGTAAGATGCACCCCAACCGCCATCAAATGAACCCACTTTAGGGCCTGTTTGACCAAATTGAGCGTTGTCAGCTGCAATCGTGAGGTCACACATCATGTGCAGAACATGACCACCGCCCACAGCCCAACCAGCTACCGATGCGATCACTGGTTTTGGACAAGTACGAATATCACGTTGGAAGTCCAATACGTTTAGGTGGTGCGTACCTTGGTCATCTTTGTAGCCGCCGTAGTCGCCACGGATCTTCTGGTCACCGCCAGAACAGAATGCGTCTTCACCTAGACCTGTCAGAATGATCACGCCAACACCAGAGTCGTAACGCGCATCTGCCAACGCATCAATCATCTCTTTTACCGTTTGAGGACGAAACGCATTACGCACTTGAGGACGCGCAATGGTGATTTTCGCGATACCATCTTCAGACTTATGGTAATGAATGTCCTCGTATTTCTCGCCGCAATCTTTCCATTGAACCGGAGCGTAAAGTTCTTCTTCAGAAATGCCTACTGTTTTAGCCATGGTGATTCCCATTGTTCTCGTTACTCTCACCAAAGTGAGACTGAATTATTTGCTTGGTATGTATCGCAAACTGTTTGGGCTGCTCTTGATGGACGTTATGACCAGCGCCTTCAACTTGTCGATACGCCAACCCGCTACGTTGTGCCAGTTGGCTAAATTTTTGGTCTTTCTCACCACACAAGTAATACACTGGTATGTTCTGCTTTTGCAGTGAGGGCAACAAATATGCCTGTTTGGCTAACGATGTCGTCATCAACATATTCGCCACCGCTGAGCCAAGATTATCACTTCGCTTCGCAATGAATGTTTGTCTTTGCTCATGGTTTAGTGAAGAAAACACCGCTTGTTGGTACCAATCGTTCAAAACACGTTCAAGTGGTTCAGTTTTGAAACGCATTGCCCAGCGAGCATCATTCTCTAATCTCACCTGTTTCTCTGACTCAGTTTGAAGCCCGAAGTTTCCCCCTTCAATAATCGCGCCTGCAATATTGAGATCTGGAAAGCATTGATGGGCAATACCATGCATCGCAATGCGGCCGCCCATAGAGTAACCAATCAAAATAAGTGGTTGTTGTGAGGGAAATAATAAAGATAGTGTGGAACCAAGAAGTTTGCAGCAATCATTCAGATCGCTGCAAGAAATAGATTGGCTATGCCCATGACCAGGGAGGTCAACCGTAACACGTTCATATTCGGGTAATGCATTTAAACACGCGAGCCAATCGGCACCGCTACCGAGTAAGCCATGCAAAAACACCAAAGTGGGCAACGTTCTACTTTGGTGTTTTTCTAATACAGGGAAACGTTCAAAGTAAAGCATTCAGACTCTTATTAAATGCCTTGAGTGTCTCAGCAGCTTGGTTAGATGGGGTTTGAACCTCGACCAGCAACGTTCCTTGGCCGTGACATAAATGCTCTTTTACAGATGATTGGAATTGCTCCAGTGTAGAAACATGCAAATACGCCAAACCAAACTGCTTTGCCGCGTGTTCAAACTGATAACCATGAGGCATTTGATAATATGTCGTCCTGCGCTCTGGTGGTACTGGCAACATATCAAAAATCGCACCGCCGTCATTATTGGTAACAACAAGTACCGCCGGCAGTTTATTGTGAGAAAATAGCGCCAGAGAATTGAGATCATAAAGTGCTGCTGTGTCACCGATATACATCAGTAACGGATTACCTCTTGCCCGTTGCACGCCTGATGCCGCAGCAAACAAACCGTCAATCCCTGACGCGCCTCGATTAGTGAAAACCTCTACACCATCCAATTTTCCGTACATATCAACAAGCCGAACAAACAAGCTATTACCCAAGAAAACATCTACGTTCTTTGTGCGCTCGTTGATGTCTGCTGCCAACGCAATTTCGTCAATGGCAGACGCTGAATCAGATAGGAAGGCTTCTTCGATACGTTGATGAACTCGCTTAACGTCATTCGCTAACCTATCAGCCCACCCAGCAAATATTGACTTCTCAAAACTAATGCGAGAAACCCACGTTTTAGGAGGCTCAACCCAGTGCATTTGCGCCAGATGATTTTGGTTATTCCGGCCCATACAAGGTGAGACATACCAATACTGAACGTCTTTACTTTGTTGATTTTTCGATACTTGTTTATCAATCCATTGGTTCAAACGTTTGGAGATGATTCGGCTACCAAATTGGATAATAAGTTCACAAGATTCAAGCTCGTTTGCAAACTCGGGAAGTTGAAGCCATACATCGTAATACGCCCAATCCGAACTGAGGCCACTTTGCGGGTCTGCAAGTACTGGCCATCCCATCTTTTGTGCAAATGCCCGCGCCGACTTCGCTTGTTCAAGCGGTAAGCTGCCAATCACAACCAAGCCTTTTTTGTCCGAAAAAGGCGGGATGTTCGCCTGAGACAAATGGCTAAAACGCTGAGTATAAGTGCCGCTTCCTTTTCGCCATCCGGCGACCGAATCTAAGTAGGTTTGATAATCCGCTTTTGCGCCGTTGGAATACAAAGGCTCTGGAAATGCACAATTAATATGAACAGCACTACCCTGCAATTGCTGAGTAAACATCACTTCGTCAACAGAGGTCAGCAACCAGTTAAGCGACGTTGCTAAATTTGGGCTTGGTAAATTCAAACTGGCCGAAACATGATGTGAAAAAATACCCAATTGATTTATCGCTTGGTTTGCACCACAGCCGACAAATTCTACTGGACGATCTGCTGTCAGCAGCACCAGTTTTTCACCAGTAAGTTTGGCTTCGGCAACCGACGGTAATAGGTTCGCCACTGCCGTACCAGAGGTAACGATAATTGCCACTGGCTCCTGAGTAGCTTTCGCTAAACCAAGAGCCATAAAGCCCAGTCCACGCTCATCAAAATGAGTATGAATGGAAAAGTCGGACTGTTCTGCCGCTTCTAAAGTTAAAGGAGTAGAACGAGATCCGGGAGCGATACAAACATGCTTAACGCCAAATCGCTGAAGCTCAATCAATATGGTTTCTGACCAAACTCGATTGAGCACCGCTTGGTCATGACTCATGATGCGACTCCCAATGGCGGATGATCAGAAATCAGCGTAAGTAACGTCGACATTTTCTTATCAAGTTCTGCCCACTCATGTTCTGCAATGGAGCCTGGAACAATCCCTGCGCCCGCAAACAGTTGTACTTGCTCACCGAGCACAAGCGCACTTCTGATTGCGACACAAAACTCTGCTCGTTCATGGCTTATGTAACCCATTGACCCCGCGTACCAGCCGCGTGCAAACGGCTCATTATCCAATATAAATTGCATCGACTCTTGTCGGGGTAAGCCAGCAACCGCCGCTGTTGGCTGAAGCGCCGATAACAACTGAACACCATTTATCCCCGCTCTTAGACTAGCGTGAATATTTCGCTTAAGGTGCTGCACTTTTCGTAGTCTGACCAAACTCGGTTCAGCTTCCACTTCAACCACTTCAGAATGTGGTGATAGACGGTCAATGATGTCGTCCACCACATACTGGTTTTCGTTGAGGTTCTTTTGGTCTTGGGATAACCAATTCGCCAACTCCATATCTTGAGTGGCATTGTCTCCCCGACCAATCGTACCTGCTAACGCTTCGGTATGTAGCTCATGCCCTACGCGAGAATACAAACGTTCTGGCGTAGACCCCATAAAACTGTGCTTACTGTCTAAGCTCAGCATGAAATGGAAGCTATGATGGTTATTTAAGTAACTTGCTTTAAGTAGCTGTGCAGCACTTAATGTGTTATCAAGCTGCACGGTAGAGCGACGCGCTAAAACCACTTTCTTAAAATCATCATTCTCTATACCAGTCAGAACCTTATGAACTAACTCATTCCATTGAGGCTGACTTGGCGTGTGAACAATAGAGCAGATGTGAGACGAAATTGGAGCTAAGGTCGCGACCTCACAAACCAGTTTATTCAACCCAGCTAGAGTTCGCGCTTTGTCTTCTGAAATATTAACTGCGAGAGACCACTGTTGGTCAAAACGAATTAACTCAATTTGAGGCAAAAAGAAAAAAGAGGGCATACAGCGACGATTCTTCTCATGCTGTCCATCAAAAGAGCGCCCGCCCCAGACTCTTTGCCCTTCACCTAGAATGGTATAAGCAGGACCTGGCTCAACAAAAGCGTGCAATTGCCCTAGTGCAACGACCTCTTCACGTGTATCGCGGGACTGCCAATAAAACTTAGGGAAAAGTGGTTGCGCATCAAGCCAATCAATAAATGAGAAATTAGGTTTCTCGCTAAGGGGCTCGACCAGACGTGTTTGATTGCCTTCCGATTGCTGAACTCGCTCGATAATTCTCTTTACGGCTTGATGGAACTGTGACAAATCAACCTCGTTGTATGTGAGGATAAATGGTAACTGACGGCTACTCTAAGTTTAGACCCAAAGCAAATCAAGGTCGTATGCGATCTTTTGCAAAATCCTGTGATAGCAAGCGAGCAAAACTTAACCAGCAGACAGATTATTTACAGATATATATTCTAATAAAAAACAAATTATTGTATTTTAATAAAGAAATTAACGAATTTTTAGGAATTAAACAATGCAAAATATCGGGATGTCGTCAAAACTCGACAATGTCTGCTACGACATTAGGGGTCCTGTACTCAAACATGCTAAGCGCATGGAGGAAGAAGGGCATAAAATCCTAAAGCTAAACATTGGTAACCCTGCCCCATTTGGTTTTGACGCCCCTGATGAGATTTTAGTCGACGTGATTCGTAATCTGCCGACTTCTCAAGGCTATTGTGATTCCAAAGGTATTTACTCTGCTCGTAAAGCTGTGGTCCAACACTATCAGCGTAAAGGTATACGCTCGCTAGATGTCGAAGATGTGTATGTAGGTAACGGCGTGTCTGAGTTGATCGTAATGGCCATGCAAGCGCTATTAAACAATGGCGACGAAATGCTGATCCCAGCACCAGACTATCCGTTATGGACAGCTTCAGTTGCACTATCTGGTGGTAAGCCGGTTCATTATCTATGTGATGAAGAGGCTGACTGGTACCCAGACCTTGAAGACATCAAAAAGAAAATCACACCAAAGACACGTGGCATTGTTCTGATCAACCCGAACAACCCGACAGGTGCGGTATACAGCCGTGACTTCCTACTTGAAGTGATTGAGATAGCACGCCAGCACAAACTGATCATTTTCGCAGATGAGATCTACGACAAAGTGTTGTACGACGGTGCAACACATACCTCAGTCGCCACACTCACTGAAGACGTGCTAGTCATGACATTCAATGGCCTTTCAAAAGCCTACCGTGTTTGTGGTTTCCGTGGTGGCTGGATGTTCCTAACGGGGCCTAAACATCTGGCTCAAGGGTACGTGAATGGCTTGGAGCTGCTTTCATCGATGCGTTTATGCGCAAACGTACCAATGCAGCATGCGATTCAAACCGCGTTAGGTGGATACCAGAGTATTAATGAACTGATTTTACCTGGCGGACGCTTATTAGAGCAGCGCAACCGAGCGTATGAACTGATCAATCAGATTCCTGGTGTTTCTTGTGTCAAACCTAAGGGTGCGATGTACCTCTTCCCGAAAATCGACACTAAAATGTACAACATCAAGAACGATCAGCAGATGGTTTTAGATTTCTTAAAACAAGAGAAGGTCTTACTGGTGCAAGGTTCCGGTTTTAACTGGCCAAAACCAGACCACTTCCGCATCGTGACACTACCGCACGTTGAAGATCTAGAAATCGCTATTGGACGTTTTGAAAGATTCCTATCAACCTACAGCCAGTAATGAATCACTGGTAGTAATTAGTGCTGATCTCTCATATGCTTAGAGGAACTCCTAGTGAGTTCCTTTTTTTACACCAGAAACGGAGGAAGCCATGAAAGAAAGCCATTTTTTCGCCCACCTGGCTCGAATGAAGCTGATCCAACGCTGGCCTTTAATGCGGTCCGTCTCACCAGAAAACGTTTCAGAGCATAGCTTACAAGTTGCTTTTGTCGCTCATGCCCTTGCCCTAATTAAAAACAAAAAGTTCGGCGGCAACCTTAATCCAGAACGCATCGCTATTCTTGCCATGTACCATGATTCCAGTGAAGTATTAACGGGTGATCTTCCAACTCCAGTGAAGTATTACAACCCTGAAATTGCCAAAGAATATAAGAAGATAGAATCGGCAGCGGAACAAAAATTACTCTCAATGTTACCGGAAGAGTTCCACGATGATTTTGCCCCCTATCTTCTTTCTCACTCTGCACACGAAGAGGACGCAAAAATCGTTAAGCAAGCCGATTCCATCTGTGCCTATTTAAAATGTCTTGAAGAACTAAGCGCCGGCAACCATGAGTTCGCTCTGGCAAAAAAACGCTTAGACGTCACTTTGCAAGAACGCAGAACGCCTGAAATGGATTACTTTCTCAATACCTTTGCCCCAAGTTTCGAATTATCGTTAGATGAAATCAGTTAGCTTACGGAGATAATCGTGTCGTTTGAATTACACCCGCAATGGCAAGAGCGCCATGATGATGAGCATAAAATCCGTCGAGACGACCATCGGAGCCCGTACCAACGAGACCGAGCGCGCATTCTTCACTCGGCTGCATTTCGACGCCTACAAGCAAAAACCCAAGTACACGGCAATAGCTTGGAAGACTTTCACCGCAGTCGGTTAACACACTCCTTAGAAGCGTCGCAACTAGGGACCGGTATCGTCGCCCAGTTAAAGAAAAAACAGCCAGAGTTCCGCGATCTATTACCATCAGACAGCTTAATTGATTCATTATGTTTGGCTCACGACATCGGGCATCCTCCATACGGTCATGGGGGAGAAGTCGCTCTAAACTACGTAATGCGCGAACATGGCGGCTTCGAGGGGAACGCCCAAACCTTTCGTATCGTCACTAAGTTAGAGCCTTATACTGAGCATTTCGGAATGAATTTATCACGCCGCACACTGCTTGGTTTGATTAAGTACCCTGCCCTCATTAGTCAAACACGCTCCGTCAAGTTGCCTCAACCAGCCGAGCATCAACGTAAACTAAAAGCAAAAGATTGGAGCCCAGCTAAAGGCATTTATGATTGTGATAAAGACTTATTTGATTGGGTAATTGCACCGCTTTCTGACAACGACAAGGCATTGCTTAGTCTGATGCGTTCAACGCCAGAATCGGAGTTTGAGCACAGTAAAACGCGTTTTAAATCACTCGATTGCTCAATCATGGAGCTAGCAGATGATATCGCCTACGGTGTTCATGATTTAGAAGATGCAATCGTACTTGGTATGGTGACACGTCAGCAATGGCAAGAAGGCGCAGCAAGTCAATTAGCGGACTGTGGCGACCCGTGGTTTGAAGCTCATATCGATTCCATCGGACAGATGCTATTTAGCGGTAAGCACCATGAGCGGAAAGATGCTATCGGTGGTATGGTTAACGCGCTACTGACCAGCATTTCAATCAAAACGGTGGATGAGCCGTTTAATAACCCGTTACTGTCTTGGAATGCGTGTTTAGAACCACAGATGGCACGTGCACTTGACGTACTCAAGCACTTTGTCAGCACCTTCGTTATCCAAGTCCCGCAGGTCCAGATCGTTGAGTATAAGGGTCAGCAAATTATTATGGATATTTTTGAAGCGTTAACAGCAGACCCAGAGCGATTACTACCCGTTCATACAAGAGATCTGTGGTGTCAGGCGAAGAGCGAGAGCAATAAAATGAGGGTCATCGCCGATTATATTTCTGCAATGACCGATGGTCACGCGCAAAAGCTACACCGCCAACTTTTCTCTTCCATCGTTCTTTAGTAACACTCAACCTTTCAAGTAATTCTTTTCAAAAACGCCCGGAGGCATCTGGGCGATTTGGAATTCGATCATCTTTTCAAACGCACGCATCAGCGGTGTAAAGTCTCGCTCGGGTTCAAGCAAGCGAAGCGAATGATAACCAGCCTCGACTGTCGATAAGCTATTCTCAGAGGGCGCCTTACGAATGGTGTAGTGCCCTTGTAGTTGCTTAGGCAACTGCACGGTTGGGAGTGGATGTAAGTTGCTTGAGAGTTGCCACATTTTGTACGCTTTTTTCCACGTACCATCGAGCAAAATCAAACGTATTTTCTTAGATACACTATGACTCGCTTGAGTGATTTCAGAAATGCATCGTGACTCTTCTGATGGGTAAAGAACAAAATGTTGATATGACTCATCCGCTAATAAGTGATTTAAGGCATCATCACAAGAAAAGTCCTCTCCTATCAAACAAATACAGTTATCTAAACTCAAATTGAGAATCCGTGCCGTACCAAGCGGACGATGTTCTTCACTCGTGTGCTGAAGAATGATAAGTTCTACCTCGCTTGCCAGCGGTACAATCCATTGGCAAATACACGCTTTTTGCGATTTTCCACAACGAGAACAATAACGAGACATAGAGTGAACCTTTATACCTTGCTGAGTATTATCAGCGTGATCTGTTTGATACTTCAATTTGAACCAATGGCAAGCCTAACCGAGTGGCACAGCTACAATATACGCCATGGTGAATGGTGGCGAATCGTAACAGGAAATCTCACACATACCAACTTTGCGCACTTAGGAATGAACCTCGCCGGATTGTGGATCATTACTTTTATTTTTCGCCCAAGCACTCGTAACTTCCTTATCGTTTTTTCAATCTTATGTGCATGTGTTGGTGCGCTGAATTTGTTTACCAACATGTCGGTATACGTGGGTTTATCCGGCGTATTACACGGATTGTTTGGATTTTGGGCGCTCAGAGAAGTCTTTGAAAGCAGAAGAAGCAGTGTGTTGTTAGTTGGAGGACTAATCGCCAAAGTAGCATGGGAGCAGGTCTATGGCCCATCCAGCAGTACTGCTGAGCTTATCGGTGCAAACGTTGCTATTGATGCTCATATGTTTGGCGCACTCGGTGGGTTAGTAATGGCTTTACTGGAAAAAGGCCTTCGCCGTCGTTTATTCGGATAAAAAATCCCGAACCACGAAAGAGGGGCTGGTTCGGGAAAGCAGTAATAGGGAAACAGATATTGTTCTGAATTCAGACTCAATATCTGCAATACATCAAGCTACAGTAAAATGCGGTCTTCGTTTTTCTTAACTGTCGCTTCACCTATGCCTTTTACGCTCTTCAAATCTGCTGCCGTTTTAAAAGGGCCATGTTCCTCGCGGTAGTCCACTATACTCTGCGCTTTCTTCTCACCTATACCTTTCAACATGGTCGCAATTTCTTCAGCAGTGGCCGTGTTGATATTTACAGTAATTTCAATTCCTTCATATTTGTCGGTGGCTGAATCCGCAGCCATGCTAAAAGGTGCAAAAACAAATAAGCACAATGTCAAAATCCATTTCATATTGAACATACAATCTCCAAAATAGTAGGCTAAAAACAGTCATCGAGAGCGAGTCACTATCAAGTTTGCAATGGAAAGCAATATGGTTATGCATTTAACAAACTGAGATGACCCGGAATTCACAACGGCCGCTATCACTTAAACGCGCACTAATTTAAGTAATGCCTATTGATGATTGAAGTTCATAAAGACAAAAATAAAACGGACCGCTTATGCGGCCCGTTTTATTCAACATACAAATTACACTAATTGTGCTTAGTTGCTCACAACATAATACTCGATGTCAGTATTTGCACGCAGTACGGCTAGTACAGATGATAAATCTTGCTGAGAAGATGCACGCTGCATTTGCATCGCAACTTGATCTTCTAACTCACTATCTAGCTCTGCGTTTACAGCATCAAGCTCGATGATAATGATGTTACCTTCAAGATCTTTAGACTGACCGTATACTGGTTTACCATCGACTGGTTTTGCCATCGCGAATACCGTTGTTGCCAACGGAGAACGACGATCTACTGTCTCTTGTTCACCAAAGGCAAGATTATTTTCAGCAAGCACGTTCGTCTTACCTTCTTTCAATGCCGCAACGACTTGTGTTCCAAGTTCCATCGCTTCTTGCTCACCTTTAACACGAGATAGCTCTGCAACAACCTGATCTTTCACTTCTTCTAATGGAAGAACTGTCTCGTCACGCGCATCTTCAACACGAACAACGATAATATGCTCAGGCGCAACTTCGATAGCTTCAGAGTTTAGGCCATCTTCTTTAACTTCAGGACTCAGGATAGCTTGCATTACAGCAGAGCTACGAAGCACTTCAGGTGCATCAACCTGAGAAATAAAGTCCGTTGTCTTCACTTCTTGGTTAACCGCTTGAGAAGCATCATACAATGAGTCTGGGTATTCAAACGCTACGCGCTCAAGCTCATTTTGCAACTCGTAGAATTGATCGATAGCTTGTTGGTCAACCATCTCTTGTTTGATTTCAGCAGCGACTTCTTCAAATGGCTTCGCCACAGAATCTTTTAGCTCTTCAAGCTTGATAATGTGATAGCCAAAGTCCGACTTTACTAGACCCGACGTATCGCCAGGATTCTTCAGTGCGAATGCCGCTTCTTCAAAAGCAGGGTCCATCACATCACGCTCGATCCAACCTAAGTCACCACCGTTTTCAGCGCTGCCAAAATCGTCAGATTTCTCTTGAGCAAGCGTCGCAAAATCTGCACCCGCGTTTAGCTCATCTAGGATAGCTTGCGCTTTTGCTTCATCGTCCCCTTCTACAAGAATGTGAGCGACACGGCGTTGCTCTTCTGAAGAGTATTTGTTTAAGTGCTCGTCGTAGTACTTTTTCACCTCAGCATCAGAAACATTAACTTGTTCCTTTAGCGCTTCAGCTGACAGTTCGATGTAAGAGACTTTAACCTGCTCTGGGCGTGTAAAGTTGTCTGGGTTTGCTTTGTAGTACTCTTGAATTTCTTCGTCGGTCAATTCAATATTTTTCGCGAACTCCGCTAAGTCGATCTGAATCGTGCGAATATCACGAGTTTGAGTGAACAGCTTGCCTTCTGCTTGTACTTCACCCGGCAGAATAAATTCACTGTTTTGTAGCGCATTCAGCAGTTGCTCACGAACCAATTCACGACGCATGTACTCAGCAAAAGAGTCTGGCGAAAAGCCTGCACGACGCAAAGAAGCTTGATAGATCTCTTGATCAAACTGACCATTAGATTGGAACTGAGGCATGTCTAGAATCATGCTACGCACTTGAGTGTCGCTGATTCGCAGACCCAAAGCTTCAGCTTGTTGGTCAAGCAACACGTCATTGATCATTCGATCTAAAACGGATTTGCGGAAAGATTCAACATATGCAGGGTCAGCCAGCATTTGAGAGAAGTAGTCACCCAACTGAGCTTGCATACGGTTACGCTCATTTTGGTATGCCATCTCGAACTCACCACGAGGAATCTCAGTGTTACCGACTTTCGCTGCAGAGTTGTTGCTACCACCAACGATGTAGCTACCTACACCTGCAAATACGAAAGACAGGATGATAAGTCCAAGGATAATTTTGACCGCGATGCTATTCACGCCTTCGCGTAGTCGATCCATCATAATTTAACTGCTCTCCACAATTGAAGCCTACTGCTTCTATCTAATAGAAATAATGGCGCAATAATATCAGAAAAAGAAATGCGCATCAGTATGATGCGCATAATTTAAGAAAGTTCGGCTCGAAGTTTGTAAATTTTTGTTCGAAACTTATTGTTTGAGCAAAAGTTAAGCAAATGGCCGGTTACAGAAATAACGCCGTGATTAGTTACAAGCGTCTTTCAGTGCTTTACCAGCTTTGAAAGCTGGTACTTTTGCTTCTGCGATTTGGATTTCTTCACCAGTTTTTGGGTTACGACCAGTACGTGCAGCACGAGTACGAACGCTGAATGTACCAAAGCCAACTAGAGCGACTTGATCACCAGATTGAAGAGTTCCGCTTACTGCTTCGATGAATGCATCTAGAGCACGACCCGCTGACGCTTTAGAAATATCTGCATTTTCTGCGATTTGTTCTACTAACTGAGTTTTATTCACTGTAATTTCCCCTTTGTGTCATCTGTGATTATTTTTGTGATGACTTTCGTTCCATTGTTAAGAAAATATGCTCCACCCCTTATTCATCAAGGGCTGGCAGCTATCGAAACTAACTTAGCGCCCAAAAAAAACGCTGACAAGCCTTTTTGGGCTTATCAGCGTAAACTTTTACTTATTTTTGCTACACATCACTATTTTTGAGACTCAAACTCAACGCCCGTCGGGTCTCGCTCTAGTGCGACTTTCAGTACTTCATCAATCCACTGTACAGGGATAACTTTCAGATCAGCGATAACATTATCAGGAATCTCTTCCAGATCACGCTCGTTATCTTTTGGAATTAGCACTGTCTTGATGCCACCACGGTGTGCCGCAAGTAACTTCTCTTTTAGGCCGCCGATAGGTAGAACCTCACCACGCAGTGTGATTTCACCCGTCATCGCTACTTCTGCTTTCACAGGGTTGCCTGTCAGAGAAGAAACCAATGCTGTACACATTGCTGTACCCGCACTTGGGCCATCTTTTGGTGTCGCGCCTTCCGGCACGTGTACGTGAATATCTTTCTTCTCGTAAAAGTCAGTATTGATACCTAGCTTTTCTGCACGAGAGCGAACCACTGTCATTGCTGCTTGGATAGACTCTTGCATCACATCCCCAAGAGAACCCGTTTGTGTCAGCTTACCTTTACCTGGCATTGATTGAGTTTCAATCGTTAATAGATCGCCACCCACTTCTGTCCAAGCTAGGCCAGTTACTTGACCAATTCGGTTACTTTCATCCGCTTTACCGTAATCGAAACGTTGAACACCTAAGTACTCTTTTAGGTTGTCCATCGTTACCGTTACTGACTTGATGTCCTTATCCAGCAAGATGTTCTTCACCGCTTTACGGCAGATCTTAGAAATCTCACGCTCTAAGTTACGGACACCCGCTTCACGCGTGTAGTAACGAATGATGCCAATAATCGCAGAATCTTCAATGACGATCTCATCCGCTTTCAAGCCATTACGCTTCACTTGTTTATCAACAAGGTGACGTTTTGCAATGTTCAGCTTCTCGTCTTCGGTGTAACCAGATAAACGAATAACTTCCATACGGTCTAACAATGGACCCGGGATGTTCATCGAGTTCGATGTCGCAACAAACATAACGTCAGAGAGATCGTAATCCACTTCTAGGTAGTGATCGTTGAACGAGTTATTCTGTTCAGGGTCAAGTACTTCTAGTAGAGCCGATGCCGGATCACCACGCATATCGGAAGACATTTTGTCGATTTCGTCCAATAAGAACAGCGGGTTCTTCACACCAACCTTCGACATCTTCTGGATCAATTTGCCTGGTAATGAGCCGATATAAGTACGACGATGACCACGAATTTCCGCTTCATCACGCACACCACCCAACGCCATACGAACATACTTACGGCCTGTAGCTGAAGCAATTGAACGACCAAGAGATGTTTTACCGACACCAGGAGGACCAACAAGACAAAGGATAGGACCTTTTAGCTTGTTGATACGGTTTTGAACCGCCAGGTATTCAAGGATACGTTCTTTGACGCGTTCTAGACCGTAGTGATCTTCATTAAGAACCTCTTCTGCTTTCGCTAAGTTTTTCTTAACTTTTGAGCGCTTAGCCCAAGGAACGCTGACCATCCAATCGATGTAGCTACGAACCACTGTTGCTTCAGCAGACATTGGAGACATCATCTTAAGCTTTTGCAGCTCTTGCTCTGTCTTTTCACGTGCCTCTTGAGGCATTTTTGATTCGTCAATCTTCTTCTGTAGCGTTTCGAACTCGTCTGGTGCGTCTTCCATCTCACCAAGTTCTTTCTGAATCGCTTTCATTTGCTCATTCAGATAATACTCACGCTGAGATTTTTCCATTTGCTTTTTAACGCGACCACGAATTCGTTTTTCAACTTGCAGCAAGTCGATCTCTGATTCCATCTGGCCCATCAGGAATTCCAGACGCTCAGTGACGTCAACAATTTCAAGCACTTGCTGCTTATCCACCAACTTTAACGGCATATGAGCCGCAATGGTATCCGCTAAGCGTGCGGCTTCGTCGATACCATTAAGTGACGTTAGCACTTCTGGTGGAATCTTCTTGTTTAGCTTAATGAACCCTTCAAACTGATTAATCGCGCTGCGAACAATCACTTCTTGCTCACGCTCATCCAATTCTGGCGTAACAACAAATTCAGCTTCTGCTAGGAAGAAGTCACTCTCTTTAAAGTGATTAATTTTTGCTCGCTGCTGGCCTTCGACCAATACTTTTACTGTGCCATCCGGAAGCTTCAAGAGCTGGAGAATGGTGGCTACCGTACCTACGTCAAATAGGTCGTCAACCGTAGGCTCGTCAGTATCCGCTTGCTTTTGTGCCACAAGAAGAACTTGTTTGTTGGTTTCCATCGCCGTTTCTAGACAGCTAATCGATTTCTCACGACCAACAAACAATGGAATAACCATGTGTGGGTAGACCACTACGTCACGTAGAGGTAGTACCGGGATCTCGATACGCTCGGAACGTTCCAAGTTCATATAATTCTCTCTTCCGCTTTCACGTTTAACGTATTACTTAAGGCAGTATATGGGGGCTAATTGTTTGGATTCAATAAGAGAAATAAAAAAAGGAGGTAATTACTTACCTCCTTTTTCATTATGGCTGAATTTACTCTGCTCCAGCTGCCTGATTGTCTGCGTTACTGTAAATAAGCAGTGGCTCTGACTCGCCATTAATGACGGACTCATCAATCACGACTTTACTAACGTCTGTTGCAGATGGTAATTCGTACATGGTTTCAAGTAGCACGCCTTCAAGAATCGAGCGTAAGCCACGAGCACCTGTTTTACGCTCCATTGCTTTTTTCGCGATAGCGCGCAGCGCATCTTCACGGAATTCAAGTTCGGCGTTTTCTAGCTCAAACAATGCTGCATATTGCTTGGTCAGTGCGTTCTTCGGTTCACATAGGATCTGAATCAACGCTTCTTCATCAAGCTCAGTCAGTGTTGTTGTTACAGGTAGACGACCAATGAATTCTGGAATGAGGCCGTACTTCACTAAGTCTTCAGGTTCAACTTGAGTAAATAGCTCACCTACCGTCTTCGATTCATTCTTCGAACGAACTTCAGCACCAAAGCCAATACCTGTACCTGTTGCAACACGCTGCTCAATCACCTTGTCTAAGCCAGCAAAAGCACCACCACAAATGAACAGGATCTTAGATGTGTCCACTTGTAGGAATTCTTGCTGAGGATGCTTACGACCACCTTGAGGTGGAACCGATGCAACCGTACCTTCGATAAGTTTTAGTAGCGCCTGCTGAACACCTTCACCAGATACGTCACGCGTAATAGATGGGTTTTCAGCTTTGCGTGAAATCTTATCAATTTCATCAATGTAAACGATGCCGCGTTCCGCTTTAGCTACATCGTAATCACATTTTTGCAGAAGCTTTTGGATGATGTTTTCAACGTCTTCACCTACGTAACCGGCTTCGGTTAGTGTCGTCGCGTCTGCCATTGTAAATGGCACATCCAAGAATCGAGCTAATGTCTCCGCAAGTAGTGTTTTACCGCTACCTGTAGGACCAATTAGAAGGATGTTACTCTTACCAAGCTCCACACCTTCGCTCGTTGTATCACCATTGCGTAAACGCTTGTAGTGGTTATATACCGCAACTGCGAGCACTTTTTTCGCGTAATCTTGCCCGATCACATAGTCATCAAGGTGTTCACGGATCTGTTTTGGCGTTGGTAACGCTTCAGATTCTTTCTTAGGGAGAACATCCTTGATTTCTTCGCGAATAATATCGTTACATAAGTCGACACATTCGTCGCAAATGTACACTGACGGACCTGCGATTAGCTTGCGAACTTCGTGCTGACTTTTGCCGCAGAAAGAACAGTACAGCAATTTACCGCTGCCACTTTCTTTGCTTTTATCTGTCATTCGCTAACCTCTTAGCCTTTACTCTTCATGAATGAGTGTATATCAATTTTTGCCAAAATGCGCTGGCTAATTACTCGCCACGGTGGCTTAACACTGCATCCACGATACCGTATTCCACAGCCTGCTCTGATGACATGAAGTTATCACGATCAGTATCGCGCTCAATGACTTCAAGAGGTTGGCCTGTATGTTCTGCTAACAACTTGTTTAGCTTCTGTTTAATCGTCAGGATTTCCTGAGCATGGATTTGGATATCAGAAGCTTGACCCTGGAAACCACCCAATGGTTGGTGGATCATTACACGTGAGTTAGGCAGTACATAACGCTTACCTGGCGCACCACCTGCAAGCAGGAAGGCACCCATTGAACATGCTTGACCCATACATACTGTGCTCACATTTGGCTTAATGAACTGCATGGTATCGTAAATAGACATACCTGCTGTTACGCTGCCGCCTGGAGAGTTGATGTATAAGAAAATATCTTTATCTGGATTTTCAGATTCTAGGAAAAGTAGCTGAGCCACGACAAGGTTTGCCATGTGGTCTTCCACTTGACCCGTTAAAAAAATCACGCGCTCTTTAAGCAGACGTGAGTAGATGTCGTAAGAGCGTTCGCCTCGGGAAGTTTGTTCAACCACCATTGGTACTAGCGCGTCCATAATTGGCGACATTGCATTTTTTTCTTGGTAGCTCATATTCTTATGTCCCTAAAATAAATGGCCCGGATGATGACTATCATACGGACCATTGTTAGCAGAATAGTTAACGTTAAGTCAACCTTCTACGCAAGATATTGCTTATTAAGCAGCAGGTTGTTGTTGGTTAAGTAGCTCGTTGAAGCCTACTTCTTTCTCAGAAACCTGTGCTTTAGCGATGATCGCGTCGATTGCTTGCTCTTCTAGAGCTACGTTGCGCATGTTGTTCATCATTTCTTCGTTTTGCTCGTAGTAAGCAATAACTTCTGATGGATCTTCGTATGCAGTAGCCATTTCTTCGATTAGAGCTTTAACTTTTTCGTCGTCCGCTTTTAGCTCTTCAGATTTGATTACTTCACCTAGTAGAAGACCAACAACTACGCGACGTTTAGCTTGTTCTTCGAACAGTTCACGTGGAAGCTGAGCAGCAGCTTCTGGGTTACCACCGAAGCGTTGTGCAGCTTGTTGACGTAGAACTTGGATTTCTTGCTCGATAAGCGCTGATGGTACGTTGATGTCGTTTTGCTCAACTAGACCGTCAATCGCTTGCTCTTTGATGCGGTTCTTAACAGCTTGCTTAAGTTCGCGTTCCATGTTCTTACGAACTTCAGCTTTAAGTGCTTCAACACCACCTTCAACAACACCGAACTTAGCAACGAACTCGTCGTTTAGTTCTGGAAGTTCACGAGCTTCAACTTTGTTCACTTTGATCGCGAACTTAGCTGCTTTACCTTTTAGGTTTTCAGCGTGGTAATCTTCTGGGAAAGTCACGTCGATGTCGAATTCCATACCAGCAGTTTTACCTGCGATACCGTCTTCGAAACCAGGGATCATGCGACCAGCACCCATTTCTAGAGGGAAGTTCTCAGCTTTACCACCTTCGAACTCTTCACCGTCGATAGAACCAACGAAGTCGATGCTTACGCGTTTGCCATCTTCTGCTGCTTCTTCAACTTCAACCCAAGTTGCTTGTTGCTTACGTAGAGTATCGATCATCTCTTCTACGTCTGCATCTTTAACTTCTGTTAGTGGTTTTTCAACAGTGATGCTCTCTAGGCCTTTAAGCTCAACTTCTGGGTAAACTTCAAAAGTTGCAGTGAAAACTAGGTCTGAACCTTCTTTGTTCTCTACAGGAGCGAAAGTTGGAGCGCCAGCTGGGTTGATTTTCTCTTTAACGATAGCTTCGATGAAGTGGCGTTGCATTACTTCACCAAGAACGTCTTGACGTACTGCTTTGCCGTACATCTTAGCAACCATTTTTAGAGGCACTTTACCCTTACGGAAACCATCGAAACGACGGTTTTTAGCGATGTTGCGTAGTTCAGCTGTTACAGCGTCTTCGATGTTTGCAGCTGGAACAGTAATGTTTAGACGGCGCTCTAGGCCCTCTAGCGTTTCAACAGTAACTTGCATTATATATAAACCTCTAAAGTGGCTCGGTTTTCCGAGCGTATGAGCGAAACTCAGAGGAGCTTACGCTTCATCCTTGTGTAGTGTTCTGTCCGAACACCTAATTTAAAATCGAGTATCGATACTGGTTGTCAGTACCGGACTAATCAGTGATATCTTCGATAAAATAACCAAAGGTATCTCCTATTAGCCTCAGGACAGAATTTTTAGACGCGACATTCTAGCGATCTGTCGCAACCCTGTCGAGCCAATAGCCACTATGTGGACATTGTCTGCGCTAAATTCTCGAATGCTGACCCATTTTTTCTTCAAAAATGCGATTCAGACACCGTCTAAGCATCGCCAGCATATCTAGAATGGGGACAATAGCGACTTTTTCAAGAGAATCGACCGGTTTTTTTATCGAAAAGCCTAAAAAGAGATCTCGCTCTTGTTTTACTCCACAGAGTTGAAAACTAAATCCCTAATCCTTCCTACAAACTATTAACATTTTCTTACGGTGACCAAAGGAAGTTGTAAGGAGTGTAAGGATGTCGCAAAAAAAACGGATTCTGCTGACATTTTTTGCTTTCTATTTCCTGTGCGCAATTATCGGTGGCCATTGGGTTTGGCAGACCAGTTATCAATCTCTACTTGATAAACACCAATCACAGCTGGAGCAGTTTTCTGGCCATATAAAAAATAAACTCGATAAGTACGCCCATATCCCAAATCTTCTCGCTAAAGATGATCCTCTTTATCAAGCGCTTCTGCACCCCAACAACAGTGCGCAACTGGAAATCACTAATCGGTATTTAGAATCCGTTAATGGCGTGATTGAAGCAGCGGATACGTACTTAATCGATCAATGGGGTACAACGATCGCAGCCAGCAACTGGCGTAAAGAGCGCTCCTTTATCGGGCGAAATTTTGCATTTCGCCCTTATTTCAAACAAGCCATTGTAGGCAAAAGAAGCCAATACTACGCACTGGGCTCAACATCTGGTAAACGTGGCTACTACTATTCTTATCCCATCGTATACGCTGGCGGTGTACTTGGTGTCGTCGTGGTGAAGATGGACCTAAGTAAGATAGAGGACAACTGGCAGCAACCTAACAGTGTTTTTGTCGCCAGCGACCCATACGGAATTGTTTTCATGAGTAGCCGAAGTGAATGGCTACTCAAAAGCTTACAACCACTGACAAAAAAAGAGAAAAAGCAAGTTTGGGCAAGCCAACAATATCTTGATGCGCCAATTGAAACGCTTGGATTAGTAGGTAGTTTGGACGAGGTGCATTCTGAGCTTAAACAGGGTTACCCATACAATAAAGGAACCTTGGTGGTCTCTTCGCTGCCCCTTCCCGAACTCAAACTGACAATTCGTGTGCTGTCTCCTAAACAGTCGATCGTTTGGTTCACCATGGGTTACATCTTTGTACTCACTCTAGCATTCATGGTTTTGTTTTTAATTGGTCAGCTTATTTATCACCGTCAACAGCGTCACTTGCAAATTGAACGAATTCAACAAGAAGCCAATCAAAAGTTGGAATATCAAGTCATGGCACGGACTGCCGAGTTGCAAGCGGAGATCGCACAGCGTATCGATACCGAGCAAACTTTACGCGTTACTCAAGACGAATTGGTGCAAGCAGCGAAACTCGCGGTGTTAGGACAAATGTCGGCCAGTATCAGCCATGAACTGAATAATCCACTTGCGGCAATTCGTAGCTTTGCGGAGAACGGCAAGCTGTTTCTAAAAAAAGAAAAATATGAGCGAGTGGAAGATAATCTCACTCGCATTTCTGCTCTCACTGACCGTATGGCAAATATCAGTCAGCAACTTCGCTCTTTCGCCAAAAAAACCAGTGGTGACGAGTTGGCTCAATCTCGACTGTTCCCTGTTATTGCCTCTGTAAAAGAACTGATGAAGCCCGCATTTAAATCAGGGCGCGTCACGTTAGAAACAAATTTGCCAGAGCATGATGTTGAAGTGCAGATCAATATTATTCAACTGGAGCAAGTGTTGGTCAATTTACTGACTAATGCGATAGAAGCACTCAAAGAGCAACAAGACAAACAGGTAGAATTATCTGTAGAACACGATGAGCACACTGATTTGGTTTGGATTCATGTTGATGATAATGGCCCAGGGCTTGGCTCTTTCTCACTTTCTGATTTATGTGAACCGTTTCTAACCACTAAACTGAACGGTTTAGGTTTGGGTCTCTCTATCTCGCAACAAATCTTAGCCAGTATGAATGGAAAATTATGTGCCCATAATCGAGAACAAGGCGGCGCTCGATTCTCATTGTGTTTACCTATCACTTCTTACAACACTGAACCATCAAAAGGATAAGATCATGTGTCAGGTGTTTTTTATTGATGATGAGGCCGATCTCAGAATCGCTATAGAACAGACCTTTGAACTGGCGGATATCGACGCCAAGTTTTTTGTGGATGCAGAATCGGCTTTAATAGCGATGCAGCAAGGAGAAGAAGCTGGCGTCGTGGTCACTGATATCTGTTTGCCGGGCATTTCTGGTATGGATATGCTGACAACTTTGACTCAACGCGATGCAAACTTACCCGTCATCATGATCACTGGACACGGTGATATTTCCATGGCTGTGCAAGCCCTTCATCAAGGCGCTTACGACTTTATTGAGAAACCTTTTGCGCCAGAACATTTGGTTGAAACGGTTAAGCGGGCGATTGAGAAGCGCAAACTAACCAATGAAAATGAAAAACTGCGCCTGTCACTTAAAGCCAGTAAAACCCTTGGTCCACGAGTTATTGGTGAAACCTCTAGCATCCAAATATTACGAGAGACCATCACCCAAATCGCCGATACCGACGCCGATATTTTATTGTTTGGTGAAACCGGTACAGGGAAAGAGTTAATCGCTCGTTCTTTACATGAGCAAAGCTCTCGCCGGAACCAAAACTTTGTCGCCGTAAATTGTGGAGCGGTTCCAGAGAACTTAATTGAGAGTGAACTCTACGGCCATGAAAAAGGCGCATTCACTGGCGCCGAAAGCCGTCGTATCGGTAAATTTGAGTTTGCACAAGGCGGCACACTTTTCTTGGATGAGATCGAGTCGATGCCTATCCAAGCCCAAATTCGTTTATTGAGGGTATTACAAGAGCGCGTGATTGAGCGTGTCGGTTCAAATGAATTATTGCCTTTAGATATTCGAGTGATTGCCGCAACAAAGGTCGATTTAAAACACGCAGCTGAAGAAGGTACTTTCCGTCAGGACCTCTATTATCGGCTCAATGTCGTGACCCTGGATCTCCCGCCACTACGCGAACGAAAAGAAGACATTCCCGCCCTCTTTCACCACTTTCTGTTGGTAGCAGCTTCACGTTATGGCAAAAGCTCACCTAGCTTGTCACCCCAAGATCTAGCGCAACTGATGAGCCATGACTGGCCTGGCAATGTTCGAGAACTCAGAAATGCTGCAGAGCGTTTTGTGCTATTGGGTAAGTTAATTCAGTTGGGAGAATCGAACCCAGTTGCTAAGTCTTCCTCAAGCCTTGCAGAGCAAGTGGCGGAGTTTGAGAGAGCAGCCATTGAAGGCGCTTTATTAGAAAACAACGGTAGTATTAAACAGACAATGTGCCAATTGAATGTGCCAAGAAAAACTCTTTACGACAAGATGCAGCGCTACCAAATAAATAAAGACCTTTACAAATAAAACACGTTCAAATAGCTGGCATTATATTCAACTTGAATCATAATTTTTAACAACGGGTTTATCATGGTTGTTATAGATATGAACGAAAAAGTGAGAATACCGATTGTTACAGATACCGTGCTCGTAGACGGTTGCTATCAAGAAGAGAGAAGATTCGGTGAAGAGCGTCGCAAAAATAAAAAGAGGTGGCGACACTATGAACGTCGAATTAATTCAGACCCGCGCAAAACTTGTTACAAGTCAATAGACGAAGAGGTGTGAATTCTCACACCTCTTTCTACTTTCTGGCTTCCATTACTTGGTAATGATCTCCGGCCCCATCAAGGTAGTAGGCAACCAAGTCGAAACCCATGGTACATATGTGACGATAATTAGGAATAAGAACATCACTCCAACCCAGGGTAATGCTGCCTTCACTACATTCATCATCGACATTTTGGCAACACCAGCGGTCACAAATAAGTTAAGACCCACGGGCGGCGTTATCATTCCTATCTCCATATTCACCACCATCATTATGCCCAAATGAATTGGGTCTATGCCTAATGCAATCGCAATTGGGAACACGAGCGGCGCAACAATGATCAACAAGCCTGATGGCTCCATGAACTGACCACCAATCAACAACAAGACGTTCACCACAATCAAAAAAGTGATTGGTCCGAGACCAGCCGAGAGCATCGACTCGGTGATCATTTGCGGGATGCGTTCTTCCGTTAAAACATGCTTCAAAATTAAGGCATTAGCAATGATGAACAGAAGCATGATGGTGAGTTTACCCGCTTCATACAGGGTGTGTTTGGTGTCTTTATGAACAAAGGTTTGGAAGATTTTAACGAGCGCAGGTTTAGTGTTTTTCTTGTCTGCAAATGGCCCCATGTCTTTGTATACAAAGTTAGCAATAAAGAATGAGTACACAGCAGCAACCGCAGCGGCTTCTGTCGGCGTAAAGATACCGCCATAGATACCACCAAGAATGATGACGACCAACAACAAGCCCCAGCTTGCATCCTTGGCGGCATCGAAGGTTTCTTTCCAACCAACAAAAGGCTGTTTTGGAAGGTTCTTGATTCTCGCGGCAATGTAAATCGCGATCATCAACATGACACCCGCCAGCAAACCGGGAATCACACCACCAAGGAACATACGTCCAACTGACACATCCGTTGCGGCTGCATACACCACCATCACAATCGAAGGTGGGATCAAAATCCCTAGCGTACCTGCGTTACAAATTACCCCAGAGGCAAACTCTTTTGAGTAACCGTTTTTGATCATACCTGCGATAACAATACTACCTATGGCAACAACCGTTGCAGGTGAGGAACCTGACAACGCGGCAAACATCATACACGCGACAACCGAAGCCATCGCCAAACCGCCGCGGAACCAGCCTACAATGGCAATGGCGAAACGAATGATCCGCTTTGCTACGCCACCCGTCGACATAAAGCTTGAAGCCAATATAAAGAATGGAATAGCCAATAGCGTGTAGTGGCCCGCGAATGCATTAAACAGCGTTTGAGCAACTGACGCTAAAGAGGCATCCGAATGCATTAAAAGGAAAAGAACACTGGAAAGGCCCAGCGAAATAGCAATTGGCACGCCAACCAGCATAAAGCCAATTACCATCAAAAATAGAAATAAGATATCCATGGCTTATTGCTCCTTGTTTTTAGCGTCTTGCGAGGCCTTTGGAGCCATTACGTCTTCAGCGTCACTCATCTCAGCTTTAAGAGATTCGAGCTCTTCCTCCGCTTCATGTCCTGCAATCAAGCGATCGAGCTTACCAGTAGCGATTTGCCACGTGACTTGAACAAATCTAAACGTTAGTAGCGCCATTCCAAGTGGCAAAGCGAAGTAAGGAATAAAACGTGGCAGCTTTTCATAACGCTCTCCCTCATTTAGCCAGTCGGCCATGAACTGGAGTATTTCAGGCATCGGAATATCGTCCGTTTCATACCACGCTCGGTCAGTAGCGAACGGATACCAGTAGTTCCAAGCGCCAATTAACAGCAAAATAGAGAAGGCTAAGCAACACATTGCTGCAAAAAGCGCCAGGGCTTTTCGTTTACCTTCCGGAACGATGTTAATAATGACATCGACACCAATATGAAAGTGTTTTTTCACACCATAAGATGCGCCAACCAACACCATCCATGCGAACATGAAAACGGTGAGCTCAAGCGCCCAAAGAATATTGTCGTTAAAGACATAACGAAAGATGACATTGGCAAAGGTCAGCAAGGTCATGGCACCCAAGAAGAAAGCAATCAAAGTCTCTTCAATGGCATCGGTGATTCGTCCAGCCTTGGCAAAAAAAGTCTGTTCCATAATTACATCACGTCGTCTGTAGGGGGAAAGAGCCCCCTCAGTTTGAGAGGGCTAAATGTGCTAGGTGTTATTATTTTTGGTTAGACGCCAAAGCGGCTTCGATTAGGTCAGAACCAATGTCTTTTTCGAACTTCTTCCATACTGGTTGAAGTGCAGTGACCCATTCTTGGCGCTGTTCTGGCGTTAGAGTACGAACCACACCACCTGCCTCGATGATATTGTTCTTATTCGCAAGGTTTACTTTGGTTGACTCAGCATTACGCTGCGCAGTTACCTCTTGAATAATGGTATTTAACTGCTCGCGCTGATCATCTGGTAGGTTTTTCCAGAAGTCGTTTGACGTCACAACTAAGTAATCCAGAATTCCGTGGTTCGTTTCCGTAATGCCATCTTGAACTTCGAAGAATTTTTTGCCGTAAATGTTTGACCAAGTATTTTCTTGACCATCAATAACCTTAGTTTGCAAGCCGCCGTAAACTTCTTTGAACGACATTTTTTGTGGGTTAGCACCTAGCTGCTCAAACTGAGCAACGAGTACATCAGACGCTTGAACACGGAACTTAAGTCCTTCAGCATCAGTTGGAGAAATGAGCGGCTTGTTGGCTGACATTTGCTTCATGCCGTTATGCCAAAACGCAATGCCTTGTAGGCCACGACGTTTCATTGAATTTTTCAGCTTTTCACCCGCTTCCGAGTTTTGGAAACGGTCAACCGCGTCGACATCATCGAACAAGAAAGGAAGATCGAAAAGGCGGTACTTCTTGGTGAATTTCTCAAACTTAGAAAGAGAAGGAGCAGCGAGTTGAACATCACCATTCAGTAGCGCTTCCAACACTTTGTCATCATCATACAGTGTTGAGTTAGGAAACACCTGCATACAGACTTTACCGTTCATCTCTTCGTTGACGCGCTTTTCAAGTAACGAAGCCGCGATGCCTTTAGGGTGTTTGTCCGCGTTCGTTACATGGCTAAACTTGATGACCGTTTCACCCGGGTCACAATTTGCGGCAGCATTAAAACTGGTAACAGCAAGTGCAGAGACAGATAGTAGAGTTAGAGGCTTAAACATTATTATTCTCCTTGTTGAATCACATCCCATCCCGTCCATGAGTAACTAGGTGTTAGGCGATGGGTACGGATGTTCAACAAGGAGCAATTAATGGACCATGTTAAAATTTACATGTATTTCAATAAATTAACATAGCCCATTAACATGAATCCGAAGTGTAACGAGTGAATTCCACCCAAGAAAAAGATACAAATGGGTGGGAAATGACCCATTTATGAAGAACAGCTTATCTCCATTTTCTTCCCCCATTCCGGCGGCAATTTCGCATAATCATCAAACTCGGTTTGCTCATCAAATGGGCGTTTTAACAGTTCGGCCAATCGGTGTAATTCGCTAAAGTCCCCTTCTTCCGCTTTATCAATCGCCAACTGAGCCAAGTAGTTACGCAAGATGTATTTGGGATTGGCTTGACGCATCTGTTTGCAACGCTGTTCGGTTGAAATCAGGCCCCCTAGTTCATCAACCTCTAGCTCACACCGAGCTAAGTACAGTTCAAGCCAAGCTCGCGCAGCTTCTCGATCGAGAAATAAATCGATTACGGCTTGGGAAGGCGCATTATCAAGGTTTGAAAGCGTTCTGAAGAAGCGAGTGTAGTCCGTTTTGTTCTGGTGAAGAAGCTCAAACATAGCTTCAAACAAACGCCCATCTTCCGCTATCTTGGTTTTTAAGCCCAACTTCTCACGCATGAGGCGGCTGAACTGCTGGCTTAAATGAACTTCAAATTGACTCAACGACGATTCTAAATCTTCTCGTTCAACGAGTGGCGATAACGCATGCGCCAGTGCTGACAGGTTCCAAAGCGCAATTCTAGGCTGTTGATCAAATGCGTAACGACCCTGGTAGTCTGAATGATTACAAATGTATCCCGGCTCATAATCATCAAGAAAGCCAAACGGACCATAATCAAAAGTTTGCCCAAGAATTGACATGTTATCGGTATTCATCACGCCATGCGCAAAACCAAAAGCTTGCCAATATGCGATCATCTCGGCTGTTTTAGTCACGATGGCGTCAAACATCGCGGCATATGGTTTCTCCGCCGATGCACAATCAGCAAAGTGCCACTCAATCACCTTATCCGCCAACAGCTTCTGCTCTACTAACTGGTTGGTGTAAAAGAAATGCTCAAAGTGACCGAATCGAACATGGGTTTCAGCCATTCGAAGTAACAAAGCGCCCGATTCCGTTTTTTCTCGATAAACAGGTGTATCACTGACCATCATACCGAGAGCACGTGTCGTGGGAACCCCAAGGCCCGCCATGGCTTCACTGCACAGGTACTCACGGATAGTCGAGCGTAATACCGCTCGCCCATCCCCCATTCGCGAGTAAGGCGTTAGCCCTGCACCTTTGAGGTGAAGATCAAACCAAGTACCATCCTGATGCTCAATTTCTGCCAACAGTAATCCACGTCCATCGCCCAAATCTGGGTTGTAAACGCCAAACTGATGGCCTGCATATTTCATCGCAATAGGACGAAATTGTTCGAATTCACTTAGCCCAGAAAAAACCG
This sequence comes from Vibrio sp. YT-18, assembly GCF_033337345.1. NCBI lineage: Bacteria > Pseudomonadati > Pseudomonadota > Gammaproteobacteria > Vibrionales > Vibrionaceae > Vibrio > Vibrio sp. YT-18. The sequence goes on along the minus strand of NZ_JAWOQO010000012.1, from coordinate 115,542 downwards.
CCAATAACTCATCGTTTTGCTCTGCTGGTAAACCAAACTGCTGTGCAAACTCACCATTCCAAGCGACCCAGCGAGTGTTGTCCAAGGGTTGTGGCTCGACCAACGTATAGAACGCTGACGGTAATTGACTAAAGCGATGGGTGAAATTGACCCGTTGCCAAATGGACATGTAGGGTTCCTTAATAAAAAGAAGTACTGTTGTGAGTATACGTGTGAATGTCCCTGTCATTCAGCCATGAAATGGGCATGGGTATTTTGCGTGAATAACGCGAAGGCGGCAGGAAGGTATCAACCTGCCGCAGACCGTCTCCTAAACGGAGGTAGCATGTAAAAACGATCAAAGGGTTAAGCGGAAAATTCTTCACCCGTTTTTGGTGGCTGTGATGGCGTATCAAAACGAGCGCGTTCGATATCCACTACCGTTTTATAGCTCAATGATAACAATGCCAGCTGGTACGCGCCAAAAATACCATAGGCCACACCGACGAGGCTCAACATAAAGAGATTCGTAAAGTGGCTAAAGATCAGCTGACTGAGCAAGCCCGCACCCAATGGAATTAGTCCCATCAAAATGAATACTTGTTTGTTGTATGGTCTGCTCTGGTTCCACGAACGACGCAAACTGCGCGGCTGATGATCCATTGCAGTCGCTGGCAACACAAATGACCATCGCGCCATTACCCAATAGCCAGGAATGCTTGCAATCGTTGTGATAATAGCCATAGCAACAAAGTCGGCTTCACCACTTTCTGCAATGTAGATAAACGACAACACAAAGATCGGGATACCAATAACGAGCATCATCATCAGTCCAAACAGTATCCACCAGCCTATGAAACGGAATTCTCGAGCTGACAAACGAAATACATCCAACGCAGAGTGCATGTAATCGCCGGCTAAATAAATTCGATGCACACGCACAGCCGCCATAGCGGCAACAAGTGGGTACAAAATAATTGTGACGAAATAAAATCCTGCGACATTGCCTTCTTGAACGTTCGCTTGATCTTGCCCCGTCATTTCAGGATACATAAAAGCAAAAATTGAGTGCACGATAATCAACGGAATACAAGCAATAACAATTGCGAGTAGATTCCTTCTCACCATCACTGCCGCTTCTCGGCATATTTCCGAAACAGAAAAGCCCTCGGTAGACATATAACATCCTTAGTTCATAAAAATCGGCCCCTAGGGTAACCGCAGAGTAGAAAAATCGCTTTAAAAATAATGAGAAACACATCTCATAAGACAATGAGAACGAAACCAAAATAGATCAGATAAAAAATAAGCCACTCAATGTGAGTGGCTTATACCGCAATTCAATACCGTTTTAGACGCGACGTCGCCAGCCTAATGTTGCAAGTAACATCAAAGCCCAATAAGAAACACTGCCGCTACCTTCTGAGTTCTTGAATGTCGTTGTCTTCAAAGAAGCAACAACCGTCACGATAACTTCCCCCGTAGCAGTGGCACCATGACCATCTGAAACCGTATATTGCAGCTTGATGCCGTCAGTAGGGCTATCCGGTGCTTGAAAACGGATTTTGCCATTCTCTACACTCGCACTTCCCACACCCGTTACGTTCTGTACGCTTTCTACAACCAGTTTATCGCCGTTCACATCCGAATCATTGCTCGCTGCATCAATCAGAATACTTTCACCAACGGCAACGGTCGCCGTATCTGCAAGCGTAAGTGGCGCTGCGTTTTTCATGGTTAAATCGACGGTAGCACTGGACGTTTCATTACTAGGGTCAGTCACGGTTAAACGGAATGTCAGAACCTCACCCGCTTTTGCACCTTGAGGCACCGTAAAGCTTGTGCTAACACTGGTTGCATTGCCAAGAGAAACTGAAGTGCCAGCCAACTGCTCCCATTTATAACTCAACACATCGCCATCAGCATCCGTACTATTTAACGCAGACAACGTGACTCGCTGCCCAACCGTCATGTCTTTATTATCAACATCAATCACGGCCACTGGCGCTTCGTTGCTGCCAAGCACTTCCACCTGCACATTCACGATTGAAGATGAGTACGCACCATCAACCGACAACAAACGATATTGGAAAGTGTCCAGACCAACGAAGTTAGCTTCAGGTTGGTACTGGTTGCCAGAGATGGTGCCGTGCTCAGGCTTCTGCACAATGTCCACATTGAACTGATACCCTACCGCCATGAAATCATTGTCCATCAGGTTCAGTTTGATTGGCGTATTTTTATTGGTTTGTAACGAATCAGATTTCGCTTCAACCAAGTTGCTCGCATCCACATTTAATAATGCTGCAAACGGAATATAAGAGAACCCGGCTTTTTCTAGACCAAACGTGCCAATCTCACTGTAATCACCAGTCCACATTACAGGTAGGGAGGCTTTTTCAGTTTTTAGCAAGCGGCCGAAGTCAAAGTTTGCATCAAATTGACCGCCTTCCAATTCAACGACCAATAAGTGCTGACCCGCACTCAATTGGCTTGATTGGGGGAATAAAATTCGAGATGACTTTTGGAAGTTACCTTGCTGTAAAAGCTCAGCGTTGTTTTGATTCAATATTAATCGATAGCCAATGTTTCCAGAAAATGGGAATCGCCAAACTCGATAAGTCATGTCACTTTGAGCGCTATCTCTTTGCGCGTAAAGTTGAAGGCCATCAAGCTCTGTATCACTATTCAAGTCCAGTGACACCGCCAGAGTGTTACTCCCACTCGCGTACACATAACCTTGGTGAAGAGAGTTCAGCCATGCTGATTTATTTGGTTCGTTTGTATGTTCAAGAGAAAAACTACCACCGTTGGTGTTGCTGGCAATGTTGGAAATACGAACCCCAGTATCAAACCCTGTGATCGCTCTCAGACCCGGGGTCGATGTATCTGAAATGACATCGCCACCATTAGGATATAAATCGTCAGCGTCACTCCTACCATCATTTTCTAACTCATTCAGACCATCAGCCTGCATGATTTGAACCTGCATCGCGCCAACATCATTAAAGCGGTTCTGGACATTAACCGACGTCGCCAGGATACCTTCAGCCGCCAATGCTCGGTCGTAACCGCTAAAGGTGCGATTTTCCAAGTAAATACGTGGACCAAACTCTTTCAAGTACGGGTCGAGATACACCAGCTTGACATCGTCGTTGTTCACAGAAATAGGCGCTGGACTTTCATGAGTTACCGTTGGTACAACAAAACCAGCAGCGTGTTTGCTCCATGCACTCATGTTCACCGGAGTGTCGCCAGCGTATGAATCTCCCGGTTTCTGCGCCCATGAACCGCCACCCATCACGCCCCAAGAGCCAATCGAGGCATCACTGTTCCTTGCGTACAAATCCGGTAAGCCAAGCATTAAGTGACCAAGCTCGTGTACGATCACGCCCAACGTCGCTTGATGATCAACTTGATAGTCAGCGAACACACAATAGTCTGTGATCTTTTTACCATCTAGTGTGACATCATCGTGAGAGAATTTGTGCGGCCAAATCGCAGGACGGTTGAGAACCCCTGTTGAACGATCGCCCCCCGCAAAAATAAACATGACAGAGAGTTCTGACGGTTCTACGGTACCATTTTGATTGCTGTCGTAGGCCGAAAGATTAAAGTATGGATCCAGTTTTTGATAAGCCTCGGTGAAAACCGCATTCAACTTGGCGGTGCATGTCTTATCAGTCGAACTAGAGTGACAGTTAGGGTGGCTTTGTGCCACAGTCACATCTATCACACCGTCATTGGCGGTGCCGTAACTCTCAAGTGCAGGAACAACTTTGAATTTACCTTGAGAGTTTTTATCAAAGTAATCCACAACGCTTTGACCATTGGTATTAAATACGCGTTGCTCAAAATCATGCACCATTGCTTGGTCATCAAACGAAACTTGCACAACCAATAGGGGCTGCTGCTTCACCGTTGAACTGCTCATCGCCTGGTAACCTTGCGCCGAACGCAGTAGGTTTTTTCGTGCCATCGGCTCAATGGTTTTTAGAGAAGATAATTGCGGTTTAACTTGTAAATCCGGGCGAAACTTCGCCGACTCAGGTGGCTCACTCGACTGCGTTTTCACCACACCTGTCGAGATCAATATTGGCGTGTCTGACTCGCGCTGAATCTGCGCGAAAAACCAAACGCCGTCTTCCTGAAGTAAGGCATTGCCCTGCTTATCTTCAAACCAGTGGAAATCTGCCGTTCCACGTAGAATTGCCTCACTGGAGCTACCATCGCTCAACGCAATAGTATGCCAAACCGGTGATGGCGGAGTAGTTGCCATGCTCTTCCCTGCAAGAAGCGCAGTTAGCATAGCCATGGCGAGTGTGTTGAATTTCAAAGTACGACTCCATCTTTTCGATTCGTTAATTAATACCGAGCACAACAAACACAAAGTAACCCTATGGGCATAGAGTAAGACTGAGTGACTATTGACGAAGGCTGGTATCAATTCGCTCAGATAACACGACGTAGTTTGGTGTCACACTACAAAAGCGTCGGATTCCAAAACGCTGTTATGAGCGTAGCTTCTAAGAATATAAATTGAGTGAATGAATAGTATCGAAACGAAAGGAAGAAGAAATGAACTTCTACGAATTTGTAGGTAAAACTGGGCAACATTCCACATATTCTATAAATGTACGAGCACTGCTATTAATCAATGCTCGTAATGGTCGCGCGGCCATTGTTTAACGCTATATTAACCTGTAAGAACGGCGTCTTCTGGGTATTTGACCAAGGTAGGTTCAGGACGTGCCAACATGTAGGCAAGCGTGAGCGGCCCAATACGACCAATGATCATCACCACGATCATAATGTATTTACCAGGTTCAGAAAGTTCCGCAGTCAAACCGGCGGTGAGCCCCACTGTGGCAAATGCGGAAATGGTTTCAAACATAACTTTATCAAAGCTGGCCTTCTCGGTAAGCATCAATAAAAACATTGCGCTTGTCAGGATGGCTCCGCTCACAACGATAATTGCCAATGACTTAGTCACAGTTTGCCAATTTATGGTTCGCTTAAACATAACCACATGTTTCTTTTGGCGTAAAAAGGTCCACGTAGCCATAAACGCAACAGCAAATGTGGAAACTTTAATACCGCCCCCCGTTGAGGTGGAACCCGCTCCAATTAACATTAGAACAATCATGACCAGTAAGGCTGGCTGGGTAAACAACGCCAAGTCAACACTATTAAACCCTGCCGTTCGAGCACTCGCAGATTGAAAGAATGCCGCCAACCATTGCCCTGTTGCAGGTAAAGACGCCATTGTGTTTGGGTTACTTCGTTCAAGTAACCAAAACAGCATCGTTCCGACTAAGAGCAATATCGGTGTCGCAATCAGCATGATTTTGGTGTGAAGATGCAAAAAGTGGAAACCTTTGCGCCAGTTTATCCAGATGTCACCCACAACAGTAAAGCCAAGCCCGCCAAAAATGAATAGCCCCGCCAGTGTAAAGATAACCAACGGATCATTCACAAAGCTCATCATACTGTCAGAAAACAGCGCGAACCCAGCGTTGTTAAATGCAGAAATTGCATGAAACAAGGCGTAAAACATACCAGTCTTCCAGCCCATTTCAGGGACCCAGCGGATAGAGAGAAAAATAAACCCGATCGTTTCTGCAACAAGCGCGAAAACAACAATCCGCTTTACTAGTCGGTTTAGATTGACTTGCCGATCTTGCCCTAATGCTTCTTTCGCCAGCGCTTGTTGACGCAAACTCAAACGCACGCCGAACATATAGAGTAAGACCGCCGACAAAGTCATCTGCCCCAACCCACCGATTTGCATTAAAAACATCAGCAAGATTTTACCCGCAAGCGTAAAGTGTTGCCCAGTATCGACAACACCAAGCCCTGTCACACTAATAGCGGACGTTGCAGTAAACAAAGCATCCGTTATCGACAGGCCCGTAACAGAAAAAACTGGCAAGGTTAGCAATACCGCAGAAGGCAGTAAAACACCGAGAAAACTGAGCAATATAATTCGCGGTTCGTTGCCTTTCGCTTTCTCTTGTTTACCATCTGGTGCGTAAAAAACACCTTTCTGATGAAAATACGTCATAGCGATTTTAATTTATTTGCGAGCGCATCTTGAGGGCCGACCACAATAATTAGGTCACCAATTTCTAGTGTGGTATTAAGGTCAGGTGCCTTGGTAATTTCTGGGCCCCGTTTAAACCCTAGCACTTGCACGCCATCGACTTTGCACAGAGCCAAATCACTTAGTGTCTTACCCATCCAACGAGAGCCAATCACAAACTCCGTCATAGCTAAGCCACTGCCTAATGGGTGGAACTCAAGAACCCGTTTATCGAGCATTTTACGCGCGACACGTATCCCCATGTCACGCTCAGGCATGATAATGTGGTCTGCGCCAATTTTTTGCAGAACACGAGCTTGGAAGCGGTCGTTGGCTTTAACCCATACTGACTTTACTCCCGCCTCTTTAGCAATCAATGTCGCAAGAATACTGGCATTGACATCCGCTCCGATGGCAATCATCACCATGTCGTAATCATCAAGTTTGAGCTCAGCAACCGTCTCTTCGTGAGTACAGTTAGCCACAACCGCCTGACTAACAAAACTGGCAGCTTCTTTAACTCTGTCTTCGTTGATGTCAACGGCTAAAACTTGAGCGCCTGAATCTTGTAACTCTTTACACACTGCCAAACCAAATCGGCCAAGACCAATAACGGCGAATTGCTTATCACCTGTTTTCATTTGTGCCCCATCTTATGCATTCATTAGCAAGCAAAAAAGTTTGCGCCCATTCCTTACCTTGTGCAAACCTGCGGACAGATAATTGACAAAAGCTTAACGCACCTTGATTCACTTTACGTGTTAAGCGTATGACACTGATTAACTTTTTTCCTCATTACCGAATAGAAACCGTCGCGATGGCTACATTATTGGATGCCTAAAAACGCAAAAAGCCGCAAGAATGCGGCTTTTAGATCATGGGATAAACTGGCTATTTTGATTCGCGCTTATCGTGCGGTTTACGTTTATTCTTAGGCACGTAATTTAAAATTGAAATTGGTACTGGCTTTCTTGGCGCAAAACCTTCAATTTCCACTCGCTCTAGCAAGTGCCCTAAACGGCTTTCAATCATGCAGAGGTTCTTAAAGTCGTCTTTTGAAACCAGTGATATCGCCTCACCTTTCGCGCCAGCACGACCTGTACGACCAATACGATGTACATACTCATCCGCTGGGTAAGGTAAATCGTAGTTGATGACAACTGGCAGATTATCAATATCAATACCGCGCGCAGCAACGCCGGTTGCGACTAAGTACTGGATTTCACCCGCTTTAAACTTTTCTATTAATTCCTGGCGAACACGCTGATTACGGCCACTGTGGAATGCTTCTGCCACAATGCCACGTTTCTCAAGTTGGCTTACCAGTTTGGCTGCACCGTGTTTAGTTTCAATAAATACCAGTACTTGCGACCAGTCATTTTCTTTAAGCAAGTGACTTAACAGCGACGACTTCATGTCTTTATCGACGGTCGTGATCCACTGTTTAATATTTGATTTTGAGGCACTGTGCTTTGCAATCGTGATCTCTTCAGGATCAATAATCGCATTTTTCGCCAAGTCACGAACAGGGTTAGATAACGTCGCTGAGAACAGCAAACTTTGCACATGTTCTGGCATACAGTCGACGATTTTGTCGATCGCATCGATGAATCCCATATCCAACATTTTGTCGGCTTCATCAAGCACTAGCATTTCCACTTCATCAAAGTGAATCGCGCGTTGACCGTACAGATCAATCAAGCGCCCAGGCGTGCTTACCACAATATCGACACCCTCGATCAAGGCTTGTTTTTGTGGTGCATAATCCACACCACCAAACATCGCCATTGAGCGTAATGGTAAGTTTTTACCATAAGCTTCAATACTTTGATGAACCTGAAGCGCAAGTTCGCGTGTTGGCGTTAGGATAATCGCACGAGCGCGTTTTTTACGTTGCGTTTCGCCTCGACTAAGCTTTTCTAAGATTGGCAGAACAAAACTGGCCGTTTTACCTGTGCCCGTTTGCGCTGCTGCAATTAAATTGCGGCCACGCAATACGATTGGAATGGCTTTTTGTTGGATAGAAGTGGGTTTTTCATAACCTAGCGCTTTTACTGCATCAGCAATCGATGCGCTTAAACCAAGCTTAGAAAATGGCATAGAAAGGTCTCAACAGAGGAAATGGGCGCGTAGTGTATCAGAATCCCCGTGAAGTAACAGAAGGATTCATGCGCGAAAAACTAGGAACATGACACAATCTTAGCCCAGGAAATTGGGCTGCAAACCTTTTTCTAATTTTTTCCTCACTTTGTAGGAAACATCATTAAGCGTGATTTTCCCCGTTTTGTGGCGGTCGATACCTGCATTCTGTCGATAGGCAATTGAGCCTTGTCTGAACAAAACGAAAGACGGCGGTTTACCAATCGCAGCAGGGTAGAGAATGGCCATGTAAGCATCTTCTAAGCTATTAATTTTATTTCGATAGGGCCAATAGTACGCTTTCACATAGTCAAGTTGTTCAAGCGCGCTCATTCTCGCAAGAGTCTTTGTGTTCACTCCTAATGACTCTGCGGTAGAGGGCATAAATTGAATTAACCCTGTAGCCCCGCTTCCGGAACCATTTTTGATGCTTGGACTGAAAGTTTCAGCAGTTTCAAATGCCATGCACGCCATAAGATGATTAGGATTGATCTTTAGCTCTTTACTAATACGGATGACTTTAGATTTGAACTCTGGAGAAACTTTACCTCCCCACGCTACCGCGTTCTCGGGATCTGCAATCGAAGAGACCGTTGATGCGTCATGTTCTTCGACAATTTTAGAAAGTAGAGGAAGCGTTTGGCGTAGTCGATGGCTCGAACTCACCAAGCGAATTGATTTGGTAAGAAACTTGTCTTTTTTTTGGTGTAGTTTTTGGAACTTTACTAACTTATACAGTTGCTTATAAACCGTTTTCACAACGAAGCCGGATGTAGGGAACACTCCCAGAATGTAATCCATTTCCTACAAATTTAATATAAATATCAGCAACAGGAATTCTAGATGTGATCAATGTCACCATAAAAATTCTCAAATTCGATACACACCGATGTAAGTGGTCAATGTGTCTCCAACACGCTAGAAGTAAAAGTAAAGAGGCATTAAAAAGGTCTTACCAATTTTTTGGTAAGACCTAGGTTTACTGATTCTCGGATAAGCGAATGTATATTCTTACAGTTCAGCTTCCCGAACCAGTTCTGCAAGCGTCGACAAACGCTGCTCACTTTGTTTTACGTAAGGATTATTCGTATCCCAAGCATATCCAGCCAAAATCGCACTAATCATCTGTTTAATACGTGGATTCGGGTTTTGATAGAAAATCACATCTTGCAACGTGCCGTTGTACCAGCCTTCCACATAAGTGCGGAATGTGTTCACTCCCACCATTAAGCGTTGCGAGTACTCTTCTTGCCAATCAACCTTTTCACCATTCAGCTGACGAACCACGCAGTCCGCTGCAAACTCTGCCGATTTCATGGCGATAGTGACACCCGATGAAAATACAGGATCAAGAAACTCACCTGCATTACCAAGCAACGCGTAGTGCTCTGTCGCTAAACGTTTGACGTTAGCAGAATAGCCACCCAACTCGCCTGCTGGATTCGGGTAATTCGCGTTTCGCAATAAAGCAGCCAAACCCGGCTCTTCATTGGCTAACTGCTGCAACGCTGCAATCTTATCTTCTGGGTATTTTTCGAAAAATTCTGGCTCACCCACCACACCAAACGAACAGGTACCATTAGAGAATGGGATTAGCCAGTACCATACGTCGTGATTTTCAGGATGAACTGAAATTAAAATTTTGTTGCGATCGTATTCCGGCTCTTGGGGAGAGATATGATCTTCGATATGGGTAAAGATCGCTTTTCTAGGCGGAAGACAAGAAGGTTCTTCTAGCTCCAACAAGCGTGGCAAAACACGCCCAAAGCCACTTGCATCCAACACAAAATCTGCTTCGATTTGATAAGCCTTCTTATTTGAGTCGAGCACTTCTAATCGAGACTTTTTCCCTTCAAACACTAGGTTGAGCAGCTCATGCTGATAACGAATCTCTACGCCTTGCTCTTCAGCGCTATCTGCCAATACTTTATCAAAGTTGGCACGTTGAACCTGAAACGTCGTGCCCGGTCCTGGCGTGTATTTGTTTGTAAAGTCGAACTGGGTGTATACGCCATTACGACGAAATGCAGCACCATCTTTATACTGGAAGCCAAACTGCTTTACCGCATTGGTCATTCCTGCTTGTTCAACAACTTCCATACATGCAGGGAGTAGGCTTTCTCCTATGGAAAAACGTGGAAAAGTCGCTTTTTCTAAGACAACAACATCTATGCCACGCGATTTTAATAACGCAGAAACGGTTGAACCTGATGGTCCCGCTCCTACGACAACAACTTGCTTGAGCTCTGTTTTCATTCTGAATTTAGTTTGCTTGTAGTTTTAATAAGGTATGACCAAGGCCAATATTGTCGGTTCTTTCAACGACAGATAAACCTGCCGCTTCGACAATTTCTAAGAAATCATCACTGCGATAAAAGCGACTATTACCGTTAGCTAAACAGGTAAAATAAAGAGAAGTGGCATTAAGGCTATAGGAAGCTCCCGCGTATTTTTGAGCATCCCAAAACAGCTCCAATACGTAAATAGTATCTCCCTTCGTTAACTGGGCTTTAACTTTTTTAAGGATATTGAGGATCTCAATTGGGGAAAAGCAATCCAAGAACTGGCTCATCCACCATACGTCAGCATGCTCAGGCAATGTTTGTGCTTTATCCAGCATGTTTGCAGGGTATGGACGTACACGCTCGACGAACTGGTTTTCTGAAACATTCTTCATCGCTACTTCTAATTGCTGCGGTAAATCAACAATCGTCACTTGAACGTCAGGGTCATGTTTACAACACTGAATCGCCCATTTCCCCGTATTTCCGCCAATATCCACAAGATGCTTTGGCTTGCTTGCAAATACCTCTTTAAGCAGAAGTGGGAACGAGCGATCCGAATAGAAATGATCGAACTTAAACCAGCTCTGTTTGGCTTGTTCTGGTAACGTCGATAGACCTTGATAGATGGTCTCCCAATTGCCCAACTCTTTCAAACCAGACGGTTTACCTTCTTGAATTGCTTCCGTCAAATGCATCATCGCGGCGTAACAAACATCTGCCGTAAAATCCATGTTTGCATTCGTCATACCATCATGAAGAAGGTAAAAACCAAGGTTTGCAAGCGAATAGTTAGGTCGTTCCCATAAAACAATATGCGCACTAATCGCCATATCCAACAGTACTTTAACACCATATTCTGATACTCCCGTTTTCTCGGCAATATCTGTGGCACTCATGCCTTGAGCGCCAGCGCTGTCTAAAGCGGCTAAAATACCTAAATCTCGAAGCGTTTTGGCGGTCTGGAACACGATTGGTGCAAAAGATAACTTCTGAGCTTCTGTCTTCGCTTCAAAAGCATTAAAAGGGTCATTATTTTGATTTAACACGGAAAAACCTAACTGCAATTAATAGTTTTATTGTTGAGATTGATTGCCCAACAATGCAATAGCTCGCTGAATATCAACATTCAAGTTGTTTACCCAACGATTGTAATTGCGGTGGATTTTGCCATCACTTGCTTTGAGATTTACTGAGTTGAGATAAATAATTGAGTAATATTTATTATTGTATGGGATTTTTACTTCTGCAGAGTGTTTACGAACGTGGATTTTTGCAATAAGAACACCAGGGCTTACTTCTTCGATCGTCCAGCCTCGGTTAGTTGCTGATTGCACTATGGCCATTTTTACTTGTTTATTTTGAAGATCATAAGCAACTGGAGTATCCTCCACATTCATTACAGGTTGTACTCGTCCACAACCAACAAGAAGCAAAGTTAATAATAACGAGACATACAGCTTAAAACGCGACATGATAATTTCCTTTTTATTGTGAATTTGGGTCAACCCCAATTTGTATCGAGCTGTAAAATAAACAATTTAACCCAATATGCCAAACTCGAAGATCAACATTTCGTTCAATATTGATGCGTGGACAGCGAATTCATTCGGTTTATCCGAATCCAATGAATGGAAACAATGGGCAACAGAGATAAAATGGCCAGAAGATGGCAAAATCAATGTTGCAAATATTCCTGCGATGATGCGCAGAAGAATGAGCCCACTCAGTAAACTGGCGGTACAAACTGCAATCGAAATGCTTAATCAACATCAAGTTGATTACCTTGTATTTTCAAGCCGTCATGGTGAACTGCATCGCAGCGTCGCACTAGTTGAAGATATAATTAATGGAGAAGAGGCGTCTCCGATGGCTTTTTCTCAATCGGTGCACAATACCGCCGCAGGGCTTGCCACTATCGCAACTAAACAACCCATTCCCCTAACTTCTATCGCTGCGGCAGAAAACACATTCCAAAGCGCAATATTAGAAGCATGGCTGTTTTTGTCCGACAATCCTGACAAAAAAGTACTGCTTGTTGATTTTGATGAGCCTATGCCTGACTCTTATTTAGAATATGAAAGCCAACAATACCAAGGGTTTGGACTTGGCTTAATACTTTCTCATGGAGACAAGTTCGCGATACAAAGCTCCATAAACGCAGAACGTTCCGGTCATCCTCTTCCTCAAGGTTTAGTATTTTTGCAACAATACTTGTTAGATAAAAGCCAGTGGACTATTTTCGCTCCGCAACAAGCTTGGGAATGGCACAAAAAATGACTCGCTTAAATCAGTATTGGCGTGTGCTAGCAACAGGCTTTTGTTTTTCAGTATTTGGGTTAGGTGGTTTAGTACTGAGTTTCATTGTTATTCCGACCATTCGTATTTTTGTTTCAGACCAAACGGAACGCGAATATAAAGTTCAGGGTGCGATTCGATATTCATTCAACACATTTTGTAAATTGATGAAGTTGAGTGGCGCAATCGATTATCAAATTATTGGTGCCGATATTCTTCAACAAGATCGTAATTGTTTAATTGTTGCCAATCACCCTAGTTTAATCGATTACGTTCTCATTGCTTCACAATTAAATCGCTGCGACTGTTTAGTAAAATCGGCAATATGGTCGAATCCTTTTATGAAGCACATCGTAAAAGCAGCCGGATATATTCCCAATGAAGCACCGGATGATTTATTAGCACTTTGTGATGAACGATTTAACAAAGGCAACGTGTTGCTTATATTTCCTGAAGGAACAAGAACAACACCAGGTGTAGAGCCGAAATTACAACGCGGTGCAGCACAAATTGCGGTAAGAACAGAACGAGATTTAAGAGTTGTCCATATTACGGTAACACCAAGTTTCCTCACAAAAGAGAAAAAATGGTATCAAGTACCGGCAACAAAGCCCTTTTTCAGGGTTGAAGTTAAGGATAAAGTTGAGATTACCCCCTTTATAAAGCAAACTACGTCGCCGACAATAGCGGCGCGACGCTTACAACAGCACCTAGCTGAAAACATTTTTCCAGAAAACTTTTATTAATAAGCAGGTCCCAGTGGAACAGTTACACAACGACATTAAGCAACTTATCATTGATGCTTTAAACCTTGAAGATTTAACCGTAGATGATATTGAAACGGATGCACCACTTTTTGGTGATGGACTTGGCTTAGATTCTATCGACGCGCTTGAGCTTGGACTCGCAATAAAAAAACAATACAACATCGTTATTGATGCCGACGACTCAAATACACGCGAACACTTTGCGTCTGTAGCAAATCTAGCGAAATACGTTTCTTCTCAAACTAATGAATAAGTTGTAGGTATATTCATGACTGATGTAAATAAAGATCAAGTATTTGAACAAGTTAAAGATGCGCTTGTTGAGCTGTTCGAAATTGACGCAGCCGACATTCAATCAGATGCGCACTTATACCAAGATCTCGATCTTGATAGCATTGACGCCGTTGATTTGGTCGTACACCTACAGAATGTCACTGGCAAAAAAATCAAGCCAGCAGAGTTTAGTGCAGTAAGAACCGTTGACGATGTGGTTAACGCTGTCACTGAATTATTGAAGGAAAGTTAATGCGCAAATTGCTGACTGGTCTGTCTGCAATTGTACTGTTTGCCTACCCCTTCGCCGTCTATTTCGGTATAGATAAATTTGGCTTGAACTTAGTTGGGGGCTTGTTAATTGCTGCGTTACTTTTGCGTGTTTTCGTCGCAAATAAGACCCCACTAAAAGAGTTTAAGTTCTTGGCGCTCGTTACGGGCGCTGTTGGCATTGTCCTAATTACGCTTGGCATGGTGTTTAAACAACATGGGTGGCTTCAGTTTTACCCTGTCGTTGTCAATGTATGTATGCTGTGTGTATTTGGACTGAGCTTAAAACAGCCGCAATCGATCATAGAGAGGCTTGCTCGCTTGCAAGAACCCGACCTTCCGGCTAGTGGCGTGGCTTACACTCGCAAAGTGACGATGGTTTGGTGCGCCTTTTTTACGCTCAACGCTGCCGTTGCACTCTATACCTGTTTCCTACCAGTAAAAATATGGACGCTTTATAACGGCCTCATCAGCTACTTACTTGCTGGTGGCTTGTTCGCTGGAGAATGGATCGTGCGTCAATTTGTTCGAAAGGAACACTAATCGTATGAATACAACGTATTCGAGCTTTACCTCCCTAGCGACCTTGTTCATCGCGGAGAGGTCTGAGCAATCCCCAGTCTCTTACGATCGCGATACGGTTATCACGTGGGGTGATTTCCAACAGCACGTCGCAACACTTACTCAACAGCTAGAAACCCAACCAACGCAAAACATTGCGTTGTGTTTTGGCAACAGCTACCTGTTTGCCGTTGGCTTTTTTGCTTGTTGTTATGCAGGAAAATCCATTGTATTACCTGGTAATTACCAACCAGAAGCACTCAAAGAGCTCAGTGAGCACTACGATTTGTTGCTGCATGATGCCGATGTCTCGGCTCCAGAACTCGTGAGCTCGCTTTTGATCGAAGCTCAATCATTGCTAGAAACCACCGTGATTAGCGAGCCAGAGGCCAAACAACCTTATTTTTGGCGTGAATTAAACCTGGCAGAAATACCAGTAACGCTATTTACTTCGGGTTCAAGCGGCACACCAAAAGCCATTGCAAAAACGCTGAAACAGCTCGATATCGAAGTTGCTATTCTAGATAACCTGTGGGGCGACACGGTTGCCAGCACACGCGTTGAAAGCACCGTTTCTCATCAACACATTTACGGCTTGCTGTTCCGCGTATTGTGGCCTTTGTGCTCCGCACGTCCATTTTCAGCACACAACCTTGAGTTCCCAGAGCAAATTGTCCATCACGCTGATGCTGACACCACGCTAGTAAGCAGCCCTGCGTTACTAAAACGACTCAGTGAAGAGCACAATCCGGTTGCGATTCGGTGCGTATTTTCTTCTGGTGGTCCCTTGCCAAACCAAGCCGCGCAGCACAGCCAGTTGTTGTTTGGGTCACTTCCTATTGAAGTTTTTGGCAGCACAGAAACCGGCGGCATCGCTTACCGTCAGCAGCACGAAGCCAGTACTCCCTGGACGTTATTCCCTGGTATTGAAGCCGAGCTTAACCATGAAAATTGTTTAAAGCTCCGCTCGCCACACATTGATGAAAACACTTGGTACCAAACTGCGGATGAATGCTATTTCCATGATAGTATTTCTTTTGAATTGCGTGGACGCACTGACCGAATCGTCAAAGTCGAAGAAAAGCGTATTTCCCTTGTCGAAGTGGAAAAACGTTTAGAGCAATTGCCGTGGGTTCAAGAAAGCGTGGTGATCCCAATGGAAGAATCTGGTCGCCTCACGTTAGTCTCGATCATCGTACTTAACGATCAAGGCAGCGATGTGCTTAATGAACTTGGTAAAGGCAAATTTTGGCTTGAGCTTCGCAAGGCACTGCGCAATTGGCTAGAACCGATCGCTATCCCGAGAAAATTCCGAGTGGTCGACGAAATTCCATTGAACAGCCAAGGCAAACGCCAAGTTGCTGAAATTGAAAAACTATTCCAATAAAGCTAGTAACATGGAAAAAAGAAAACCAACTATTCAGAATATTGAAGTGAGTGACCATACCGCGGAGCTGTCGCTGCGAGTGGATGCTGACATCTTAGATTTCCAAGGTCATTTCAATCACTTCCCTCTTTTACCCGGCGTCACTCAAATTGATTGGGCGCTGTTCTACGCCGTTCAATATTTGAATACTCCCAAGGTATTTAAAGGAATGGAAGTCATCAAATTTCAAGAGCCGATTCTGCCAAACGCCGACGTTTGCCTCTCACTATCTTGGGACAATGAGCGCGAGAAATTGACCTTTAAGTACACATCGACAAACGGTGAAACCTTGGTGACTCACTCGTCAGGAAAAATGAAACTGGGTGAGTCACGTGAGTGATTATCGCCCCTGCTTTTTAATTCCTTGCTACAACCACGGCAGCACAATTGCAGACGTGGTTGCGTCGTTATCCTCTTTCGCTTTGCCAGTGCTGGCCGTTGACGACGGCAGCAATGAAGACACCAAACAAGCGCTTTCTGCTTTGAGCAAGCAAGGACTGATAAAACTGATTAGTTTGAGAGAAAACCAAGGCAAAGGTGGCGCTGTGATGGCAGGCCTACATCAAGCTCACCAACTTGGTTTTACGCACGCCATTCAAATCGACGCAGACGGTCAACACGACCTAGAAGCATTGCCGAAATTGCTCAGCGCCAGCGAAACAAAACCAGATAACCTGATTTCGGGCCAACCGATATACGACGAGAGCGTACCTAAATCCCGTTTGTATGGTCGCTACGCTACGCACGTGTGGGTGTGGATAGAAACCTTGTCACTATCTATCAAAGACAGCATGTGCGGTTTTCGCGCCTACCCAGTGGCGAAAACGGTCGCCGTGTTGAACAAGTACAGCATCGGCAAACGCATGGATTTTGATATCGAAATTCTAGTGCGAATGTATTGGGAAGGCGTCGACATTGATTTTGTTCCAACGCGCGTGATCTACCCTGAAGGTGGCATTTCCCACTTCGACGCATTGTGGGACAACGTCAAGATAAGCTGGATGCACACTCGCCTATTTTTTGGCATGTTGCCGCGCATTCCTTCGCTACTCGCCAGAAAGCGCCAAAACACAGATGACAATAATGCCCACTGGTCGAAACGAAAAGAACAAGGCACGATTTTAGGCATCAAAACCTTACTCGCGGTTTACCGCTTGTTCGGCAGAAAAGCGTTTGACCTGATTTTAAAATTAGTCATGCGCTACTACCACTTCACGGGTAAATCTGCCCGTGAAGCGTCTGAGGTTTACCTGCAAAACTTGCAGTACTACGCAACGCAGCAGAGCATCGCACTACCAAAACAGTTGGACAGCTATCATCATCTGCTTTCTTTTGGGCGAACCATGCTCGACAAACTGGCTGCCTGGCAAGGTGACTTTAACGTCGATAACCTAACCATTCACGGCCAGCATCATTTCGAAGAGATGGCGCAGAAAAAACAAGGCGTGCTCATTTTAGGCTCGCACCTTGGCAATATCGAACTCTGCCGCGCGCTTGGTCGTCGACACTCTCATGTCAAAATCAATGCCTTGGTATTTACCCAACACGCTGAACAATTTAATGCTGTAATGAAGGCGGTAAACCCAAATTCGGAACTGAACCTGATTCAAGTCAGCTCAATGGGACCAGACACCGCGATTCTGCTTCAACAAAAAATCGAGCAAGGCGAATGGGTGGTGATCGTTGGCGATCGCACTTCCACCAGCAAAGAAAATCGTGTCGTTTGGGCAGATTTTCTTGGTAAACCTGCCCCATTCCCGCAAGGCCCATTCATGCTAGCCTCGGTATTAAAAGCGCCGGTCTATCTACTCTTCGGCCTACGCGACGATGAAGCGAACATTCCGCATTTTAATGTGTACTTTGAACACTTTAGTGACCAAGTCACGCTACCACGCAAGGAGCGTCAGCAGGCACTAGAACGCGTTGTTCAACAGTACGCACAAAGATTAGAACACCACACACTGCAAGCGCCGTTACAGTGGTACAACTTTTTTAACTTCTGGACTTTAAGTAATCAGCCACATGACAAACAACAATAATCACAACATCACTTTTGGTGCCCAATCTTTAACCATCGAAGATGTCGTTGCCATTGCTCAAGGTGCAAAGGCAAACATGAACACCTCGCCAGAATTTACCGCGAAGATTGATCGTGGCGTGGCGTTTCTGGAACGGTTACTGAAAGAAGAAGGCGTTATTTACGGCGTAACCACGGGTTATGGTGATTCATGCACCGTGGCGATTCCACCCGCTCTTGTGGATGAACTTCCGTTGCACCTTACGCGCTTCCATGGCTGTGGCTTAGGTCAAATCCTTTCTCATGAGCAAGCTCGTGCGGTGCTAGCAACACGTTTATGTTCATTGTCGCAAGGCGTATCTGGCGTGTCTCACGATCTGTTGAACCAAATCGTTACGCTTATCAACCACGACATTGCGCCGCGTATTCCACAGGAAGGCTCGGTGGGCGCAAGTGGCGATTTAACGCCTCTGTCGTACCTAGCGGCGACCTTGATTGGCGAGCGTGAAGTACTTTACAAAGGCGATGTGCGATCAACACAAGAAGTGTTTTCAGAGCTGGGCATTGAGCCAATTCGCCTAAAACCAAAAGAAGGTTTGGCGTTAATGAACGGTACATCCGTGATGACTGCTCTCGCCTGTCTTGCCTACAAACGCGCAGAATACCTAGCGCAGCTGTGCACCAAGATTACCGCAATGGTCTCTGTGGGTATGCAAGGTAACGATTTCCACTTTGATGAAGCGTTGTTTGCGGTAAAACCTCACCCTGGTCAACAGCAAGTTGCGGCTTGGCTGCGTGATGATCTCAATGCTGAACGTCCGCCACGCAATAGCGACCGACTGCAAGATCGTTACTCGCTGCGTTGTGCGCCACACGTAATTGGCATGGTGCAAGACTCACTGCCTTGGCTACGTCAATTGATTGAGAATGAACTAAATAGTGCCAACGACAATCCAATTATCGATGGCGACAATGAGCGCGTTCTGCATGGTGGTCACTTCTACGGTGGTCATATCGCAATGGCGATGGATACGTTGAAAGTGAACATTGCCAACTTAGCTGATTTGCTGGATCGTCAGATGGCGCAATTGATGGATTACAAGTTCAATAACGGCCTGCCGTTTAACTTAACTGGTGCAGAAGGCGAGCGTAAACCGATCAACCACGGCTTTAAAGCGGTTCAGATTGGTATCTCAGCTTGGACGGCAGAAGCTTTGAAAAACACCATGCCAGCGAGCGTTTTTTCTCGCTCAACCGAATGTCACAACCAAGACAAAGTGAGCATGGGCACCATCGCGGCTCGTGATTGCCTACGCGTGCTTGAGTTAACAGAGCAAGTTGCTGCGGCTTCACTCCTAGCAAGCGTTCAAGCGGTTGAGATTCGTCGTCGTCATAACGAATTGGACGAACACCACATGAGTCAGAGTTTGCGAG
Source organism: Vibrio sp. YT-18 (assembly GCF_033337345.1). Taxonomy (NCBI): domain Bacteria; kingdom Pseudomonadati; phylum Pseudomonadota; class Gammaproteobacteria; order Vibrionales; family Vibrionaceae; genus Vibrio; species Vibrio sp. YT-18. The sequence continues at coordinate 96,014 of NZ_JAWOQO010000012.1, read as the reverse complement.
TAATTCGTGACGCAGTACTGAGCGAGTTTGAATTTGTGATTGAAGATCGCCCATTGGAACAAGATTTGCGCCATTTCATTGAACGCATTCAGCAACGTCATTGGCCACTCTACGCGGAGGTATAATGCAAGAGCAGGTTCTCTACCCATTAGAAGCGGAGGTGACTATGGTCACCTCATTCCAAGATGCTGACCCGATGGGCGTGATTTATCACGGCAACTTCTTTCGATATTTTGAAGAAGCGCGTCGTGTGCTGATGGAGAAGCTCCAATACAGCTATCGCGATATGCAAGACTCTGGGTACATGTGGCCGATCATCGATACGCGCGTTAAATACGTGAAGGCGATTCCGTTTAATCACACCATTCGTATTACCGCACAACTCACTGAGTGGGAAAACCGCTTACGTGTGGATTACGTGATTTACGACGCCGAAACGAATCAACGTATGTGCAAAGCGCATACAACGCAAGTCGCTGTATCCATTGAAAAGCAAGAGATGTGCTTTGTTTCTCCGGCAATCTTTTTAGATAAAGTAGAGCAATGGCACAACCATGGGAGCCTGAACTAATGCAAAAGTGGTTACTCTCTTTTTTGTTGATATTTTCTGTTCCAGCACTGGCCACACCGACAGCAAACGTAACAGATTTGGCGTCGCTTCAACAGCAGTTGTCTCAGCATGAAATCGTGCGCGGAGATTTTACGCAGCAGCGTCATCTGGAAATGTTCAGTCAACCTCTAACCTCTAAAGGTCAGTTCACACTGAGCAAAACACATGGCTTGTTGTGGCAACAAACAGAACCTTTCGCAGTCAATTTGGTATTGACGGAAAACAAACTTCGTCAAACTTTTGCCGACCAAGCACCGAAAACGATCTCTGCACAAGAAAACCCAATGGCGTTCTACTTTAGTCATGTGTTTTTATCCGTGTTCCACGGGGATACTTCTGCACTGCAAGAACAATTCACACTCGATTTTTCAGTTGAGAACAATCAGTGGCAGCTCGTTTTAGTGCCCAAACAGTCACCATTAAATGCGGTGTTTAAAGCCATCACCCTTTCCGGTAAAACGCATATTGATCGCCTAACCCTGCAAGAGCTGCGCGGCGATAAGACCGAAATCACGTTTACAAACCAGACCTCTCTACCTCAGGAACTCACGGATGCCGAAGACGCTCAATTCCGTTTCTAAACTCAGTCTTGGCACTCACACCTTTGCTCTGGTTTGGCTCAATCTCGTTGTTTTAGCGGGCGCGTTGCTACTCAAACAATGGGTTTGGAGTGCAGAATCTCCGATTGAGACCAACATTTTAAAACTGTTGCCGAAGAACCAACAAAACCCGGTGGCTGAGCAAGCCTTTGAGTCGGTCTCGGCAAGTATGAGCGACAAAGTCATTTTCGTGATCACAGCGCCGGACAAAAATGCCCTTTTTGCAGCAGCCGCTGAATTTGATAAGGGTTTGCGTCAGAGTAATCATTTTCGCGATGTGGTGGGAAAAATCTCACCTCAAGAGCAGCAAGCTTGGGCGAGTTACTACTTTAAGCACCGCTTCCAATTGCTGACGCCTGAACAACGAGAGCGTTTAAGCCAAAATCCAGAACAGCAAGTGCAGCATGTGATTCAGTCGCTGTACAACCCGTTTTCTGGAGTGACCGGGCAAGAGTTACAAAATGATCCTTTCTTGCTATTTCGTGATTATTTGAGCCAAGTTACCCAGCAATCGTCCTCTTTCCGATTGGATAACGGCTATCTGTCCGTCGAAAAAGACGGTGCTCAATACTTGCTTATTACTGCCGAGCTAAAAGACTCGCCTTATAGCCTAACTGGGCAACTTGCAGTCCCTGATATTCAAGCGCTAGAACAAGGCGTCGCGCAGAAATATGGCGCTGAAGTCGCACATACTGGCGTTCTATTTTACGCTGACTTTGGTACGCAAAGTGCAAAATCGGAGATCAGCACCATCGGTGTATTCTCTCTACTCGGTATCATTGCATTGTTCTTGCTGGTCTTTCGGAGTGTGATGCCGCTGTCCCTAGCACTGCTTTCCATCACCATTGGTCTGCTCGTTGCGTTGTCCGTTACGACGTGGATTTTTGGAAAAGTCCATCTGTTCAGCTTAGTGTTTGGCGCAAGTTTAATCGGTGTGTCTATCGACTACGCATTCCACTACCTAACGGAACGTCTTGCGGCGGGAAATGAATGGGATAGCGAGCAAGGGTTAAAGCATATTTTCATAGCGATCACACTGGGCTTAATCACCAGTTTGATCGGCTATTTGGGCATGTTAGTGGCACCGTTTCCTGGTTTGCAGCAGCTTGCGCTGTTTTCATCCATTGGTCTGATTGCCGCTTACATCACCGTGGTGGCTTGGTATCCGATACTGGCTCGTAACCCATCGCGCACCATTTCGACTTTACCGGGACAATCACTGTTGGCGAAATGGTTAACGCTTTGGAATCAACCTCGAATTAAAGTCGGATTGCCGATGTTATGTGTGGTTGCGAGTGGCTTTTTCTTGCTGCAATTGAACTACGATGACGACATTCGTCTACTGCAAACGATGCCGAACGATCTCAAGCAGCAAGAAACCTTGATTACGACGCTCAGTGGCATGCAATCTTCACAGCAAATGTTGGTCGTTACCGCCGACGATGACGAAAACCTAATGAAAAAGCTGGAGTCTTTGACGCCAACATTAGAAGCGTGGAAAGCGGACAGCACCATCGAAAGCTACCAGAGCCTGAGCCGCTACTTGAGCTCAGTGGAGCGTCAGCAACAAGACTATCAATTGATTCGCGATCTTTACGCGACACAATCCAGCCCACTTACTTCCGGGCTGGGCTTAAGTAAAAAGCCCAAAATGGACGCCGACTTTATCCCTGTTACGGTTGAACAGTACTTGCAAAACCCGGTATCAGCGCCTGTACGTTTTCTTCATTTGGGTAAAATTAAAGAAAAATCGGCAACGGTAGTGGTGTTAAACCAATTGCAAGACTCCGCTGTTGTTAAGGCATTTGCCAAATCACAGTCTGATGTTGTCTACCTAAACAAAGCTGAAGAAATATCCACCCTATTTGGTGAATACCGAATCAAAATCATGGAGCTATTGGCAGCCGCCAGTGCTGTGATCTTTCTGGTATTAATCAAGCGGTACGGTCTGCAACACAGTTGCCGAGTTTTACTGCCATCATTGATTGCTTGCGCCTGCGGTCTTGCAACTGCTGTCGCGATGGGAACAACATTAAACCTGTTCAACTTGCTTGGCTTGGTGCTCATTCTTGGTATCGGGATCGATTACACTCTGTTCTTTGCCGAGAAAGCCCGCAGTGTGAGCACACTATTGGCGATCACCCTTTCGGCAATGACCACTGTGTTGTCATTTGGATTGCTGTCACTCAGCCAAACTCACGCGATTCACAGTTTTGGCATTACGGTGTTAAGTGGTATTTTTGTCGCTTGGCTGCTCTCTCCGATTGCAATTAAAACAGAGGAAACGACGTCATGATTTTCAATCACGCCTTTCGCTGCGCGACGTTATTCGCACTGAGCCTGTTTTTAAGTGCATGCAGCTTGGTCCCTCACCAATCGACGCCTCAGGTCGACATTGCCGAGCACACCCAAGTTAGCTTGCCCACTCCCGCAAGCTTGGGCTATCAGTTGTCTGCCAGTCAGTTAATTACGGCTTCTTGGGCAATAGATGGTAAAACCAAATCTGAGCAACTTCCGGTACAACTGCAAGTGATCAACAACGAAGTGGTGCTGGCAGGCTTCTCATCCTGGGGGACGAGAGTACTCTCACTGTCTTACGATGGAGAACAAATTCAAACCGAAGTGCTCAACGGTTTACAAGGTTCGCTACCGCAGCCAGAACAGGTATTATTTAACCTGATGATCACGCTCTGGCCGAGTTCCGCTTGGGAAGGGTCGTTAAATGAGGTAAGGTGGCGAATTATTGATAAAAATAATTCTCGCGCCATCTTTGATAGCGACGGTGAAAAGATCATTAAGATTCAATACAGCTCTTCTAACAAGTTAGAGGGTAAGATTGATTTTCATCACCTCAAACATCAGTTTTCAATTTCTATTCAAACACTGCAACATCAGATTAATTAAGAACAATTTAGAATAACAATATGCCTATTCGCTCTTCTCAACCTTTGTATATTCAGGCCTGTGGCTTTCACTCTGCCATGGGACAAGATGATGCGCTCATCCACCAGTGTTTATCAGGAGCGAAGCCATCCAACATGGTGGTTGACCAAGATATTTTAAATTCAGGCCGCCAAACAGTAATCGGTCGAATTGCACAGACGTTACCGCAATTACCGACCGCACTCAGCCAGTTTGATACGAGAAACAACCGCCTCGCACTTTCGGCTTTGCTGCAAATCGAAGGCGACGTGCGTGACGCCATTGCTAAATATGGTCGTGACCGTATCGCAGTCGTGATCGGCACCAGCACATCTGGCATTTCAGATGGCGAAATCGCATTTGGCGAAAAGCTGGCAAACGGTAATTTTCCTGCCGACTACCATTACACCAAACAAGAGCTTGGCAACTGCAGCGATTTTATTGCCGCCTACTTTGATTTGAGCGGCCCACATTACTCAGTTTCAACCGCCTGCTCTTCTAGTGGCCGTGTCTTTTTAACCGCGCAGCGCCTGATTCGCTCTGGCATTGTTGATGCAGTTATTGTGGGTGGTGTAGATACCATTTGCCGCCTCACACTAAACGGCTTTAACGGTTTAGAAGCTCTATCCGATACTCTTTGCAAACCGTTTGACCAACATCGTAACGGCATCAATATCGGCGAAGCCGCAGCATTAATGTTGCTAAGCAAAACACCTGCGCCCGTTGCTCTTCTCGGAGCTGGCGACAGCTCAGACGCACATCATATTTCCGCACCACATCCAGAAGGGTTAGGCGCAGAACAAGCGATGAAAAAAGCGTTGGCCAATGCAGGACTTACAGCGCAAGACATTGGTTACATCAACGCGCATGGCACAGCAACGCCGTTAAACGATGCGATGGAAAGCAAAGCCATTCATCGCTGCTTTGGAGACTCCGTTCCCGTAAGCTCGACAAAGCCACTTACCGGACACACATTAGGCGCAGCAAGTGCAACGGAAGCCGCGATCGCTTGGCATATTCTCAAGTACAACCTTGATTTGCCAATACAGCACTGCGAAACCAAAGCAGACGATATCCATATATCGTTAGTTGAGACGCCAACCAAACTCGGTAACAAAGCGATTCTCAGCAACTCTTTTGCTTTTGGTGGCAATAATATTAGTCTTATTTTTGGTTACGCTCATGACTAAACTTCCTCCCATCGAACAACTTTTGCCACACGACAAACCAATGATCTTGGTTGATCGTGCTTTGGATGTTCAACAAGATACGATTCACTGCCAGGTTGATATCGCAGAACACAACCCGTTCTTCGACTCGACCTCTCAAACCGTGCCAGCTTACGTTGGCATTGAGTTTATGGCGCAATCTGTCGCGGCGTGGTCTGGTTACCACGCATTAATGAAGGAACAAGCGCCACCGATTGGCTTTTTACTTGGTAGCCGTCGATACACGTCTGAATGCGATACGTTTTCTCGCGGACAGGTGCTCGATGTGTATGCTGAAAAAGTTATGGAAGATAACGGTATGGCGGTTTTTTCAGCCCGTATTGAGCTACAAGGAACTGTTGTAGCGACTTGCCAATTGAACGTTTACGTTCCATCAGAAGAAAAATTACAAGAAATGAAAATCAGGAGTCAACAATGACCCGACAAGTCCTCGTTACAGGTGCCAGCAAAGGCATCGGTAAAGCCATTGCCGTTCAATTAGCCAAAGATGGTTTCCAAGTCATTGTCCATTACATGGGCGATCAACAAGGCGCGCAAGACACCCTAAACACCATCGAACAGCATGGTGGTAGCGGTCGTCTTATCCAATTCGACATCAGTGACCGTGCAGATTGTCGTGAGAAGCTAGAAGCCGATATCGCCGAACACGGCGCTTACTATGGCGTCGTAAACAACGCTGGCATCACAAAAGATACCGCTTTCCCTGCGATGACCGAAGAAGAATGGGATGGTGTGATTCATACCAACTTAGATAGCTTCTACAACGTTCTTCACCCTTGTGTTATGCCAATGGTGCAAAAGCGCAAAGGCGGCCGAATTGTTACGCTTGCATCAGTCTCTGGCCTAATGGGGAATCGTGGTCAAACTAACTACAGCGCAGCGAAAGCGGGCGTAATTGGTGCAACAAAATCACTCGCGCTTGAACTGGCAAAACGCAAAATCACCGTCAACTGCGTTGCTCCAGGGCTTATCGACACAGGCATGGTAGACGAACACGTGAAAGAACATGCGATGCCGCAAATTCCTTTGCGCCGCATGGGAGAGCCAGAAGAAGTTGCTGGTTTAGTCAGTTACCTTATGTCTGACATCGCAGGCTATGTAACTCGCCAAGTCATTTCGGTAAACGGAGGCCTAGTATGAGCCGTCGAGTTGTTGTCACCGGAATGTCAGGCGTGACTGCGTTTGGTAACGATTGGCAATCTGTCGAACCAAAACTGCGTGACTGCCAGAACGCGACGCAATACATGCCTTCTTACGAACAGTATGATGGTTTGAACACCAAGCTCGCGGCACCAATTTTAGATTTTGAACTGCCAAAGCACTACAAGCGCAAGCAAGTACGCGGCATGGGGCGTGTTTCCAAATTGGCGACCGTCGCAACAGAAAACGCACTAAGCCAAGCAGGTTTGATTGGTAACAACGTACTCACCAATGGTCAAACGGGTATCGCATACGGCTCATCAACAGGCAGTACTGACGCAATCGGCGCATTTGGTGTCATGCTGAATGAGAAAACCACTAAAGCGATCACCGCAACGACTTACGTGCAGATGATGCCGCATACTACGGCAGTGAACGTTGGTCTATTTTTCGGTTTGAAAGGCCGAGTGATCCCAACCAGCAGTGCATGTACTTCTGGCAGCCAAGCAATCGGCTATGCCTACGAAGCGATCAAACACGGCTACCAAACGGTGATGGTTGCTGGTGGCGCTGAAGAATTGTGCCCAACGGAATCTGCTGTCTTCGATACCCTTTTTGCCACCAGTCTGAAGAATGAAGACCCGAAAAGCACACCAAGACCTTATGACTCCGATCGCGATGGTTTGGTGATTGGTGAAGGTGCGGGAACACTGGTTCTGGAAGAGTACGAACACGCCGTCGCTCGTGGCGCGAAAATCTATGCAGAAATCATCGGTTTTGCCAGCAACTGTGATGCCGCACACGTCACTCAACCACAGATGGAAACCATGCAAATCTGTATGGAAATGGCTTTGCAAAACGCGGGCATTCCTGCTGAGAAGATCGACTATGTATCTGCTCACGGCACAGCCACCGACCGCGGCGATATTGCGGAAAGCAACGCAACAGCGAATGCTCTGGGCAAAGTGCCAATAAGTTCACTCAAGAGCTACTTTGGCCACACACTAGGCGCCTGTGGCGCGATTGAAGCGTGGCTAGGTTTAGAAATGATGCACACAGGTTGGTTTAACCCAACGCTCAACCTAGAAAACCTCGACGAGCAATGTGGCGATTTAGACTACATCGCCGGACAAGGCCGAGAGCTGGACGTGAAATATTTGATGAGTAACAACTTCGCCTTTGGCGGCATCAACACCTCCATCATCTTTAAAAAGATGTAATGCCCTTAGTAAATGCAAAAGCGCTGGTTAACCAGCGCTTTTTTGTTGGTGGCTATCCAGATTGCTAGAAATTGCAATGGCTAGAATGCCATTCAAAAGTTGTAGATAGAGTGGCAATTACAGCCAAAAACCTAAAAACGACAAAGCCCCGACAACTCAAAGAGTTATCGGGGCTTTTGAATAAATGGCACGCCCTATTGGATTCGAACCAATGACCACATCCTTAGAAGGGACGTGCTCTATCCAGCTGAGCTAAGGGCGCGCTACAGGGACAGGATTATACGAGTTCAAACGGGTAAATCAACGGGTTTTCATAACATTCTGATCTGAATGCCTAAAAAAAGTCCATTAAAACGCTTAATGTTCAAAAACACCACAAAGCAAACGTTTGCGTATGGATGTTGATAAGAAATTCTGCGACAATGCGCCGCAGATAATCTGCCTTCTTAATTTATAAGGAAAGTCATGACTGCTCAAAATATAGACGGAACTCTCATTTCCCAAACTGTTCGATCCGAAGTGGCTGCACGTGTTAAAGCACGTGTTGAAGCTGGGCTACGTGCTCCTGGTTTAGCAGTGGTTCTAGTTGGTGAAGATCCTGCCTCTCAGGTTTATGTCGGTAGCAAACGCCGCGCATGTGAAGAAGTTGGGTTTGTTTCTAAGTCTTTTGACCTTCCTGCGTCTAGCTCAGAAGAAGAGTTACTAGCGCTGATTGATGAATTAAACAATGATGATGAAATTGACGGCATTCTAGTGCAATTACCCCTTCCTGCGGGCATAGACACAACACATGTTTTAGAGCGCATTCACCCAGAGAAGGACGTGGATGGCTTCCACCCTTATAACGTTGGCCGTCTTGCGCAACGTATTCCAAAGCTTCGCTCTTGCACGCCAAAGGGCATCATTACCCTACTCGACCGTTACAACATTGAGCTACGTGGTAAGCATGCGGTTGTGGTTGGCGCATCAAACATTGTTGGTCGTCCAATGACACTTGAGCTGCTGCTTGCGGGCTGCACAACAACAACATGTCACCGTTTTACCAAAGACCTAGAGAGTCATGTGCGTCAAGCTGACGTTGTCGTGGTTGCGGTTGGTAAACCTAACTTCATCCCTGGTGAGTGGATTAAAAAAGGCGCAGTGGTGGTCGATGTCGGTATTAACCGTCTTGATTCAGGCAAACTAGTTGGCGACGTGGAATACGACAAAGCACGTGAAAGTGCGAGCTTTATTACTCCTGTTCCTGGTGGCGTTGGCCCAATGACCGTCGCAAGTTTAATTGAGAACACGATGCTCGCTTGCGAACAGTTCCACACAGACAAATAACGTAAATTTCAGATACGAAAAAGGCTCCGCAAGGAGCCTTTTTGCTAATTGTTGATATCTATTTCAATTACAGACTTAAAATCACGCCCGCAATAGAAGCGCTCATTAAGTTCGCCATGACACCAGCGATAATCGCACGGAAACCATGCTTAGAAACAAATGCACGCTTTTCTGGTACCAAAGAGCCCAACCCACCAATCAGCATCGCCATGCTTGAGATATTTGCAAAGCCACACAAAGCAAACGTCACGATTGCTTGTGAGTGTTCACTAAGTTGAGACTTCACTTCTGCAAGCTGGATGAAAGCGACGAACTCATTCACCACAATCTTGTTACCAATCAGCGAGCCTGCTGTGGTTGCTTCTTGCCATGGTATACCCAACAACCAAGCGACTGGCGCAAACACAAAACCTAGGATGAGCTCAAAACTTAATGGTGTCCCAATCAGATCACCTATCCAGCCTAACATGCCGTTTAGCATTGCAATGACACTAATAAACGCCAGTAACGTACCACCGACCGATACAGCAATGCGTACACCCGCCATGGCACCATCGGCTAATGCTTCTACTACGTTGGTTGCACGTGGAATTTCAACTTGGCTAATGTCGATATCTGCTGCTTTATCCGTATCTTCTGGCATTAAAATTTTTGCCATCAACAAGCCGGCAGGTGCCGACATAAATGCAGCAGCAATAAGATAGTTGAGGTCGACACCCAGTGATGCGTAACCAACCAACGTTCCGCCAGCAACTGACGCTAAACCACCTGTCATAACTGCAAAGAACTGCGAGTCAGTCATGTGTTTTAGGTAAGGCTTTACCATTAATGGTGCTTCAATGGTGCCAACAAAGATATTCGCCGTAGCAGACAAAGACTCAGCACGACCGATACCCAGCAGCTTTTGAATACCACCACCGATAAAGTTAATGATTTTTGGCATCACACCAATGTGATAAAGACCTGAGATAAGAGAGGAGAAGAAAACGATGATACCCAGAACATTGATCGCAAAGGTGAAGCCCCCTGTCGCCAAATTACCGAATAAAAACGCAATGCCCTCTTGACCATAGTTGATCAAATTCGACACAACACTGCTCACTGAATTCAGCGCATCTCGTCCTGCTGGTACATATAAAACCAACAACGCAAACAGTACCTGCAAAGCAAACGCAAACGACACCGTTCTCAGCTTTATATTTTTTCTATTTGTAGAAAGTAGCCATGCTAGGAATAGTATGGCTACGATACCAATAATTGAGTTCATAAAATGAATCCGACAGAAGGGGGATATAGAAGGCACCGGATTGTATAGCGGACTCAAAATGCTGCAAGTTGAGGATGTTAACAGTGTGAAAAGTTTAAGCGACCAATAACTGATCAACAAAATAACCAATTGAATTTATTGAAGATAAACGTTTGCTTATTTTAATTGTTTCCATATGGAAAATATGTTTCTGATTCAGGAAAAATTTTTGTGAAGTGAATCACCTTATGTGTCGTTCTACAACGTCATTGATCCTGTTATTTAGGAATAGAGATGTAAGGCGCCAAACGTTGGTCCCAATGACAAGGGTTGCCGATCTTCTGTTTGATAAAGTTAATCACTGCGGATATTTTTTTTGGCATATGCTGGCGGCTTGGGTATACCGCATAAAACGGCATCGACTGGCTGGCTTTCCAATCAGGTAACAGCTGTATTAACTTACCCGTTCTGAACTCATCACCCAGCAAGTAAGTGGCAAGGTAGGCAATACCCCAACCTGCAATAGCCGCATCCCGAACGGCTTCTGCCAGATCTACTGAATAGTTACCCGAGACTTTTACGTTCAATTCTTGCTGATCTTTGGTAAACGCCCACCCCGTATAGTCACGCTCCCAGCTTCTGTATATGAGGCAGTTGTGAGCAGATAGGTCATCCGGTTCTGTTGGCGTGTCATGTTTCAATAAGTAATCTGGCGATGCCGCAACAACAAACTGGCAATCCGTCAAACGCTGCGCAATGTAACCTTCAGGCAAATGCTCGTTGTTGGTTACCCATAAATCGAGCCCTTCGGCTAACATATCGACCTTATAGTCAAACAGATGTACTTCCACTTGAAGTTGAGGATACAGTTCGCGTAACTCTTGAATCGCTGGAATAATGTGTAAGGTACCAAATGATTGCGACAACCCAAGACGTACCAAACCTGCTACTTCATCCCGCTGGGTTTCCATCTCTAATGTGGCGCTGCTCACCGCTTGTACCACTTGCTCACAGTGATGAAAAAAGGTTTTCCCTGCCTCAGTCGGCGTAAAGCTTCGCGTAGTGCGTTGAACAAGCTTGATACCAAGAGACGCTTCTAACTGACTCAACTGTTTACTCACATGAGACACCGACACGCCTAAGCTCTTTGCAGCAGCTGTGAAGCTTTTGTGTTTAAGAAGAGCGGAGAAAATCACCATTTGTGCGGCACGTTCAGATAACACGCTTTACCTCGATTTGGTTATAGAAAAAACAAAGGGCTCCGAAGAGCCCTTGTATTGAAGACTGAATGCCAAATTGTTTGATGGCAGATCAGTATTTAATGCGGTCAGCCAAGTGACTCACAGCAAGTGCGAAGTAGTAAGAGCGGTTCCACTTCATCAATACGTTGTAGTTATTGTAAACCAGATACGTACGACCATTCTCGTCGTCCGGCATGATCAACCATGCTTTGATGTCTTCATCCAGTTTTGGCAACGGGCTACCGTCATATTTTGTGATACCTAATTGGCTCCACTCTTGAAGGTATTTGCCTTTTTCAGCCGTGCGCCCTTCTAGGCTGCGATCAATATTTTTAGGAACCTTAACTTGGCGACCCCAAGTATATTTATCATCCCAACCAGACTTGCTCAAATAGTTAGCGGTTGATGCAAACACGTCCGCTTCAGATTGCCATATGTCTTTTTTACCATCACCGTTGCCGTCAGCAGCAAAACGAAGGAAAGAGCTTGGCATAAACTGGCATTGACCCATCGCACCAGCCCATGAGCCTTTAAAGTTCTCTAGCTCAATATGGCCTTGATCGAGGATCTGAAGTGCCGACATAGTCTCTTTACGGAAAAACTCTTCACGACGGCCTTCAAATGCCATTGTGGATAGTGCATCAATCACTTTAAAGTTGCCGGTAAACTTACCAAAGTTACTTTCAACTCCCCAAAGTGCCACAACAAAGCGCGGGTGGACACCGTACTCATCGCCTATACGCTTTAGCTCGGTGTAATGCTCTTTGTAGAGTTGTCTGGCTTGCTTCACCTTCCATTCAGGCACCGCGCGAGGAATGTACTCATCCAATGTCAGTTTCTTTTCTGGTTGGTTTCGGTCCGCTTTTACTGCTCGGGGCTTGTACTCAACATTAGCAAAAGCAGCACTAATGACCTGCTCTGAGATACCTTTATCACGAGCTTCAGCACGCAGCTTATTCAAGTATTCATCAAAACCCTCGCTACTTGCAAAAGCCGAGGTACACATACCAACGCTAAGCATGGTAGCCAGTATCTTTTTCATATTGCCCTCCTTGAGCAAGGCAGAAATCCCAGATGAAAAACGATGACGTTATTCGCCTTTCTGCTGGGCTTTTTGTTCTTTGTACTTTTCTAATAGGTTCTCCGGCGGCGGTGGAACCTGAAGAAAGAAGCCATCATTTTGTAATGAAGCCTTCACTTTTTCGATATCAACTTGTGCCAATTTACGGCCATCAAGTTTAATCGTCATGACAGCGATAGGCTTACCGAACATCTGCATTAAGGTGTCAGGAACCTGTGAAAAATCATCCTTTTTCGGAATATAGAGATAAGTACCTTCTTTTTTCGAGCTTTTATAAATAGAACAAAGCATGACACGCCTTTTATGCTGATTTAGCCGCGTTGAGTGCGGATTAGGTTGTAAACGTCAAATTCTCGCAAACTTAATAGCAAATTTGAGATTAATTCACCTATTTGCCCACGAGAGAACTTGCTGCGTCAAAGGATGAAATATAACATGACATACCTAGTTTAAGGCAACGCTCTTTCAATAAAGGCAAGAAGTCCACGATGACCCATTCACCAGACCTTAAAGGTAGCAGTTTTACATTGTCAGTTTTACACCTTTCTGACAATGAGATCGCAAAGACTGTCGAATTTTTGCAAGAAAAAGTTTCTCAAGCACCTTCTTTTTTTGCATCCGCGCCTTTGGTAATCAATATAGCAAAAGTACAAGGCGACATTGATTTCCCTAAGCTTAAACAAGGCATCTCAGATGCTGGTTTTATTCCGGTCGGTGTAACGGGCTGTAAAGACAAGCGTGTACAAAACCTTGCTTCCGAAGCTGGCTTCGCCATTATGTCGGCGAGCAAATCACCAAGCCAAGCACCTGCCAAAATGGCACCAACGAAAGTAGTTCGTACGCCTGTCCGCTCAGGACAACAGATCTACGCAAAAGATGGTGATTTGGTGGTGCTAGCGCACGTAAGTGCTGGTGCTGAAGTCATTGCTGACGGCTCTATTCATATCCATGGCACACTTCGAGGTCGTGCGATTGCAGGAGCAAGTGGTCAGCAGGAAGCGCGTATTATTTGCCACGATTTACAAGCAGAACTGGTATCCATTGCGGGTGACTACTGGTTAAGCGATCAAATTGAAAGCGAGTACTGGCAAAAGAAAGTAATGATCAGTAAAGCCGATGAATCATTACATTTAGAAGTTCTCGCGATTTAATCTAAAAAGGAAAAAAAATGGCACGCATTATTGTAGTAACGTCTGGTAAAGGTGGCGTTGGTAAAACCACTTCAAGCGCAGCCATCGCCTCTGGTCTAGCTCTTAAGGGAAAAAAGACCGCGGTGATCGATTTTGACATCGGTTTGCGTAACCTCGATCTAATCATGGGCTGTGAGCGCCGCGTCGTGTATGACTTTGTAAACGTCATTAACGGTGAAGCGACATTAAACCAAGCGCTGATCAAAGATAAGCGCACGGACAACCTATTTATTCTTCCTGCTTCTCAAACTCGTGATAAAGACGCACTGACAAAAGATGGTGTTCAGCGCGTATTCGGCGAACTTGATGAAATGGGCTTTGATTTCATTATTTGTGATTCACCAGCAGGTATCGAGAAAGGCGCGTTAATGGCCTTGTACTATGCCGATGAAGCCATTGTCACAACGAACCCAGAAGTCTCTTCTGTACGTGACTCTGACCGCATTCTCGGTATTTTAGATTCTAAGTCACTGCGTGCAGAACAAGGGCTAGAGCCAGTAAAACAGCATCTGTTACTGACTCGCTACAACCCATCTCGCGTCACTCAAGGCGAAATGCTAAGCGTTGAAGACGTAGAGGAGATCTTACATATTCCACTACTGGGCGTGATTCCAGAAAGCCAAGCCGTGCTTAACGCGTCAAACAAAGGTGTGCCAGTCACTTTTGACGATAACACCGATGCGGGTATGGCTTATTCTGACACCGTTGATCGCTTATTAGGCAATCAGGTTGAATTTCGTTTCCTTACTGAGGAGAAGAAAGGACTCTTTAAACGACTCTTTGGAGGCTAGACATGTCATTATTAGAATTTTTCCGTCCACAGAAGAAAACTTCTGCGAATCTAGCTAAAGAGCGTTTGCAAATCATTGTCGCAGAGCGCCGCAGCCAAAATGATCCTGCGCCGTCTTACTTGCCTCAATTAAAAGAAGACATCTTGAAGGTGATCAGCAAGTACGTGGCAATTGATCCAAATATGGTTGACTTAACATTTGAGCACAAAGACGACGATATCTCAGTTCTTGAGCTGAATGTGAAGCTACCAGACGAAGAAAAGTAATCAGTTTCTCTCGCAAGACGAATACTCTAATTAGAACGAAAAAGGTTGGCATCGAGGCCAACTTTTTTCATCTTTCATTACTTTAATGCTTTGTTCATCTTGTCGCCGAGTAAATCCAAACGCCACCCTTGCATCAAATCAGGCAATACTTCTGGGTCACGATCTTTTTTCCAAACCCAACTGATCAACTGATTGATCTGCTTTTTAGAGGCAAGGAACTCCGTGGCTAAACCTGACTTCTGCGAAGCCGATTTCACCAAGTCTTTCATATTTTTGAAGACCTGCTTGTAACCCGGATAGTCCATTAAACGCTCAATTTTCGCAGGATACTCTTCAGAAGGTGTTTGCTTCGCTTGTTTAACAATCGCGGCAATCTTCGCGCCATGGCGGTTAATCGCTCGGATATCAATATCTTCTGCTTCCATCTTCTTAAAGTTCGTTAAACCAAGACGAGCGACCGTTAATAGATCACCTTCTTTGAAGATAAAGTTCAGCGCTAAATCTCGTTTGATTGCTTCACGATAACGCCACGTCGCCAATGGCTTTAAAATCGCCAGCTCAGAAGGTTTTAATTGCCAAGCGCCCTTAATATCAAGGTAGGCATTCTCTTCATTGGTTACGCGAATACGTTTCGAAACGAGTAAATCACTTTCTTGCTGTACAGCTTCCCACCAACCTGCTTGCGTCACCTTATCGAACAGCTTTTCGTATAAGGGTAACAAGTAATGAACATCTGCGGCAGCATAATCTAATTGCTTTTGTGTCAGTGGACGAGCCATCCAGTCGGTACGTGATTCACTTTTGTCGAGCTCTACGCCTAAATATTCTTCCACCAGCGATGCGAAGCCTGTCGATAGGCCGTGACCGAGAAAAGCGGCCATCAGCTGCGTATCCACCATAGGGAATGGTGTACAACCAAAAGCGTTTTGGAAAACTTCTAAATCTTCACCACATGCGTGCAGCACTTTTAGCACAGAAGTATCTTTTAATAGCGCTACAAACGGCGTCATATCCGTTAATTCAGTCGGATCAATCAGCGAGAGGCGATTACCATCGAAAAGCTGAATCAGACCTAACTGCGGGTAGAAAGTGCGAATACGAACGAATTCGGTATCCAGCATCACTACGTCTGCCTCTCGGGCATGAGTGCAAACCTCTTCTAGGTCTTTGTTTTTAGTAATAATTTGATAGTTCACATACTTCTCGCTATAAAAAATGCCAGCAAAACGCTGGCATTCTATCATTTTTTAAATCTCTCGACTCGACGAAATCGGCTTATGCGCTTTTCTTCGCAAGTTCAGCGTCATTCTCTTCGCGTAAAACACGACGCAAGATCTTACCGACATTGGTTTTAGGTAAGTCTTCGCGGAATTCAACCAACTTCGGAACTTTGTAGCCAGTTAGGTGTTCTCGACAATGCGCGATCACTTCGTCTTTGGTCAAGCTCGGATCGCGTTTCACGACATAAATCTTCACTAATTCACCAGACACTTCATGCGGCTGACCAATAGCAGCAACTTCAAGTACTTTGCCGTGTAGTGCTACAACGTCTTCGATTTCGTTCGGGTAAACATTAAAGCCTGATACTAAGATCATGTCTTTCTTACGGTCAACGATATGCAGGAAGCCTTCGTCATCGAACTTAACGATGTCGCCAGTTGATAGCCAGCCGTCTTCGTTAATCGTATCTTTCGTTGCTTCAGGTCGTTGCCAGTAACCTTGCATAACCTGAGGACCACGAACTTGAAGTTCACCAGTTTCAGTATTCGCAAGAGCGTTGCCTTCTTCGTCCACGATACGAACTTCTGTTGATGGTACCGGCAGACCAATAGAGCCATTGTATTCAACAAGATCATGCGGATATGCCGCCACCAACGGAGAACACTCTGTTAGACCGTAACCTTCGAGCAAGTAGCAACCCGTGGTCTTTTGCCATCTTTCTGCCACTGAGCGCTGCACTGCCATGCCGCCGCCAACAGCTAAACGTAGATTACTGAAATCCAACTCGTGGAAATCTTCATTATTGACCAATGCATTAAATAAGGTATTCACGCCCGTAATCGCAGTAAACGGATGCTTTTGTAGCTCTTTCACGAACCCTGGAATATCTCTAGGGTTGGTAATAAGTAAGTTACGACCACCCATTTCGACAAACAGCAGACAGTTTACGGTAAGAGCAAATACGTGATACAGCGGTAACGCTGTTACGACTAATTCACGCCCCGGAGATAAAACCGGTCCGTACGCGCCTTTTGCCTGTAGAACGTTCGCAATCATGTTGCGGTGAGTCAGAATCGCACCTTTCGCGACACCTGTCGTCCCCCCCGTATATTGCAGGAATGCAATGTCATCCCCAGACATAAACGGTTTAACGTATTGTAGACGACGACCTTTACGTAGAGCCTGACGCATTGAGATAGCACCAGGTAAATCGTACTTAGGCACCATGCCCTTAACGTACTTCACGACAAAATCGACAATCGTACCTTTCGCTCGTGGCAGCATTTGACCAAGACTGGTTAACACTACGTGTTTGACTGGTGTTTTATCGACGATTTGTTCTAGCGTATTCGCAAAGTTAGACACAATCACAATCGTCGTCGCACCTGAGTCATTCAATTGGTGTTCAAGTTCACGAGGAGTGTAAAGTGGGTTAACGTTTACGGCGATACAACCTGCACGCAAAATACCAAACAACGCCACTGGGTATTGCAGTAGGTTTGGCATCATCAGAGCAACACGGTCACCCTTTTGCAGTTTTAACTCGTTTTGCAGATACGCTGCGAATGCGCGACTACGCTCTTCCAATTTACGGAAGGTCATAACCGAGCCCATGTTCATGAATGCTGGTTGGTCTGCATATTTTTGTACAGACTGTTCAAACATTTCTACCAAAGACTCATATTGCTCTGGATTAATGGTTTCAGGTACGTCACTTGGATAACGTGAAAGCCATGGTTTATCCACGATGTTACTCCTCGTTTATAACTGGCTAAAAAATAGCGTCCTTTTTATTTTGAAAGCTATTACAGCACAGCGAACGTGCTTGAGCACGCAACTCTCAAACACTTGTTTAAATTTTGTTAACTACACCAAGAATTCGCGTTGCGACCTCGAGTATTTGCTCTAAATGACAGTGATGACCACCCTTGACAGAAACCACTTGCGGTGGGTTCTCTCCCCAATCAGCTTGGTTAGATGGTAAATTCTGAAATCCTTGATCGCCTAATACAATCAAATGAGGACAACGTATTTGGCTGGTAATCGAGTTAGCATGCGCTTGCGCCATTCGGTAAAGCGACGCACATTTTAACTTGGCGTCATGCCGCCAATACCATTTATCTCCTCGCTGCTCTGTTCCACGCTCTACTATCGGTAGAAGCTGCTCAGCGGTTAATTGGTTGGCTTGCATGCGTAATTTTAACGCCAGATCGAAGGAGGCAATGGCTCGCTCTGGCTTGTTTTGCTGTCTTATTCGACTTAAAACGCCATCGCGAAGACGAGGCAAACTGTTAGTAGGATCCTCATGAAGAGGTCCTGCTCCCTCAATTTGCACAAGAGCTTCGACCTGCTCTGGAAACGCTGCACTATAGCAACTTGCGATTAAAGCACCAAGTGAATGCCCTACTAATATCAGTCTGTTTGGTGATAATTCGTCCAAAAACTGATACAAATCGGCAATATAGTCGTGAAAGGGGTAATAATTATCGTGAGATTTATGACTCGATAAACCGTGACCAAAATGATCGATGGCGAGGAGGTGTAAGTGAGGATTAAGTTGATTCAACTGCTCCATGAGCGCTTTAAAGCTGCCCGCATTATCTAACCACCCATGAAGAAAAACGACTGACAAGTCAGCCGTTTTCTCGTTCCCTATCTCAAGGGCTGCCATTTTGCCGGCAGGAAGCTCGAATTGACGCTCATGCATCGCAGATTATTTGACCTGTTTTATCACTTTACCGTCTTGCGGGAAATCATTACGCCACATGCGGCAGTTAATCGAGTAACATGGGTAAAAGTAGGTTGGCGAGTCATACATGCGTACACGTTCTTCAATTTTCCATAAACGGTACCCTTCCCCCTTAATTACCGGGAAGATGTAACCGTGCTCACCGATCTTTCCTTCTTCTTCCCCTGCTCCTTTGCCTACAACCGTCACCAAACGGCCTTCACTAAAGGCGACAGGCTCTAAATAGCCATCAAAATAGGCGACAAAACGCCCCGTAGGCTCTTCATCAATATCAGGTTTACCAGACTCACTGATAGGAAGGTTTACAATCTCTAGACGCGTTTTATCTTTAAAGTTATCCACTTTAGCGATGATTCCACCAAGGCGAACATCTTCACTCACTTGCCCCTGAGACTCAGCAAACGCTTTATAGTCTGTAACGACCAATGCTGTGCTTGCATTTAGCTCCTCTGGCAAAGAGCTACACGCAGACAAACCAACCGTAGCAAATAATGCGAGAAAAAACCGTCCAAAAACCTTCATAAACCACCTTTCAATATTAGTAACCCCAAGCTGGGGAGATCTCACACGTAAATATCGACACCAAGTAATTGAGCCAGTTCCTCTTTTTTAGCTCGATTCATGACATCCATGTACTGCTCCATTGCTTTACGTGCGCCCCCTTCAGGAAGGTCATATTGCACTTGAGCTCGGTGAATTTGGGACTCATCCACGTGTTTTATGGAGTGCGCCACGGCGTTAGCAACCTTTGAAGGCTGACCTACAGGCTGCTTTGTTTGTGATTTATTTACCTGCTTCTTTTGACTGGCTTTATGAGTGCGATTTGCACCGGGAATCAAAGAAGGAGGCAAGCCATTAATCGACGCCATAGCACTCCATAAAAATACAGGGCAAACGCCCTGCTTTTTGTCAGGTTAATGAAAAACGGACTATTCGCGACCAGGAAGTTTTTTCCATGTCACATTATCACGTAAATAAACAGGGCTCGAATCTTCGACCGGCACGGTATTACCCTTTTTAAATTCTTGTTCAGCAAGAATCACGATGTCTTGTGAATCAGGGTACAGAACGTCACTATGCGTCAAATTAAACGGTAGGTCTGCTAATACTTCTTGGTAAGCATCCCAACCAGTACCTGCTGTCGTCCACGTTTTGTCGTCTGCTTGTGCTTCTTCAACGAGACGTGCTGGTGGAATTACGCACTCTGCATCCATCTCTGCCCACTCACCGTTTGCTTGGCGAGTGTAACGTGCCCAGTAAACTTCACCCATACGTGCATCAATGGCCACAGCGACATCGGTCACACCATGTAAGCGATAGCTACCTTGAGCCATTGCAGCCAGCGTTGAAACGCCGATCATAGGTAAGTCAGCACCGAACGCCAAACCTTGTGCGATACCAATACCGATACGAACGCCAGTAAAGCTACCTGGACCACGTCCAAACGCTAACGCATCCAGCTCTTGTAGAGTCAGGCCAGCTTCTTTGAGTACTTCATCAACCATTGGCAGTACTTTTTGGGTGTGATCGCGTGGTGCAACCGCGCTACGTGAAATCACTTGATCATTAGCCAACAACGCAACTGAACAGTTTTCAGTCGCTGTATCGATAGCAAGAATTTTTGCGCTCATTTAACTCTCTACAACTTTCATTTATTGGGTTATGCCTCAGCACTTGCGTCTGTGACAGATTGTTCTGCTTTCAGGAATGCTTTGATTCCATCTAAGTCTCGCGTCCTTGGGATAGGTGGTAGGCTTCCGAGGAAAATACCACCATAGTCTCGCGTGACGAGGCGATTATCACAAATGATCAACGCACCGTGATCCTTCTGATCTCGAATTAATCGCCCGACTCCCTGCTTTAACGTAATCACTGCATCCGGGATTTGTACTTCAGCAAATGGTTCACCGCCACGTAATCGACAATCCTCGATACGGGCTTTGAGTAACGGATCGTCAGGGGCGGTAAACGGTAATTTGTCGATAATAACACAGCTCAGCGCATCACCTCTAACATCAATCCCTTCCCAGAAAGCGCCCGTCGCCACGAGTAAAGCGTTACCCAGTTCCATAAACTCCGCCAAGGTTTTCTGCTTACTCATCTCCCCTTGCATTAACACAGGCAGCTCAAGTACTTCTCGGAACTTCTCACCTAGTTCACGCATCATGCTGTGCGAGGTACATAAAAAGAAGCAGCGACCATCATTTTCTTCAATCACCGGAGCAAGCATTCGGACTAACTTATCCGCTAAGCCGTTACTGTTTGGCTCTGGCAAATACCTTGGCACACAAAGGCGCGCTTGCTTTTGATAATCAAAGGGGGACGGCAGAGAAAATTGCTTTGTAGGCTTGAGGCCAAGGCGCTCAGTAAAGTGCTTGAAATCGCCCGATACGGCTAGGGTTGCTGACGTGAAAATCCAAGCGCCTTGTTTAATCTCTATTTGCTCATGGAACTTGTCCGCGACAGAAAGAGGCGTAATGTGCAGAGCGAAATGACGAGGCGAGGTATCGTACCAGTATGAGTAACCGGTAATATCGACATCACATACCCGGTCGATACGGCCTTTGATCAAATTTGCTCGTTCAAAGGCGGTATCCAGTAATTGACTGCGCCCTAAGGCTATTTTGAGTACATCAATCGCCAATTCGAGGCTGTCAGTTAAGCGCAATAATTCTCGCTTAATAGAACCTGATTGCAACGCCTCACGCCAGTTGCCACGAAAGCCTGGCTCACCCAATACAATCCGCATGTCCATTGCGCTTTGCATGAGTTTGTCGCCCACTTTTTGCAATTGACGCATATCTTTGGCTTCGGTGCGATAGGCTATTTCAATGTCTTTGGCAAGATCGTGAATTTGGCGGCTTGAAACTGACTGGCCGAAATATTCGCTCGCAATATCTGGCAACTGATGAGCTTCATCAAAAATAAACACATCGGCTTCTGGAATCAGTTCACCGAATCCTGTTTCTTTGATCGCTAAATCAGCAAGAAACAAGTGATGGTTCACTACAACAATGTCGGAATCCATGGCTCGCTTACGCGCTTTCAATACAAAGCAATCAGTGTAGCTCGGACATTCTTTACCTAAACAGTTATCATTGGTTGAGGTGATAGTCGGAATGATCATGCTGTCTTCTGGCAGATCATCACAATCACCAAGGTCACCTGTTTTGGTTTCTGATGACCAAGCACGCACTTTAACCAGTTGAGTTAATAACGTCGGGTCAGATTCATTAGTGTGGCTTTCGACCATTTGGCGGCTCAAACGATCCAAACACAGATAATTAGAACGCCCTTTTAATAACGCCACTTGGCCATAAAAACCAAGCGCATTGACCATGAGCGGTAAGTCACGATGGTACAACTGCTCTTGCAAGTTTTTCGAGCCTGTACTGATGATCACTTTTTTACCGCTTAACAGCGCAGGGACTAAGTAGGCGAAGGTCTTACCGGTTCCGGTTCCTGCCTCCACCACCAACTGGGTTTGATCTTTGATCGCACTGCTGACGGCTTCCGCCATATCGATTTGTGGCTGACGAGCTTGAAAGCCAGGAATGGCCTTACCTAACGCGCCATCAGAGGAAAAAGTTTTTGCGATCATGCTTGGTATTGAGTTTGAAAAATTATCGAGAGTATATCAGAGGAATAGGAGTGACATCAGCCCACAATCTGACCAGCTTGCGGCGACACGCGGATATTTTGTTGAAACCAACGTAAGAATAGATTATTTATGGTGAAACATGGCAGTACAGTTACACCCGCCAGGGAATAATAACAAATTCGTACGCTAAAATATTAATGCATGGAAGTACCTGATTTATGGAAAAGAAAACACTGTTGACCCACTGTTCTGACGCCCCGGGTCTCATCTCGAAAATTACTAATATCTGTTACAAGCACCAACTCAACATCGTTCACAATAACGAATTTGTTGATAATACCAGTGGCCACTTTTTCATGAGAACGGAGTTGGAGGGGTACTTCAACGATCAAACGTTTCTTGCCGACTTGGACCAAGCTCTCCCGCAAGGTGCTAAGCGTAAATTGGTTGGCTCTCGCCGTAAGCGCATCGTCATTCTCGTCACAAAAGAAGCGCATTGTTTAGGCGATATTCTGATGAAAACCTACGATGGAAGCCTAGATGTTGAGATCGCCGCTGTGGTGGGGAATTACGACAAACTGCAAACTCTCACTGAACGCTTCGACATTCCTTACCACCATGTGACCCATGAAAACCTTAGCCGTGAAGAACACGAGCAGAAGATGCTAGAAGTGATCGATCAATACGATGCTGACTTTTTGGTGCTAGCTAAATACATGCGCGTATTAACGCCGACGTTTGTTGAGAAATATCACCACAAAATCATTAATATTCATCACAGCTTCTTACCTGCTTTTATTGGCGCGAAGCCATATCAACAAGCTTACGATCGCGGTGTGAAAATCATCGGTGCAACAGCACACTTCGTGACTAATGATTTAGATGAAGGGCCGATCATCAAGCAAGACGTAATTCCTGTCGACCATACATTCAATGCCCAAGATATGGCGCAAGCGGGACGCGATGTAGAGAAGAACGTATTGAGTAAGGCTTTGAATAAAGTGATCAATGACCACGTCTTTGTTTATGGGAATAAGACAGTGATCCTTTAAGTTCATCGCTTTTGAATGAAAGAAAGGGTTGCTCATTTGCAAACCTTTCTTCTTTCTAGTCGTTCAAAACTTGCTTATTCAGCCTGCTCAGACTCCACAATACGCTTAAGTGAATGCGGGTGCAGTTTGATACAAATGTCTTGGTACTTAAACGCCACCGTTGGGTTGTTCAAGCGTTCGCCATCCCCTTTCGGGCTCGACAGTTTGATCTTCACACCCAGCTCTTCCAACTCATTAAAACGCGCCCCAAACGCTGGGTAAGTGTGTTTCAAATCAGCAAGAAACTCGTCTGCAGTTTCGGCATGAGACGGAATAACAAACTCCACATGTTCCCAGCTTTCAGTTGAGTAGATTTTGCCTTCCGCAGGGTATGGCAGTTCCAGACACTCAATCTTCCAGCCACGACTTTCCAACGCTTTATCGAATTCGATAACGATGATTGGGCGACCGTTGATTTTCGCTTGTGAAATCACCTTACCGTATTGATTCCATGCTTCATGCGCGGCTTTTGCTGTTTCAGTATCATTAATTCGCAGCGCAATATGGTCAGCTTGAGCAAAGCTCAGATCCAGTTTTAACAGGGATGCAAGCTCTTCAATCTTCGCCATAAATGCATCCAGATCTTGGATCATCAATTTAGGCGCTAGGCGTTTTTCAACTAGTTGAGTCGTCATTGTGGCTCTCTTTTGGGGCGATTTATCTCATTACTCTGAGCGCAATAGTAAACTCAAACCAAACCACATTTCCATTCAATCGAAAAAGTATAAATTTCCCCAATTCCTCTCTGTATGAAAAGCAATAAAGTTGTTATCATTAGCCCCATTTTTGTGAACTCCAACAGAACTCGGCACTTACTTCGCCGAGTTCTTCGTCCTTGAATTGAAGGAAACGCGTGTGAATATCCAAGCACTTATTAATGACAAAGTATCTCAGGCTCTAGAAGCCGCTGGCGCACCTGCAGGCAGTCCTGCGGCAGTACGCCAATCAGCAAAGCCACAATTTGGTGACTACCAAGCAAACGGCGTAATGGGCGTTGCTAAAAAACTGGGTACTAACCCACGAGAATTTGCACAGAAAGTACTGGATGTTCTAGACCTAGATGGTATTGCAAGCAAGACAGAAATCGCTGGTCCTGGTTTCATCAACATTTTCCTAAGCGAAGAGTTCCTAGCAAAACAAGCGGAAGCAGCACTGGCTGACTCACGTCTTGGCGTTGCAGCAGACGAAGCTCAAACTATCGTTGCCGACTACTCTGCACCAAACGTTGCTAAAGAAATGCACGTTGGTCACCTACGTTCAACCATCATCGGTGATGCGGTAGTACGTACTCTTGAGTTCCTAGGTCACAAAGTGATCCGTGCGAACCACATCGGCGACTGGGGTACTCAGTTCGGTATGCTTATCGCAAACCTTGAGCGTGTACAACAAGAGTCTGGCGAAGTTTCTATGGAACTTGCGGACCTTGAAGGCTTCTACCGCGAATCGAAAAAGCTGTACGATGAAGATGAAGAGTTCGCAGTAAAGGCGCGAAACTACGTGGTAAAACTGCAAAGCGGTGACGAGTACTGTGCAGAAATGTGGAAAAAACTCGTTGATGTAACCATGATCCAAAACCAGCGCAACTACGACCGTCTAAACGTGTCACTGACTCGTGACGACGTGATGGGCGAGAGCATGTACAACGACATGCTTCCTAAGATCGTTGCAGACCTAAAAGAACAAGGTCTTGCCGTTGAAGATGATGGCGCGCAAGTTGTATTCCTAGATGAATACAAGAACAAAGATGGCGAACCAATGGGCGTTATCGTTCAAAAACGCGATGGCGGTTTCCTATACACAACAACAGACATCGCATGTGCAAAATATCGTTATGAAGAGCTAAGCGCAGACCGTGTGCTTTACTTCATCGACTCACGTCAACACCAGCACCTAATGCAAGCTTGGACAATTGTTCGTAAAGCAGGCTACGTACCTGAGTCAGTATCTCTTGAGCACCACGCGTTCGGCATGATGCTTGGTAAAGATGGTAAGCCATTCAAGACTCGTGCGGGTGGTACCGTTCGCCTTGCCGACCTTCTAGATGAAGCAGAAGTTCGTGCAGCACAACTGATCGAATCTAAAAACCCTGAACTAGATGCGGAAGAAAAAGAGAAGATATCTAAAACAGTTGCAATGGCAGCGGTTAAATACTCTGACTTATCTAAACACCGTACGACTGACTACGTGTTCGATTGGGACAACATGTTAGCGTTTGAAGGTAACACAGCACCATACATGCAATATGCATACACTCGCGTAGCTTCTATTTTCGCTAAAGCTGGTGTTGCTATGGACGCTCTCCAAGGTGACATCAAAATCACTGATGAGAAAGAGAAAGCACTTATTGCTAAACTTATGCAGTTCGAAGAAGCGGTTCAATCTGTCGCTCGCGAAGGCCAACCGCACATCATGTGTAGCTACCTATTCGAACTAGCAGGTCAGTTCTCTAGCTTCTACGAAGCATGCCCTATCCTAGTTGCTGAAGACGAAGCTGTGAAACAAAGCCGTCTGAAACTAGCAGCGCTAACAGCGAAGACCATCAAGCAAGGTCTGTCTCTACTAGGTATTGATACTCTAGAGCGTATGTAATCCGCTTTTACGTAGGTAGCTTAAGTAGCACAAGCTAAATGATGACAAAGGTTGACGTGAAAGCGTCAACCTTTTGTTTTATCTGGCGTATACTGATGTCATTCAATTCAAATCGGACAACATAATGAGTTTTGAACTGCACCCTCAACTGGCAAAAGACACCACCGTTATCGGCCACTTCCCACTGTGTGTGGCGCTTTTGCATAAAGATAACGCCGTGCCATGGGTTATCTTAGTCCCTAAACGTGCAAACCTAAAAGAGCTTCACCACTTGCCAATGCAAGAACAGCAACAGTTTTTGCTAGAGTCTCAAGCGGTAAGCCAAGCACTGGAAGCAACATTCCGTCCAGACAAGCTAAACCTTGGTGCGCTAGGTAATATGGTGCCACAGCTGCACATTCACCATATTGCTCGCTTCAAAGATGACGTAGCATGGCCGGGACCGGTTTGGGGGAACACCAAAGGTGAATTCCGTACAGAAGAAGAGCAAAACGAATTGCTTGGTCGTATTAAGAACGTGTTATCACTGAGCTCTATTTTCCAAAAAGCATAAGCACTGTAAGCGAAAATAATTCGCCTTTGAATACGGCTAAAATAGACAGAGAAAGATTAATACGTATTTGTAACAATCTTTCTCATTTTTCTGGGATTATAACTAAAATAAAACTTGTTTAGACTACCAGCTCAGTTAGAGAGGGTCATCATGAAACAAGTCTTCAACACATTCCGATACGTCAGCTGGATCGCCATCATCTGTTCTATGGCTGCTTCATTCTTGCTTTTTCTTATGGGTGCAGCAAAAACCTATTCAGCATTTGCGGTCTTCATTCTTAATCAAACACCTCCAGAAGCACTCGCACATTTAGATAAAGCAGACATCGCGATCGCTTATTTGATCAAGTCACTGGATACATTTCTTGTCGCACTAGTTTTGTTCATCTTTGCTCACGGCATCTACACACTATTTATTTCCAACAAAGCTAAAGCGAAAACACAAGAGCAGTCGGTTTTGCATTGGATCAGAACCCCAAACATCGGCCATCTAAAAAACATTTTGGCTGAAGTCATCATCGTGATCTTGTTTGTGAAATTCTTAGAGCTCGTGCTGATTAACTTCGACAGCTTAGATTGGACGATCTTAACATTACCTATTTCGATTTTAGTTTTAAGTCTTGGTTTGAAGTTCCTAGGGTTAGGCGCGACTAAACACTCTGAAGAGCATTAATTTCGCTGTATTCACAAACAATAACCAGCAAAATAAAAGCCGCATCATTGCTGATGCGGCTTTTTTCGTTTTAACGTGATAATCTTTTAGGTGACTAATTTTGATACTCGCTACATGGTGACTGTCAGAGACAAACCATCTTGTTTAGTCACTGAGTAGCGAACTCGAGTCACGTCATGAGCTTTATTGGTGTCGACTAAACGGCTAACTTTACCCTTCTTGATCCACACGCTTAACATCGCGTCGGCACCATCTTCACTCATCCCAAACTGCTTAGCCAGATCTGACTGGGAGACGGTTCCTTTGTCTGCAATGTATTGATAAAGCTCTTTTAAAATCATGCTACTTGCGCCTCTAATGCACCGTTTTGCTTCTTACCAACACGTTTGAACACACGGTATGTGCCAAAGAAGATAGCTACGATCACTGCCATCCAAACGCCACTCGTCACTGGGCTATCTGCGAAATGCGTCAATTGGTTGTAGAGCGTCGCACATAGGTAAGCCAAGCCCATTGTCCAAACCGCGATAAAGCGTGCGAACTTATGACCAAACTCACGTACGTAAGCACCCATCGCTGCCACACAAGGTGTGTACAGTAGGATAAAGATTAGGTAAGCAAATGCGGCATTGCCAGAAGCAAACTGCGATTTGATATTACCGAAGATAGAAGCATCGACTTCTTGTTCTTCTGCAACTGCATTTGAGTCAGTTAAGTCACCCACTTCAATGCCTAGTGGATCTGAGTAGCTCAAACCGGCTAGGTTTTCAGGGATACTCATTACTGCCTCTTCTAGGCTGCCCAATAGATCAAATTCTGCGTCTTCACCGTCGCTTGGCGTCGTGTATAGACTGTTCAGCGTACCAACTACCGCCTCTTTTGCGAAGATACCAGTAATGATACCTACCGTCGCTGGCCAGTTATCTTCTTGAACACCGATTGGCGCGAATACTGGAGTTACAACTTGCGCAGCTTTAGAAAGCACCGAGTTTTCGCTGTCTTCATTACCAAAACTGCCATCAGTACCCAATGAGTTGAAGAAACTCAGAATAGCAACAACGATAACGATGGTTTTACCTGCACCAAGTACAAAGCGCTTTAGCTTTTGCCAAGTTTTGATCACCACGTTTTGTAGCGTCGGAAGCTCGTAATCTGGCATTTCCATCACTAGGCTATCGCTGCTACCTGGGTAAAGCGTGTGCTTAAGGAAAAGACCTGTGAAGATCGCTGCCACAATACCAAGTAGGTAAAGTGCGAATACAATGTTCTGGCCAGAACCTGGGAAGAATGCCGCAGCGAATAGCGCGTATACAGGCAGACGAGCACCACATGACATAAATGGCGCCATAGATGCAGCCAGTTTACGCTCACGTTCTTGGTCTAGAGTACGAGTTGCCATGATTGACGGAACGTTACAGCCAAAACCAAGAACCAACGGTACAAATGCTTTGCCCGGTAGGCCGATCTTCTGCATCACTTTATCTAGTACGAATGCTGCACGAGCCATGTAACCTGAGCTCTCAAGTACCGCTAGGAACAGGTACAAACACGCGATAACCGGAATGAAGGTTGCAACCGTCTGGATACCACCACCGATACCATCAGCAAGAACCGTCACTAACCACACAGGCAAATGACCGTCTAACAAGTGATGCCCACCATCAACCAACAATGCGCCCACACCAATGTCAAAAAAGTCGATAAATGCACTACCGATGTTAATCGAGAACATAAACATCAGGTACATAACAACAAAGAAGAAAGGAATTCCAATCCACTTGTTCAAAATAAACTGGTCGAGTCTTTCAGTCACACTACGACTTAACTTGCCTTCGCTTCGGCGAACTTTTTTACACTGTTCATGCAGATGCGTGTACTTAGTATCCGCGACATGCAAATCGATATCCAAATCTAACGTCGTAATGACTTCCAAGACTTTGCTTCTATCAATATCAGAAAGACTATTGAGCACCATTGTGTCTTTTTCAAGCGCACGAATCGCTAGTGCACGATGAGCGACGGTTTGGTCGTTAAAAAGTGCGGAAACCGTTTGAATTGCCGACTCCATCTTCTCACCATAATGCAAAGACAATTCTTTAAGTGGCACTCCTTGAACGATGGATTTATGGAGCTTTTCTTTAAACTCTGCCACTTGAGTTTTATTGGTTGCAGATAAACTGACAACCGGACAACCTAACGTTTTCTCAAGCTCTGCAACGTTAATCATCTGACGTTCACGCTTTAGCGCATCCATCTTGTTGAGGACAACAATCATAGGGCGACCAAGTTCGCGAAGTTGCAGCGTCATGTATAAGCTGCGCTCTAAACTTGTAGCATCCACCACGTTAATAATGAGATCAGCAGGATGAGTTAGAACCGCACGCGATGCGATGGATTCATCAATACTATTACTATCATTACCACTGTCTAATGAGTAAATACCCGGAAGGTCAGTGAGCAAAAACTCATCCCCAGCATGCTTGAATTGTCCCGTTTTCTTTTCAACCGTGACGCCTGCCCAGTTACCAACTTGCTGTTTTGCGCCAGTTAAACCATTAAATAGCGTCGTTTTACCACTATTAGGGTTACCTACGGTTAGCACTTGATATTGCATTACACTCGCTCCACTTCAATTTTCTGAGCAATTGTTTCTCGCAATGCGACAGACACACCACGGACTTCGACTTGTAAAGGATCGCCCATTGGCGCACGTCGAATCACTTTGACTTCTGTATTGGGAAGCAGCCCCATTACCATGAGTTTCTTTCTGATATCTGATGAAAGACCATCTAACAACCGAATCGTCACCGTATCGCCAGGATTAATCTCTGATAACTTCATAGTGGCCCTTAAGAGTATTGCTAATGAGAAATATTATTATTTAATAAGTTTAGGTTGCCAATATTACTCCCCTATACCCCTTCAATCCTTGTGTGAAATCAAAGATTCCGTAAATGTTTTCACGCTTTCAAACGTTAACTTCGTAAATTTCCTCTCGTTATTTACGTCAAAATTAACAATTAAAAATGACACCTAACGAAACAAAAATGTCACAAACCAAGATAGAAAACAAAAAATACAAATTAAAACAATTGGTTAAGTAAAAAACCAAACGTTGTCGCTTTTCTCATATAAACATGGCGTTATTTTTATAAGAAAAATAAGTAACCTCTCGTATAGTTACTCCATCGAGAGGGCAACCTCTCTAATAAATTCCAGAGGTGGCATGGCAACATGTCACTCCGGCAGCAAGCGAAGGTGTCCTTGACACCCGTGGTATAGTCCCCCCGGCTATACCACGAT
Organism: Vibrio sp. YT-18; assembly: GCF_033337345.1. NCBI lineage: Bacteria > Pseudomonadati > Pseudomonadota > Gammaproteobacteria > Vibrionales > Vibrionaceae > Vibrio > Vibrio sp. YT-18. Next base: position 65,374 of record NZ_JAWOQO010000012.1, on the reverse strand, counting down.
ATTTTTTTTCACCTCTTTCAAAACTTCTTTACCTTATTCATCTTTTCAACACAGTTTTCGTTTTCACGAATGTCGCACACCATCATTCACCCAAATGAACAACGCTCTTTTGATACAGCAATACAACTGTCATTTATTTGTTGCAACTATCAATAAATCATTCTCTTGAAGCCATTTATGCTTATTGCTATGAACATCGCGACTAACAGATAGAACGTGATCGTGCTTACGTGTTGAGAATGGATTTGTAGGCTAGATGTGATGAAAAAACAATGAAACTCACTGCGTTAGCAACTGCAGCAATAATAGAGCACTGCATGCAGCTCCCCAGCATCTTAACTATTAACTAGGGAGCGTGTAATGAAGGTTTTCTAGTTAATTTCTTGGCTTTCTTGAGTCAAAGCAAACTTGGACGGGGGCAAACCAAAATGTAGCTTAAACTTTTGGCTAAAGTAAGATGGATCATTAAAGCCACAGTTAAAGGCGACTTCACTGATTTTCTCACCCGCCAATAACTGTTCACACGCCGTTTCTAAACGAACCTCTGTGACATAGTCTTTTAATGTTCTTGACGAGGCAGATTTAAAACGTCTCTGCAAAGAGCGTTCAGACATATACAGCATTTTAGCGGCTGACGCAGTGCCAAATTCAGGATCATGGTAATGCTCTGCCACTAATTGATAGACTTTTTGCAACCACTCTTTCTCTGGTGTGACTTGATCTTCTGCAATAGTTACAGGATTGAGTTCTTGCTGCGGTTCATCCAGATAACTCCTTTCCTTCGCAGATGGCCATGTAATCTCGACTTTGTTTTGAGCATCAGAAGAGAAGACAGCCAAATAACCACCACTCGTTGTCACTAATTGGGCAAGGTGGTCAATACTCAACTCAGAGTGATTTAAGTTAGATGGAAACCCAGTCGCGACTTTATTAGGTAATTGCGTCCCGTAATCAAGAAAGCTCAATGACACAATATCATGCCCCTCTTCTAGCATAATTCTAACCGTTTGACCTCGGAAAGAGCGCTTGATGATATTGGCAAAAATGCTATTGAAAATAACATCAAGATTAAAGCTTTCCAGAGCAACCCGGCTCTGCTTGCTCTCATCTTCTAGCTCTACCAAAATACCCGCTTTTGCAAAGTCATCTTGCCATACATCAACCACTGACTGAGTTATCTGACTCAAGTTGTAGTTCTGGCTCCCACCACTTACATCACTTGGAACACTTTTGAGTTCATTTAACTGCCAATTCGTTTTAGCCAAATGATCCTCTGTCGCAGTATCCAGAGGCATAGGTAGTTTCGCCACAATAAAGTCGACGCTTGATTTTATGGATAGAGCTACATGGTCTACGAGTAGGTTTCTAACTTGAATCTGTTTACGTAATTGCTGGTTGCTCGTAAGCAACACTCTACTTTGATGTCTTAACTGATTCGTTTTGAGGGTCACTTGAGCTGCTAGATCACGGTTAGCCTGTACAACGTAGCGCGAGCGCCAGAATACGAGTACTGCAACGACCGCAATACTAGCTACGACAAAGCCTAAAATAGCAAATCGCGATAGATACCAAGGATGAAGGACGATAAAGTGAGATTCTAAACCAACGACTCCAGCGGCAACTTGAGACTCATTACTGACCTGCAAGTGATATTCACCGGAACTAAGGTGCTCGAGTGTCAGTTGGCCCCCCTCTAACGTTTGCCATGGGTCATCGTTGTTCAATCGATAGTACAAGTTTTGACTGTCTGGTTTTGGCATCACACCGAATAAAAAACTCAGCGAAGATCCATATGGCAGTGTGAGCCCATTCAGATCGGCACTACCAACTTGCAGAACTTCATTTTCAAGCACAACTTGGCTAACAATAAACTTAGACTCTGGGGGATTAGATACAAGCAGCTTGGATGCTTCTGCTTTTACGAGTCCGTACTTCGACCCCAGAACAAGCTCTCGCTCACCAATTTCTGTCTGCTGTATAACGCTACAAATACCAGGGAGGAACTCATTGTTCATTAAGCCTGATGACGATGAGTAATGTTTCACTAACTCACCCGAAAGGTGGTAATAGCTTAAACCGACAGAGGAAGCTAACCATACACCTTGCCTGTCTCTGATCAAGCAAGCAGGTCTGGCGTTGGGCTCACTCATTTCAACAACACGTTTTTCATCGCTTCGTGTATCAGTTTTAAACACACCATAAGATGAAGCAAACCACTGGCTGCCATCAACCGCCGTGGTCATGTCTAATGATTCACCAAACTTTTCTGAAAAACGGATAAACTGGATGTTGTCATTACTGTATTGGTATACGCCATGATCGGTGCCTATTAATAGGGCATCTTCAGTATCATATAGGCGCGTAACCTTAGCAGGCAAATACTGACTTACTAGCCACTCACTTCCAAAGTTTCGTACGCTTTGTGCAGCAGTATCAACATTGTAAAGATGATATCCGCTTGATACCCAAAGACGGTCATCACCATCAACGGTCACATGCTCTACGGCATGTCCGGCCATAACCTGTAAATAAGGAAATGTAATCTTGTTGAGACCATTTAGATCAAATATTTCCAGCCCTTTTGAGGTTGCAAGCCAAAGCATGCCGTTTTGAAACGCAAATTCATTGATCTGCGACTCCAACTCTAAGACTTGGTTAATCCCACTCTTTCCTGAACGATAAATCTTTCGGTCATCAGCAAACCAAAGCGCACCATCAGGACCTTCAATAGTTTGCCGAATTCGTCCTGATAGGGTGTGTGAGTCATAACTACTAAAGGTCACTCGTTCAAATTTTTTACTAAATAGCGAGTAATAACGAATACCTTGGTTAGTCGCAATCCACATCCCTCCCATATTGTCGCTCAACAACGAATAAATCTTCGTGTTATCTAACTCTAACTCAAGAAAACTTGCAGGCGCGACTTCGGTGACCTCACCTGAAAAAAATGAGTACAAATAAAGGCCATGCTCTGTCCCCACCCAATACTCTTTATTTGTCTCTGCGAATGTCAAAACATGTGAGCCGCCAATTCTAATCACTTCTTTATCAGGCTGGTAAATGTTGAAAATTAAAGCGCCACGCAATGTACCTATCAAAATTTCTCTTCGCGTGTGTGAATAATAGACTTTCTCAATGTAGCTTTGACCTGAGGCAGCGACATGGTCAAACTTATCACCTTCAGAAAGATAGAAGCCGGAAGTCGTTGCTAGTGCCCACTTCGTTTCAACTAGCACCGCATCATTAATGTAAACGTAGCTATTATTACTATGTTGATAGAGCTGCAATAGAGAGAAAGAGTTTAACTCGCTAGTGTCGATATTGTAGGTATAGAAATGCGAGCCATCACTCACCCAAATATAGTTCTTTGAAGACCCTATTTTTCTTATTTGTGAGCCTGGATTTAAACTAAAGACTAAACGTCGTTCCTGATTTGGATAAGTTCGATAGACCTCATTTTCAATAAAGGTCCAAAAAGCACCTTTATGATAAGCCAACTGCTTAGCCGACGTTTGTAGGAAGCTACCTGATTTAGGCAATATAGTTTGACCATCGTAAAACAGGACTCGTCCGTGTACGTCATGAATCCACAAACCGCCCTTTTCACCCAAGAACAACTTTTTAGCCGCGATAAAAGTACCCTTTGCCTGAGTTGGCAAAGGGTAAAAGATTGCATTTGCATTATGAAGCGCAAATGCTTGGTAGGATAAGACAAAGCCCAACAGAGCAAGGGCTAATTGGCGTAGCAAGACGAAAACCTTTTGTATCAATTTGTGCTCTGAAAGTGACCGTTCATCGTTTGTAAAACATGGATTGATACGGTTATTTTGAGCTGATAATTATTGGTAATGATATCTCAATTACTTTCTGAGAAAAGGCTCGCCTTACCAAAGGTTGTAATTCTTACTACTGGATCACGTTAAAAAGACTACTCCTACATTACGACAGCACTTAATCTGACTTTTTGTTCAAGCATTGCTCAAAACTATTCGCCATATTGTTGAGAAAAGTAAAGTAACTGCCAGGTTTTGCTTCAATTGTACTCCCTAACGGGTCAAGCTCGCCTTTAGTGACATCACTGCCTCTCATTACGCTCTGAACGACAGCCGGGGTAAACTGAGGTTCAGAAAATACACAAGCCACATCTCCACCACTTAGCTTTTGACGAATTTGAATTAAGGTCTTCGCTCCTGGCTTGCGTTCCGGGCTCACAGTAAAATGCCCCATTTGATTTAGTTCATAACGATCTTCGAAATAACCGTAAGCATCATGGAATACAAAGTAACCTTTGTTTTTTACTGGTGCCAGCTTCTGCTTTATCTGTTGGTCAGTGTCTTTTAGCTCGAGTTCAAACTTTTTGAGGTTCGCTTGATATTGAGCTGCATTTTCCGGATCAAGTGATACAAGTTGATTCACAACAGCCTTGGCCACTTGTTGTGCTTGGCTTACACCTAGCCAAAAGTGCGGATCATGTGAGCCATGATCGTGCCCATCATGGTCATGGTTGTGCTCACTATCAAATTCACGCAATTCTAGATTTGGAATTTGACTAATAGTCAAAGTATTCGATCTATCCGAAACAACTTTCTCTAGAAACGGTTCAAGATCATGTCCGTACCAGATAACCAAATCAGCCGAAGCGACCTTTTTAACATCCGATGGACGCAAAGCGTAGTCATGGGGTGATGTGTTAGACTGCAATAACACGTCTGGTGAAGTTACTCCTTGAGTAAGCTCTGTTACTAACAACTGAATAGGTTTGATACTCGTCAGTACCGTTACCGCCTGTGCTGGCAGTGTTAACATTGCTGAGGCAGCAAGAATTAATGCTCTTTTCATAGTTTTACTTGGGATATGGCGTGGAAAGTGAGATAATGTTACATTATAACATTATTGATTTGCAAATGAGTTTCATTCATGTCTTCCTTAGTCCATCTTGAGCAGTTATGCGTCGAGTTCGATGGCCGCAGAGTTCTCGATAACATTAGTATGGAATTAGAAAAGGGCAAAATAACTACCCTAATTGGTCCCAATGGAGCGGGAAAATCAACGTTAGTCAAAGTTATCTTAGGTCTTCAAAAGCCAACTAGCGGCAAGTTGAACCGACAAAGAAAACTGAAAATTGGTTACGTTCCTCAAAAGTTGAAGCTCAATGACTCCCTTCCATTGAATGTAACCCGCTTTCTAAATTTAGCAGGAAAATACAGTAAGCAGGAGTGCATTGATGCATTACGGCTTGTTGGCGCTGAACATTTACTTAATAGTAATATGCATCGCTTATCCGGTGGTGAAAACCAACGAGTGTTACTGGCTCGCGCTCTGCTTCAACGTCCTCAGCTATTGGTATTAGACGAACCAGCTCAGGGGGTGGATATCCAAGGTCAAATCGATCTCTATGACTTAATTGAGAGCATTCGTCACCGCTTTGATTGTGGCGTATTTATGGTATCGCATGACTTACATTTAGTGATGGCGAAAACGGACGATGTTATTTGTCTGCATCACCATGTTTGCTGCTCAGGTTCACCTGCCACTATTACTCAGCACCCTTCTTACATCGCACTATTTGGCAATGCAGCGAGAGAGTCTCTCGCGTTTTATCATCACGACCATGAGCACCATCATCACGATTTATCCGGAACGCCAGTAAGCGGTGATGCGATATCATGCTCCCACCATAAACACGGACATCACCATCATGATTGAGTTTCTCCTACCTTCTATTCTTGCTGGTATTGGTATCGCGATCATTGCCGGTCCACTTGGGTCATTTGTCGTTTGGCGTAAAATGGCTTACTTCGGAGATACCCTAGCTCATGCATCGTTAATGGGCCTAGCGCTGGGCTTCTTGCTCAACGTAAATCTCTACCTTGCGCTACTCGTCTGCTGTTTAGCTCTGGCCGTTTTGCTTGTCACTCTGCAAAAGCAACAACTTGTGGCTACAGACACGTTGTTAGGTATCTTGGCACACAGTGCACTCTCTATCGGTTTAGTATCGGTTAGCTTTTTGGAAAACGTGCGCGTCGATTTAATGAGCTACCTATTTGGGGACTTACTTGCCGTCTCTCCACAAGATCTGATGTTTATTTACGCAGGTGTTGTTGCGGTAAGTGCGTGTTTGTACGTCTTCTGGCGCCCACTGCTTTCTAGCACTGTTAGTGAAGAACTTGCCGCTGTTGAGGGCGTGAATACAGACTTAGTTAGATTGGTGTTAATGCTAATGGTGGGTGTAGTAATCGCAGTAGGTATGAAGTTCGTTGGCGCGTTGATCATGACTTCGCTCCTAATTATCCCAGCAGCAACAGCACGTAAAGTCTCTTCATCACCAGAGCAAATGGCATTGTTCGCATCCATTATTGGCTCAGTGGCAGTACTGATGGGGCTTAGCCTATCATGGCACTTCGATACACCGGCCGGCCCTTCCGTAGTGATCAGCGCAACATCCTTATTTATGCTGAGCCAGCTGATTAAAAGCAAAGCATAATCGCATTGAGTATTAAACGCGAAAGACCTTGCTAACAACAAACATAAACCCACGGAAACGGAAAAAGAAAAGCCTGCGAAATCGCAGGCTTTTTAATACTTATTAAGTAGTGTGGTCGATTACCAACCCGTCACTTCACGTAGACCTTGGCCAATCTCTGCTAGAGATTTCACAGTTTTAACGCCAGCCGCTTCTAGTGCAGCAAATTTGTCTTCAGCAGTACCTTTACCACCAGAGATAATCGCACCAGCATGGCCCATACGCTTACCAGGAGGTGCAGTTACACCAGCAATGTAAGAAACCACTGGCTTCGTTACATTTTCTTTAATGTATGCTGCTGCTTCTTCTTCTGCAGTACCACCGATCTCACCGATCATAACGATCGCTTCTGTCTCAGGGTCTTCTTGGAACAGTTTTAGGATATCAATGAAGTTTGAACCCGGGATTGGGTCACCACCGATACCAACACAAGTAGACTGGCCGAAACCTTCGTCAGTGGTTTGTTTAACTGCTTCGTAAGTTAGAGTACCGCTACGAGATACGATACCTACTTTGCCTTTCTTGTGAATGTGACCAGGCATGATACCGATCTTACACTCATCAGGAGTGATAACACCCGGACAGTTAGGACCGATCATGCGAACGCCAGTTTCTTCTAGCTTCACTTTCACGTCGATCATATCTGTTGTAGGGATACCTTCAGTAATCGTTACGATTAGCTCGATACCCGCGTCAATCGCTTCTAGGATTGCATCTTTACAGAAAGGTGCTGGTACGTAGATGACTGTCGCTGTTGCACCAGTCGCTTCTACTGCTTCACGAACTGTGTTGAATACAGGAAGACCTAGGTGAGTTTGGCCACCTTTACCTGGAGACACACCGCCAACCATTTGCGTACCGTATGCGATAGCTTGCTCTGAGTGGAAAGTACCTTGACCACCAGTGAACCCCTGACAGATTACTTTAGTGTCTTTGTTAATTAATACAGACATTATTTAGCCTCCGCAGCAGCAACAACTTTCTGAGCAGCATCAGTTAGCGACTCAGCAGCAATGATATCAACATCAGAATTAGCAAGAACTTCGCGACCTAGGTCAGCGTTAGTACCTTCAAGACGAACAACAACAGGTACGCTTACGCCTACCTCTTTAACCGCACCGATAATACCTTCTGCGATCATGTCACAACGTACAATACCACCGAAGATGTTAACAAGTACCGCTTTCACATTGTCATCAGATAGGATGATCTTGAATGCTTCAGCAACACGCTCTTTCGTCGCGCCGCCACCTACATCTAAGAAGTTAGCTGGTTTGCCGCCGTGTAGGTTTACGATATCCATCGTACCCATTGCTAGGCCTGCACCGTTAACCATACAGCCAACGTTACCGTCTAGTGCTACGTAGTTCAGCTCCCACTGAGCTGCGTGTGCTTCACGCTCATCTTCTTGTGAAGGATCGTGCATTTCACGAAGCTTAGGCTGACGGTACAGTGCGTTTGAGTCGATGTTGATCTTACCGTCAAGACATAGCAAGTTGCCTTCACCAGTAATCACAAGTGGGTTGATCTCTAGCAGAGCAAGATCGTACTGAGAAAACATAGTGCCAAGACCCATAAAGATCTTAACGAATTGTTTGATTTGGTCGCCTTCAAGACCAAGTTTGAACGCTAGCTCACGACCTTGGTAAGCTTGTGGACCTACTAGTGGGTCAATTGCTGCTTTGTGGATGAGTTCCGGCGTTTCTTCCGCAACTTTTTCAATTTCCACACCACCTTCGGTAGAAGCCATGAAAACGATCTTACGGCTAGCACGGTCAACTACCGCACCTAGGTATAGTTCGTTCGCAATATTTGAAGCTTCTTCAACAAGGATTTTTGTTACTGGCTGACCATTTGCGTCTGTTTGGTAAGTTACTAGGTTTTTACCTAACCACTTCTGTGCAAACTCTTTAACGCCTTCTTTTGTATCGTGTAGCTCTACGCCACCCGCTTTACCACGGCCACCAGCGTGAACCTGACATTTAACTACTTTCTTGGCTGTACTAATACGGCCTGCGGCTTCAAAAGCTTCTTGTGGTGTATCACACGCGTAGCCTTCTGGCACAGGCAAACCGAATTCTGCAAACAGCTGTTTGGCTTGGTATTCATGCAAATTCATTTCGATATTCCGTTTGTTTTTCCCTTAAGGGATTTATTATTTCCATAACGCTGCAGTCTTGGCTGCTTGTACGTCTGTAGGGTCTTCTCAAATCAATCCTTTATCATGAGTTCTCATACTGAAGGATTCAAATGAAGGCCAAACGTTGAGCTAGTCTAGCCATTGAAATTTTTAACGTCTAGCTACCTACGATAACTAGACGTTTTAGCGATATTAAACGTCTAATAGGAGACGTGCTGGGTCCTCTAGTAACTCTTTAATCGTTACTAGGAAACCAACTGATTCACGACCGTCAATTAGGCGGTGATCGTAAGATAACGCTAGGTACATCATCGGCAAGATTTCAACTTTGCCATCCACTGCCATCGGACGCTCTTGGATCTTATGCATACCAAGAATCGCTGATTGAGGTGGGTTGATGATTGGTGTAGACATTAGTGAACCGAACACACCACCGTTTGTGATAGTGAAGTTACCGCCCATTAGCTCGTCTACCGTTAGCTTGCCATCACGACCTTTGATAGCCAGTTCTTTGATGCCTTTTTCAACATCAGCGAAACCAAGCTTGTCACAGTCTTTTAGGACAGGTGTAACTAGACCACGTGGCGTTGATACCGCCATGCTAATGTCGAAGTAGTTGTGGTAAACAATGTCATCGCCATCAATCGAAGCATTTACTTCTGGGTAACGCTTAAGCGCTTCTGTCACTGCTTTCACGTAGAAAGACATGAAGCCCAAACGAATACCGTGACGCTCTTCGAACTGATCTTTGTACTGCTTACGAAGGTCCATGATTGGTTTCATGTTCACTTCGTTAAACGTCGTTAGCATTGCCGTGTTGTTCTTCGCTTCTAGCAAACGGTTAGCAACTGTCTTACGAAGGCGAGTCATTGGAACACGTTTCTGACTGCGAGCCGCTGCCGGCACGTCAACCACTGCTGGCGAGTCTTCTTTTGACGCAGATTTAGCGTTCGCAAGATGCGCTTCAATATCTTCGCGCGTAATACGACCACCAACACCAGTGCCTTTCACTTGGCTTGCTTCTAAGCCATGTTCAGCCAATAAACGGCGCACTGCTGGGCTTAGTGCGTCATTACTTTCTTCGCTAAGCGCAGCTTTGTGACGCTTATCAGGAGATGCTTCAGTACCTTCTGTTTTGTCTGCAGTTGGTTCACCTGCAACTGCGCCTGGCTTCAATTTAGCAATGATTTGTTTAGAAAGTACTGTCGCACCTTCTGCTTCAACAATAGCTTCTAAAACGCCAGCTTCCGGAGCTGGAACTTCTAGCACAACTTTGTCTGTTTCGATGTCAACCAAAACCTCGTCACGCTCTACTGCGTCGCCCGGTTGTTTGTGCCATGTCGCTACGGTTGCATCAGCAACTGATTCAGGTAAATCTGGAACCAGAATTTCAATTGTCATATCTGTTTCTTCCTTTAACTTCTAGTTCTTAATTCGAAGTTTTTGAGTTCACGTTCAGAGCGTCTTCAACCAACGCTTTTTGTTGTTTCAAGTGCACCGACATGTAGCCAACTGCTGGCGAAGCAGAAGCTGGGCGACCTGCGTATTTAAGATTTGCACCTGCAGGAATAGCGGCACGGAAGTTATGTTGGCTACAGTACCAAGCACCTTGGTTCTGAGGTTCTTCCTGACACCACACGAAGTCTTCAACGTTAGTGTATTGAGCAATTGCTGCTTGTACTTCTTCCATTGGGAATGGGTAAAGCTGTTCAATACGCACGATAGCAACATCGTCTTGCTCGTTGTTACGGCGCTGCTCTAGTAGGTCAAAGTAAACCTTACCAGCACAGAACACGACACGTTTCACTTTGCTTGGTTCTAAATCATCTACTTCTGGAATTGCAGATTGGAATGTACCATCCGCCAAGTCTTCAATCGTTGAAGTACATAGAGGGTGGCGCAGCAAAGATTTCGGTGACATAACAATGAGAGGTCGACGCATTGGGCGTACAACCTGACGACGAATCATGTGGTACACCTGAGCCGGTGTTGAAGGAACCACAACCTGCATATTTTGCTCAGCACAAAGCTGAAGGTAACGCTCTAAACGTGCAGATGAGTGCTCAGGACCTTGACCTTCATAACCATGAGGTAGAAGCATAGTAAGACCGCACAAACGCGCCCACTTTTGCTCGCCTGACGAGATAAACTGGTCGATAACAACTTGTGCACCGTTGGCAAAATCACCAAACTGTGCTTCCCAGATAGTTAAACCACCTGGTTCGGCTGTTGCGTAACCGTATTCAAACGCCAACACAGCTTCTTCTGACAATACTGAGTCAAAGACTTGGAATGGCCCTTGGTTGTCATGAATATTCGCTAATGGAATGTAAGTGCTTGCATCGGTTTGGTTATGAAGAACCGAGTGACGGTGGAAGAAAGTACCACGACCCGAGTCCTGACCAGAAAGACGAATACGCTTGCCATCGTCAACCAATGTAGCATACGCCAATGTTTCAGCCATACCCCAGTCAATAGCTTTTTCACCGGTCATCATTGCTAGACGATCGTTGTATAGCTTATTAACACGGCTTTGCAGTTTATGGCTTTCTGGGTACTGACACAGACGATTGCCTAGCTCAATAAGGCGTGTCTTGTCGTATTTTGAATCCCACTCCATATCCCATTCGTGCCCTAAGTAAGGGGACCAGTCTACAGAGTGCAACGCCATTGGACGCCATTCTTTAACAACCACTTCACCGCGATCTAATGCATCGCGATACTCATTGACTAACTGAGTCGCTGTCTCGATATCTGATTCATTTTTATCGATCAGAACATCTGCATACAATTTGCGTGGTGTAGGATGCTTTTTGATTTTCTGGTACATCAAAGGCTGAGTCGCATTTGGCTCATCCGCCTCATTGTGACCGTGGCGACGGTAACATACAAGATCGATCACGACATCACGCTTGAACTCGTTACGGTAATCCAATGCAATGCGAGTAACAAAAGCAACTGCTTCTGGGTCATCTGCATTTACATGGAAAATTGGCGCCTGCACCATCTTCGCGATATCGGTACAGTACATCGTAGAACGCGTGTCACGAGGATTAGACGTCGTAAAGCCTACTTGGTTGTTGATGACGATGCGTACCGTACCACCAACTTGGAACCCACGAGCAAGAGACATATTGAACGTTTCGGCAACCACACCCTGACCAGCGATTGCTGAATCACCATGGATGGTGATAGGAAGCACTTTGCTACCTTGATTATCACCCAAGCGGTCTTGACGTGCTCGAACTGAGCCCATGACTACCGGGTTTACGATTTCTAGGTGCGACGGGTTAAATGCAAGTGCTAAGTGAACATCACCGCCTGGAGTCGCAAAATCAGCAGAGAAACCTTGGTGATATTTCACATCACCCGTACCCCAAGTTTCGTCGTGTTTACCTGCGAACTCATCAAACAGGTCTTGAGGTTTCTTACCAAGTACGTTCACCAGCATGTTCAAACGACCGCGGTGAGCCATACCGATAACCACTTCACGCATTCCACTTGTACCCGCATGACGGATCAACTCTTTCGTCATCGGAATCAGCGCATCACCACCTTCTAAAGAGAAACGTTTTGCACCTGGGAATTTCGCCCCGAGGTAACGCTCCAAACCTTCAGCGGCTGTTAGCTCTTCTAGGAATGTGCGCTTCTCATCTTTGTTGAATGATGGCTGGCCTACGACAGACTCAAGGCGTTGCTGAATCCAACGCTTTTGCTCTGTGTCAGTCATGTGCATGTATTCAGCACCGATGGAACCGCAATAAGTTTTGTTGAGGGCTTCATAGATATCTTTCAACTTCATGGTTTCTTGCCCAACAGCAAAAGAACCTACGTTGAAAGTTTCTTCGAAGTCATCTTCGGTAAGATTATGAAAAGCAGGGTCTAACTCCGCCACGGTTGGGCGTTGCCATAGACCTAGTGGGTCTAATTCTGCAGCTTCATGCCCGCGGAAACGGTATGCGTTGATTAGCTGTAGAACTTTTACTTGTTTTGCATCGACATCTGGGTCACTAACTTGGACATTGTAATGCTTTGTTTCTCTAGCGAGTCGTCGGAAGTAGTCACGGACACGTGAATGTGGTTGTTCTGCCACTTCTTCTGATGGCTTAGGCAAGCCTTCAAAAACACGTTTCCACTCCTCACTTACCAGATCGGGATCACTTAGATACAGTTCGTAGAGGTCCTCTACATACGTTGCATTGGCGCCAGCCAAGTGTGAAGACTCGAGCCATGCCTTCATCACGCCGTTGTGCATATTTTCCCTTAACCAGTAGTTTTCACGTTTGCTTCGGTCTTTGCCGAGCTATAAGAGCCGACTAAAAATACGGTCGGCAATTTTTGTATTCTTTACTCGAATATTACTGAAGCAGTGAAGCGGTCATATCGGGTGATCCGCAACACTGCGACATTCCTAAGAGCGAGTAAATTAAACCGAACGATTAACCAACATCGACTTAATGTGACCGATGGCTTTCGTCGGATTTAATCCCTTAGGACAAACACTTACACAATTCATGATGCCATGGCAACGAAAAACGCTAAATGCATCATCAAGATCAGACAAACGTTCATCTGTTGCCGTATCGCGGCTATCAATTAGCCAACGGTACGCTGCGAGAAGACCAGCTGGGCCGATGAATTTATCAGGGTTCCACCAGAATGATGGGCAAGACGTTGTACAACATGCACACATGATACATTCGTACAATCCATCTAAATGCGCACGATCATCAGGCGATTGTAGGTTCTCACGTGATGGTGGTAATGCACCATCATCAATCAAGAATGGTTTAACTTTCGCATAGTTATCATAGAACTGCGTCATGTCAACGATAAGATCGCGCACGACAGGTAACCCTGGTAGTGGACGAATAACTATCTTATCGCCTTGTAGAGCAGATAACGGTGTGATACACGCTAGGCCGTTTTTACCATTCATATTCAAACCATCAGAACCACATACCCCTTCACGGCATGAGCGACGGAACGCGATGCTTGGATCTTGCTCTTTTAGCAGAATCAATGCATCAAGCACCATCATGTCTGAGCCTTCGTCTACCTCAAGGGTATACTCTTTCATGTAAGGCTTGGTATCCACATCCGGATTGTAACGGTATAAAGAGAAGTTTAATTTCATAGTCGTATCCTCCCTTTAGTATGTACGTACTTTCGGCGGGAAAGCTTCACGATGCGTTGGCGTCATGTTCACATCACGCTTAGTCATCGCTTCTGTTTCCGGATTGTAGATAGAGTGGCATAGCCAGTTCTCATCATCACGCTCAGGGAAATCGAAACGAGCATGTGCGCCACGACTCTCTGTACGGTAGTTCGCTGCAACGGCAGTTGAAAACGCGGTTTCCATCAGGTTATCAAGTTCTAGACACTCAATACGCTGCGTGTTGAACTCTGAAGACTTGTCCGCTAGATGTGCATCTTTCAAACGTTCGCGAATCACTTTCAACTCTTCTAGACCGGTTGCCATCGCATCGCCTTCACGGAATACCGAGAAGCTATTTTGCATGCATGCTTGTAGGTCTTTACGAATCTGAACCGGATCTTCACCACCAGTGCTGTTTTCCCAACGCATAGTACGCGCTAGAGACGCTTCAATATCAGATTCTGTTGCAGGACGAGCTTCTGCTTGCGCTGCTAGCGTTTCGCCAAGGTGCAAGCCAGTAGCACGACCAAATACGACCAAGTCTAGTAATGAGTTGCCGCCCAGACGGTTAGCACCGTGTACCGATACAGAAGCAATCTCACCACATGCGTAAAGGCCTTGTACTTCCATCTCGCTACCGTCGGCCTTCTGCTTAATTGCTTGGCCAGAGACTTGAGTAGGTACACCACCCATCATGTAGTGACAAGTTGGAATTACTGGAATTGGCTCTTTCACAGGGTCAACGTGTGCAAATGTACGAGACAGTTCACAGATACCTGGTAGACGTGATTCAAGTACTTCTTTACCAAGGTGATCAAGTTTCAACTTGATATGTGGACCCCAAGGACCATCACAGCCGCGGCCTTCACGGATTTCAATCATCATTGAACGAGCAACCACGTCACGACCAGCAAGGTCTTTCGCGTTTGGTGCGTAGCGCTCCATGAAGCGTTCACCATCTTTATTTAGAAGGTAACCACCTTCACCACGACAACCTTCCGTCACTAGAACACCCGCGCCAGCAATACCTGTTGGGTGGAACTGCCACATTTCCATGTCTTGCATTGGAACGCCTGCGCGAAGTGCCATACCAACGCCATCACCCGTGTTGATGTGCGCGTTAGTGGTCGATGCGTAAATACGACCTGCACCACCTGTAGCTAGAATGGTTGCTTTTGATTTGAAGTAACAGATTTCACCCGTTTCCATACAAATCGCAGTACAACCCATGATTGCGTCTTCTTGGTTTTTCACAAGATCCAAAGCGTACCACTCCGAGAAGATGGTTGTTTTGTGTTTTACGTTTTGCTGGTAAAGCGTGTGAAGAAGTGCGTGACCAGTACGGTCTGCAGCAGCGGCTGTACGAGCAGCCTGCTCACCACCAAACTCTTTAGATTGACCACCGAATGGACGTTGGTAGATGGTACCGTTATCGAAACGAGAGAATGGAAGACCCATTTTTTCAAGCTCGATAACTGACTCAGGACCATTTTTACACATGTATTCAATCGCGTTCTGGTCACCGATGTAGTCGGAACCTTTAACGGTATCGTACATGTGCCATTGCCAATCGTCTTTGTGCGAGTTACCCAGAGCAACGGTAATGCCGCCCTGTGCAGACACAGTATGAGAACGTGTTGGAAATACTTTTGACAACAAAGCACATGATAGGCCTTGCTCTGAAATTTGTAGTGCAGCGCGCATACCTGCACCACCAGCGCCGATTACTACGGCATCAAACTCACGAACTGGAATAGACACTTACGCACCCCACAGAATAAATAGACCAGAGAAGACATAGCCGAATAGCACGGCAATAACACCAAGTTGTAGTGCGCCACGTAGTTTCGCGCACTTAATGTAATCAGTTAATACCTGCCACAAACCAACCCATGCGTGAATCAGGATCGAGACAAGTGCCAACATGGTGAATACTTTAGTGAAGGTACCACCAAAGAATTGGGTCCAAGATGCGTAAGAGATATCTGAAAATGCACAGAAGCTAATCAGATAAATCGTGTATAGCGTCATAATGATTGCAGTTGCACGAATTAGTAGGAAATCGTGTACACCATTACGACCAAATGAAGATACGTGTTTTACCATACCAAGATCCCCGCCAATAATGATAATACTGCTGTTGCACCAAACGCGACTTTAGCGCTCATCGTGCCTGAATCTAGTTCTTCAAAGTGACCTAGATCCATCAATAAGTGACGGATACCACCTGCGATGTGGTAGGCAAGTGCAGTAAGAATTCCCCACAGGATGAATTTTACGAAGAAACTATCGACGATGTCAGCGGCTTCCATAAAACCCATTGGGGATGACAGAGAAATGGATAGTAACCACAGTAGTATACCCACCGCAACAAACGTAATTACCCCAGACACACGGTGTAGGATGGATGCGATTGCTGTGATAGGAAAGTGGATGGTCTGTAAATCTAAATTAACAGGTCTTGACTTTCTTTCTTTCACGGGCTTGCTCACTCAGCTCCATTGAGCATTTATTGTTATAACCAATTTCAGCTTCCAAACGTACAAAAGTTAACATCTATTTAACAAATATCGCGAGTAACCACTCAGATAAGTGTAAACAATTTGTTAACAAACGGAATCCAGCAACAAACCTCACTCTTTGTTTCTAGCCCCGAATTTATAAGGATTTAACTAAAATTTTCTTTGCCAATATACGGCGAGCAACATTCTAATACAATTGGTGTAACAAATTATGCTACATAGAACAGATTTTTAACGATTTTCATGAGAAAAATCATAACAAGTGCACACAAAGATGGAGAAAAATTGACTTTAAGCTTTAACAACAGTACAAAAATGGCACATAAACATCCTGGACGGATTAAATAATAAACAAAGGAGATTGTTATGGCGGATAAGAAAGCGACCCTTCATGTTGAAGGTCAAGCGCCAATCGAACTGCCAATTATGGACGGTACGCTAGGTACACCTGTAATTGACGTTCGTAAGCTGGGAGCCAATGGTTACTTTACTTTTGACCCAGGTTTTCTTGCCACTGCATCTTGTGAATCATCAATCACGTACATCGATGGCGGCAAAGGTATTCTTTTGCACCGCGGTTTCCCGATTGATCAATTAGCCAATAACGCAGATTACTTAGAAGTATGTTACATCCTTCTTTATGGTGAAGCCCCTACCCGAGAACAATACGAGCAATTCAAAACGACCGTTACTCGTCACACAATGGTACACGAGCAAATCGCAAGCTTTTTCCATGGCTTCCGACGCGATGCACACCCAATGGCGGTAATGTGTGGTGTAGTTGGAGCACTTGCAGCCTTCTATCACGACTCTCTTGACATTAACAACGACGAACACCGCGAAATTACAGCGTACCGTCTGCTGTCAAAAATGCCAACACTGGCGGCGATGTGTTACAAATACTCTATCGGTCAGCCATTTATTTACCCTCGTAACGACCTTAGCTACGCAGAGAACTTCTTGCATATGATGTTCGCAAACCCTTGCGAAGAGTATGAAGTAAATCCTGTGGTTGCCCGTGCGATGGATAAGATTTTCACTCTACACGCGGATCACGAACAGAATGCGTCGACATCAACTGTTCGTCTAGCTGGCTCTTCTGGTGCGAACCCATTTGCATGTATTGCCGCTGGTATTGCATCCCTTTGGGGACCTGCTCACGGTGGTGCAAACGAAGCCTGCTTGAGAATGCTAGAAGAGATTGGCAGCGTCGATAACATCCCTGAATATGTAGACCGCGCGAAAGACAAAGATGACCCATTCCGCTTAATGGGCTTTGGTCACCGCGTTTACAAGAACTACGACCCACGTGCGACAGTAATGCGCGAAACGTGTCATGAAGTTCTCAAAGAGCTAAACATTCAAGACCCTCTGCTAGACGTCGCAATGGAACTTGAGCGCATTGCGCTTTCTGATGAGTACTTCGTGTCTAAGAAGCTGTACCCGAACGTAGACTTCTACTCAGGTATCATTCTTAAAGCGATTGGTATTCCAGTTTCTATGTTTACGGTTATCTTCGCGATTTCTCGTACCATCGGCTGGATTGCTCACTGGAACGAAATGCACAGCGATCCACTGAACCGCATCGGTCGTCCTCGTCAGCTATACACTGGCGAAACACAACGTGAGTTTTCTCCACTTCACGAACGTGAATGATCTTTTAGTACGAAGATAGACAAACAAAAGGGTTGAGATTTTCGTCTCAACCCTTTTTTCTTTTTTGCGTTTAACGTTATTAATGGAGAACGCTAAACCGGATTATCAATATCGATAAACTCCACATGTAGGCCATATTCATCCGCTAGCCATTTGCCTAAGGCCTGAACACCATAACGCTCAGTAGCATGATGACCTGCAGCAAAGTAATGAATGTCCATTTCACGAGCGGTATAAGTGGTACGCTCTGAAATTTCTCCAGAGATAAATGCATCCAGCCCGTGCTGTACAGCAAGTTCAATGAAATCCTGCCCTCCACCAGTACACCAGCCGACTGTCTCAATCATCTTATCAGTATTCTCTGGAGCGATATGCAGAGGCTCTCTTTCAAGAACTTGGTTGATCTTACTCGCAAATTCAACACCAGACATCGGCTTTTTCAAGCGCCCAAACATAGCAACTGACTGAGGGTGCCCTTCAAGCCCACCTTCTACTTCGATTTCAAGTAAGCGAGCTAATTCAGCGTTGTTGCCTACCTCTGGATGAATATCTAGAGGAAGGTGATAACCATATAAGTTGATATCATTTTTGATCAGGCTACGAATTCGTTTACCTTTCATGCCACGAATTGGCTCAGGCTCACCTTTCCAAAAATAGCCATGATGAACAAGCAATGCGTCTGCATTAAGCTCAATCGCTTTATCGATTAAGGCTTGAGAGGCGGTTACGCCAGTGATAACACGCTTTACCGCTGATTTCCCTTCTACCTGTAACCCATTTGGTGCGTAATCTTTAATTAACTGCGGTGACAGTTTGTCATTAAGAATCTGTTCTAACTTTAAGTTATTCATTATTACTTCCAATTTCTAGCGCATGTAAACCTAAATAACCTCTCGATGGAATCAGACGAAAGAGTGCAACCTAGTTGATACAACAACGTTTTGACATCTGGCACCTTGATATCATTTAGGTCTTTAAAGTGTATCTCGAACCCTAATATCGATGCTAGCCACCCTACCCTCAAAAGCAAATTTAGTTACAATAACAAAGCTTGTCGCCTCACCATAGATTTAGGGATACGGATGAACCAACTGCAACGCTTTTACCAATGGATCGCCACTTCACCTCCGCTTTTCAAGTTACGCCCTCCGTTTGCAACCTTAGAAGATGTCTCGGTCAAACCTTTGAATAGCTCAGAACAATACAATGGTAATCCGAGACTGGGTTTTTTATATCAGCACCTATGCACTGCGGCTCTTTCTAATTCAGGACGATATCAGATTATTGCCGAAGAAATTCAGTTAAACGACGCTGAAGGTAAGACCATTGGTGCTGTCGATTTGGTGTTGAGGAATACAGAATCAAATCAGATAGAACATTGGGAAGTGGCGATTAAGTTTTATCTTCTTTACAACGGCATTTGGTATGGCCCGAATGCTCACGACCAGTTACATGCAAAATTGGATAGAATGCTCACGCATCAGCTGAAAATGAGCGATCGCCCGGAATTTCAAAAAATAATTCCTTTAAACGACTCTCCAGAAGAGCGCCTAATGATGCAAGGACGACTCTATATTAATCCGTTTACTCCAGAGCCAACTCCTAAGGAGTGCTTGGGTTATGAATTAAATCCAAGTCAGATTAGTGGTTACTGGTGCTATCAAAGTCAATGGGATTTAATTGGTAAACCCCTTTATCATTTACATAAACCATGCTGGGCGATCGGTACAGACGATTTCTCTCAACCTATTGAAAAGCCTTTAGATCGATTCATACACGCACAAACGGAAGACGGTCAATTCTGGTTTGTGGTACCAGATTCATGGCCCGGAGATAAAGCGGTTCGGGGCACTTAAACATGAAAGGGTTGATGTTTTCACATCAACCCTTTGCTAGATACATTGACCATTGGATGTTTTACAAACCAGCGGCTGCAAACACTTGATTAACGATCTCTTGTGCTTCTGCTTCGATTTGTTTTAGGTGCTCTTCACCTTTGAAGCTTTCACAGTAAATCTTGTAGATGTCCTCTGTGCCTGATGGACGAGCAGCGAACCAACCGTTAGCTGTCGTTACTTTAAGGCCACCAATCGCAGCACCATTGCCTGGTGCATGCGTTAGACGAGCAGTGATCTCATCACCTGCTAGAGTTTCAGCCGCAACCATTTCTGGTGACAACTTCTTCAATACGTCTTTTTGTGGGCCATTTGCTACAGCTTGAATACGGTTGTACTTCGACTCACCGTGCTTCGCCGCTAGCTCTTCATAGTAATCTTGTGGGTTCTTACCCGTTACCGCAGTGATCTCTGCTGCTAGAAGGCATAGCAAGATGCCATCTTTGTCTGTTGACCAAGGCGTGCCATCTTTACGAAGGAAAGACGCACCAGCACTTTCTTCGCCGCCGAAACCAAACTTACCAGTGTACAGACCGTCTACAAACCATTTGAAACCAACAGGCACTTCACATAGCTCACGACCTAGATCCGCAACAACACGGTCAATCAGCGCACTTGAAACTAGTGTTTTACCAACAGCGACATCTTTACCCCACGCGTCACGATGACGGTACAAGTAGTCAATACAAACGGCTAAGAAGTGGTTCGGGTTCATCAAACCTTTTGGCGTAACGATACCGTGACGGTCGTAGTCAGGATCGTTACCAAATGCTAAATCGTATTCGTCTTTCAGTGCCAATAGACCCGCCATTGCGTAAGGAGAAGAACAGTCCATACGCACAACGCCGTCTTTATCTAGCGACATGAATTGGAAAGAAGGATCGATCGATTCACTTACTAGCGTTAGGTCTAGGTTGTATGCCTGACCAATTTGACGCCAGTAATCGATACCGCTGCCACCCAATGGATCTACACCAATCTTCAGGTTCGCTTTTTGGATTGCTTCCATATCAATAACGTTCACCAGGTCATCGATGTATGGCTTCACCAAGTCCATCTCTACAAACAGATCCGATGCTTTTGCTTCTGCTAGTGGTAGGCGTTTAACACCTTGTAAACCTCCAGCAATCAATTCGTTCGCACGATCTTCGATAGCTTGAGTCAACTCAGCTTCTGCAGGACCACCATGTGTCGGATTGTATTTGATACCGCCGTCTTGTGGTGGGTTATGTGATGGGGTAATAACGATACCGTCTGCTTTTTCATCGTGTTTGATGTTGTAAGTCAGAATCGCGTGTGAAATACCCGGTGTTGGCGTGTAACCGTTGTCTTGTTGGACAATCACTTTCACACCGTTTGCAATCAGTACTTCAATCACACTTGAGAAAGCAGGCTCAGATAGCGCATGCGTGTCTTTACCCAAAAACAACGGGCCAGTTGTGCCTTGCTCAGCACGAACTTCTGCTACCGCTTGAGCGATCGCTAAAATGTGGTTTTCGTTAAAAGTGTGCTTGTCTGCAGTACCGCGGTGGCCAGAAGTACCAAATTGAACTTTGTGTTCTGCGTTTGCCGCGTCTGGTTGAAGTAAGAAGTAGTTAGCAACGAGTGCTGGGATATTGTGAAGATCTTCCTGCTGCGCTTTTTGCCCAGCACGAGGGTGCATAGCCATGTTTGACATCCTTTCTTTCAATACAAATAAAATTAAAAAAGCCTCATAATATCCGCTCACTGCGACGCATTATGAGGCTTCTATCAGGTTTCTTAGATTGAACCTGTTACTTTTTCTATTAAGTCAGGTTGGAACCCCATGTGTGCCATAACTTGTTCAACCATCTGTCTTTTACGACTTGTATTGTTATTCGTGATAACCCAAAACGGTGTGCCAGGAATGGCTTTTGGCTTGGTCGTATTACCGTTTGCTAGCAAGGTTTCTTCATTATCTGCAAAGTACACGCGTTTGCGTCCTTTTACATTCGTAGCCTGGGCGAAACCTTCTGGATTCAATTTATGTAAGGTCGATAATACCAACATAAAGCGATCAATCGCTTTTTTTAGACCGGCAAACTCATCAGAAATAAGCAGCGAACGCATTTCTTTCACTACATCAACAGATTCCGTTTTACCCGCATCTTTACTTACTACAATCCCTTGTGGCTTCTCTACTACAGGCGCGGCTTTAGCTTCCTGCAACTGACCATCAAGGTTTAAAAGGCGTCGCAAAATATCCGAGGCGCTTTCACCGATATGCTTAGTTTGACTAGCTATATAACGGTATAGATCCTCATCAACCTCAATTGTTTTCATTCGCTTTTCACATTCTCAATGTTTAAACTCTGGGGGATTATAACGAGATCCACGCGGATACTCCACGTTAAACCCATCACGAATAAGATAAAATGTCAGCATTACTCAACTATAAGCAGGAAGGCCAAGGCCAAACAGTTGTTTTGATTCACGGATTGTTTGGTAGTTTAAGTAATCTGGGTCTACTCGCCCGCGATCTTATTAAAGATCACACGGTGATCAGTATTGATCTGAGAAATCACGGCCTCTCTTTCCACTCCGAAGTCCATAACTATACCGATATGGCAAAAGATGTGGCTCAGCTCCTTCAGCACTTAAACGTTGAGCCATCTATTGTTATTGGTCACTCCATGGGCGGAAAAGTCGCGATGGCTCTTGTGGACATTGCTCCAAATGTAGTCAAGCAGTTAGTCGTTCTCGACATGGCGCCTGTAGCCTACACTACGAACCGTCACGATAATGTTTTTAACGGCTTACATGCTGTTATTAATGAAAAACCAGCAAATCGACAGCAAGCCATGGATATCCTAGCTCAACATATTGAACTCGATGGTGTAAGACAATTTCTCTCTAAATCACTGTACAAAAATGGCGATAAGATGGATTGGCGGTTTAACGTACCGAGCCTTTTTGAGAATTATGACCAAATTATTGGCTGGCAAGAAATCACACCAACAGATATCCCAACTTTATTTATCAAAGGCGGCGACTCTGACTACTTAATGCCAGAACATCAGCCGGCAGTGAAGCGACAATTTAACCATGCTAAAGCACACATTATCGCTGGCACTGGTCACTGGTTACACGCCGAGAAACCGACAGAAGTAATGAGAGTCATTCGAAAATACATTTCGAGTTAACAAATTCGAAAAGCAACACTAGATTATTGAAATAACCCTTCTTGTAGTGCATTAACTTTACCGTTTAACAGTGGTATAGTGCGCCCAAGATTTTTCGGCATGAAGGGCTAAAATGCTTTACGACTATATGGATATGCTCGAGTCTATTGGGCTCGATCTTCTTTTTGCTGCTATCTTTTTTTTCATCGGGATGGCGATAAAAGATGTGCTAAAGCAAGGCAATGTACCTGTTTTTGGTCGTCGTATTGTGTGGTTAGTCCTTTTCCTAGGCTGTGCTGGCTTTATTGCAAAAGGTGTAATTCAGCTAACTTGGGAAGGCTCAGGGTTAGGTTAAACCCTTAGTAACATCGCCAATAACAAACAATGTAAAGGTATAGACTCTATGGCAAGTGTAGGTATCTTCTTCGGTAGCGACACAGGTAATACTGAAGCCGTTGCAAAGATGATTCAAAAGCAACTAGGTAAACATCTAGTTCACGTTCAAGACATCGCGAAAAGCAGCAAAGAAGACATTGATAACTTCGATCTTCTTCTTCTAGGTATCCCAACTTGGTACTACGGCGAAGCACAATGTGATTGGGATGACTTCTTCCCTGAACTTGAGCAAATCGACTTCTCTACTAAGCTAGTGGCTATCTTTGGCTGTGGCGACCAAGAAGACTACGCAGAATACTTCTGTGACGCGATGGGCACAGTCCGTGATATCGTTGAGTCTAAAGGCGGCACAATTCTTGGCCATACCTCGACAGAAGGCTACGAATTTGAAGCGTCTAAAGCACTTGTTGAAGGTGACGAAAGCCAATTCGTAGGTCTATGTATTGATGAAGACCGCCAACCAGAATTGACTGACGAGCGTGTTGAAAGCTGGGTTAAACAGATCTATGAAGAGATGTGTTTAGCTGAGCTAGAAGGCTAATCAAATTGAATGATGCAAAGACCTCCACTTGGAGGTCTTTTTGTATGTATTGTCACACAGCATCGGTAAGTACTTCCTCTTCGCGATACTGAGGTTTCTTTCTTACATAAAGCTTGCGTTGAACCTCTGAAACCACATTCCCCTGTTTATCTTTTACATGAGTAATAAACTCAGGAAAACACTTTTCTCCATTCCGTGTCATTTGATAAATGTTTTCCAGCATCCCTTCAGTGACCTCAAATTCTGCAAACAAATCACTTTGCCCCGGCTTAATAAAGTTAATGCTTGCCTCTTTATCCCACACATAATATTCCTCTCGTAGAATCCCCATCAGCATCAACGAGTAAATAGGATCAGTTAAAGAGAAAATACTGCCGCCATATTGGGTGCGATTGGCATTTTTATTCCACCAGCGAAGCTTTAAACGTACCTTTACAGTACGGAAGTCTTGAGAAATATGTAAGATTTTAATACCCGCCCCCCAAAAAGGAGGCCAAATATTGAGTGCGAACTTTACAATTCCTGGTTTGTATATCTTCGCTAGTCGCCTATTCATCGCTATCTCTGCCCTCTCCAAGCTTAATGTTACATAATTGTAACTGGTCAGAGCTGTAATATAATAGACCTGTTTCTAATTTACAAAAAGATTCTATTAACCCTTTGAAGTTCGTGGTTTAATGTTCCGAACGCTTATCCTATAATGGTAGGAAGATTGAATTCTGTTAAATCGCTGCAGATGATCCAACGGGAAAGTATATGTCAGATAATAATCAGGCGCTGAAGGATGCGGGTTTAAAAGTAACCCTTCCGAGGCTAAAAATTCTAGAAGTACTTCAGCAGCCAGACTGCCAGCACATCAGTGCTGAAGATTTGTACAAAAAGTTGATTGATCTAGGTGAAGAAATTGGCCTAGCAACTGTTTACCGAGTTCTAAACCAGTTCGACGATGCTGGTATTGTAACTCGTCACCACTTTGAAGGTGGAAAGTCAGTCTTCGAATTATCGACTCAACATCACCACGACCACCTAGTGTGCCTAGACTGTGGTGAGGTAATTGAATTTTCTGACGATCTTATTGAAGAACGTCAAAAAGAGATTGCAGCTAAGTACAATGTCACACTAACAAACCACAGCTTATACTTGTACGGCAAGTGTAGCGATGGTGGTTGTAAAGACAATCCAGATGCACACAAACCGAAAAAATAAG
Source organism: Vibrio sp. YT-18 (assembly GCF_033337345.1). NCBI lineage: Bacteria > Pseudomonadati > Pseudomonadota > Gammaproteobacteria > Vibrionales > Vibrionaceae > Vibrio > Vibrio sp. YT-18. The sequence continues at coordinate 40,193 of NZ_JAWOQO010000012.1, read as the reverse complement.
GGTTTGTTAATTTAAAAAGTAAACGTCAGCACATGCTGGCGTTTTTTGTTTCTAGAAGTCAGAACCTTAGACGTCAGTACTTTGGTTACAGAACAAAAGCTACTAAACACCCATCTTTTTTCTCCACAGTTTTGCACATCTATATAGCACTCTGTGGGATTAGGTATAAAAAATGCCAGCGTTTGCTGGCATTTTTTCATCGTTCTCAGCATTAATTGAGATTATTGATTCTCAATTTTTGCCCAGGTATCACGTAGACCAACCGTGCGGTTGAATACTAGATTATCTGCTGAAGAGTCTTTCGAGTCTGCACAGAAGTAACCCATACGTTCAAACTGGTAACCTTTTTCTGCTTCTGCGGAAGCTAGGCTAGGCTCGACGAAGCCATTGATCACAACTAATGATTCAGGGTTGATAGTAGAAGCAAAATCTTCCGCTGCGCCTGGGTTTGGCACCGTAAATAAACGATCGTACAGACGAATTTCCGCTGGAAGAGCTTTATCAGCTGACACCCAATGAATAACGCCTTTCACTTTACGACCATCTGCTGGGTTTTTACCTAGCGTATCTGCATCGTAAGAACAGAAGATCGTTGTGATGTTGCCTTCGGCATCTTTTTCAACGCGCTCAGCTTTGATCACGTAAGCACCACGTAAACGAACTTCTTTACCTAGCACTAAACGCTTGTACTTTTTGTTCGCTTCTTCACGGAAGTCTTCACGCTCAATCCACAATTCACGCGTGAATGGCACTTCACGCACGCCCATTTCAGGTTTATTTGGGTGGTTGGCAACTGTCAAGTTTTCTACTGCGCCTGCTTCAAAGTTTTCGATAACAACTTTAACAGGATCCAGTACAGCCATTGCACGCGGAGCGTTCTCGTTTAGGTCATCACGAATACAAGATTCTAATGAACTAAACTCGATCATATTTTCTTGCTTCGTTACACCAATACGCTTACAAAACTCACGAATAGATGCAGGTGTGAAGCCACGACGACGCAGACCTGAGACAGTCGGCATACGTGGATCATCCCAACCATTAACCAGTTTTTCAGTAACTAGCTGGTTAAGCTTACGCTTAGACATCACTGTGTATTCAAGGTTTAAACGACTGAACTCGTATTGATGTGGACGGCTTTCGATCGTGATGTTGTCTAGAACCCAATCGTACAGACGACGGTTATCCATGAATTCAAGCGTACAAATAGAGTGCGTAATGCCTTCTAATGCATCAGAAATACAGTGCGTAAAGTCGTACATTGGGTAAATGCACCACTTATCACCAGTTTGGTGGTGCGTAGCAAAACGCACTCGGTATAAAACTGGATCGCGCATGACCATGAATGAAGAACCCATGTCGATTTTAGCACGAAGACACGCTTTACCTTCTTCAAATTCACCAGCGCGCATTTTTTCAAACAACGCCAAGTTCTCTTCAACAGAACGGTCACGGTATGGACTTGGTTTACCTGGCGCCTTTAGTGTGCCGCGGTATTCACGAATTTGCTCTGGACTTAGCTCATCTACGTACGCTAAGCCTTTGTTAATCAATTCAATTGCATATTCGTAAAGCTTATCGAAGTAGTTTGATGAGTAACATACTTCACCACTCCACTCAAAGCCCAACCAGTTTACATCTTTCTTGATAGACTCAACGTATTCGATGTCTTCTTTTTCAGGGTTTGTATCGTCGAAACGCAGATTACATTGACCCTGGTAGTCCTGAGCAATACCGAAGTTCAAACAGATAGACTTAGCATGACCGATATGCAGGTAGCCATTTGGCTCCGGCGGGAATCGAGTATGCACGCTAGTGTGTTTACCATCCGCTAGATCTTTATCAATGATCTGGCGAATAAAGTTTGATGGACGAGCATCAGCTTCACTCATCTATAGCACCTCAAAAATATTAGTATTGTCAGAGAAAACGGAACCCTGTATCCAAGTATGGTTTCACAGAGTACATTGTTCCTAATGATCCACAATTCTAAGCAATTAGACAACAAGAACTCGCTCTAAAACGACAATATTTATCGAGTTAGCGTGAAAGCAAAGCAGATTCAAAGGGCCTAAACGAAAAAAGGCCTCCTGCGGAGGCCTTTTGCGATGTTGTAGTATCAATTGTTTGCAATACCAATAACAAACAATCACACCACTATTAAACAGTTAAGCTGGTAGCTGAACACCACTTAAGTCTTCATCTTTAGATACATTCTTCATCTCACCAGCAACAATCTCTGCTAGTGGACCAAGGATAACTTGTAGGTTGTTTGTACCTAGCTTCACAACTCCCATAGCTCCAAGATCTTTCAGAGTTTTCTCATTGATAACGCTCATATCTTTCACAGAAAGGCGCAAACGAGTAATACAGGCATCGATAGAACTTAGGTTGTCATGACCGCCAAGTGCTTTCAAGTACTGACGAGCAAGCTCTGAAGAATTGCTTGATCCAGCCACGTTAGATGAAGCTTCTTCATCATCTTCACGTCCCGGTGTTTTAAGGCCAAACTTAACAATCACGGTACGGAACACGAAGTAGTAAACCGCAAAGAAACCAAGACCTTGCACAATGAGCATGTACCAGTTTACCGCTAGCGGGTTACGAGTCGACAATACTAAGTCGACTAAACCAGCAGAGAAACCGAAACCTGCAATCCACTGCATTGATGCCGCGATATAAACTGATAGACCAGTCAGCGCTGCGTGAAGAACGTACAGTCCTGGAGCAAGGAACATGAATGCAAATTCAAGTGGTTCTGTTACACCTGTAAAGAATGAAGCAAACGCAGCCGCAATCATGATAGATGCCACTTTCTCTTTATTCTTTGATTTCGCAGTATGGTACATCGCTAGAGCAGCGCCTGGTAAACCAAACATCATGATTGGGAAGAAGCCCGCTTGGTACATCCCCGTAACACCTACCGTTGCCGTGCCTTCAGCTAATGATTTCGCACCGCCAAGGAAGTTTGGAATGTCATTAATACCAGCAACATCAAACCAGAACACTGAGTTTAGTGCATGGTGCAGACCAACAGGAATTAGAAGACGGTTGAAGAATGCATAAACACCTGCACCTGCTTCACCCATACCTTGAATGCTTTCGCCAAAACTGACCAGACCGCCGTAAACTGATGGCCAAACGTACATCAGGATGAACGCAATAACGATACCAGCAAAAGACGTTAGGATAGGTACAAGACGCTTACCAGAGAAAAACGCCAGTGCTTTGTGCAGCTCTACGTGAGAAAAACGGTTGTACAACTCAGCAGAAACAATACCAACCAAGATACCTACGAACTGGTTATTGATTTTACCAAATGCAGCAGGTACTTCACTTGGGTCAATGCCTTGAATTTGTGATACTGCACCAGGGGCCAAAAGCGTTGTGACAACTAAGAAGCCCACGAAGCCTGAAAGTGCAGCGGCGCCATCTTTGTCTTTAGACATTCCGTAAGCAACACCAACAGCGAACAATACTGACATGTTGTCAATGATCGCTGCACCAGCTTTAATAAGAAATGCAGCAAGTGCACTGTTTGCGCCCCAGCCATTTGGGTCGATCCAGTAGCCAATACCCATGAGTATTGCTGCTGCAGGAAGTGTGGCAACCGGCACCATAAGCGCCTTACCCACCTTCTGGAAGTATCCGAGAATGTTCACCTTAAGTTCCCCCTATAGGATTAGATGTTATGTTGAATGACTTATTTCAGCCGTCCAATTTAGTCATCCTAAGTTTATGATATTAATTTTGCTCCGCAAATTAAAAGCTCACCGTTTGTGATCATAATCACCACAATTTGCCCTTTCGGAAGGTTTTTGCTAGCGAGATCATAAAACTTATTTTATTATACGAAAAAATGGCGTTTTAAAGATAATATTCTCGCACTTTATGCAAGGCAGAATCAGTGTTATTTTGGTATCTAGGCGGGTAAATCACTGTAACTTTGCTCTGAAAAAGAATCATAAAAAACCATACAATTATTACTTTTCAGTTAGTTACTATGACAATAACATCGATAAAACGCGACTTGCTGTATGTGACTCGTTATCTAATTCAGTGATACAAACTAAGTACCCATATGACTGAAGCAGTCTCTACTTAGATAACGATATAGAAATTGAATTCTCATCTATAAGGACTAGCTGACTATGTATGCGCTAAGTAACTGTAAAATTTATACCGGTAGTGATGTTCTTACCGATCATGCGGTCATCATCGAAAACGATCTTATTCAATCTATTGTGCCGGTTTCTGAGCTACCTCAAAGCATCGAACTAAAAGACCTTGCAGGCGCTAATCTAAGTCCAGGCTTTATCGATCTGCAGTTGAACGGTTGTGGCGGTGTAATGCTAAACGATGCAATTACCCCTGAAACCATGCAAATCATGCACCAGGCAAACCTCAAATCTGGCTGTACTAGCTTCCTGCCAACACTCATTACGTCATCTGATGAAGATATGCGAACTGCAATTGCCGCAGCTCGTGAGTACCACAACAAGTATCAAAATCAATCGCTTGGTTTACACCTCGAAGGTCCTTACCTTAACGTCGCGAAAAAAGGCATCCATAACGTCGATTTTATTCGCCCATCAGACGAAAGCATGATCGACCTTATCTGCGCAAACGCCGATATCGTAGCGAAAGTAACGCTAGCACCTGAGCATAACGACCCAGAGCATATTGCGCGATTAAAGGCTGCTGGCATCGTGGTTTCAATTGGCCACACAAATGCAACCTACGCCGAAGCACGTAAAAGCTTTGAAGCAGGCATTACTTTTGCCACACACCTCTTTAATGCAATGACACCAATGGTTGGTCGTGAACCAGGAGTTGTTGGTGCAATTTACGATACTCCTGACGTATACGCTGGCATTATTGCTGATGGTTTTCACGTCGACTACGCAAACATCCGAATTGCTCATAAAATCAAAGGTGAAAAGCTTGTTTTGGTGACGGATGCCACAGCTCCAGCAGGTGCTAACATTGATCACTTTATTTTTGTCGGTAAGAAAGTATATTACCGAGATGGTAAGTGTGTTGATGAAAATGGCACGCTAGGCGGCTCAGCTTTGACAATGATTGAAGCAGTTCAGAATTCAGTTGAGCACGCGGGGATCGCTTTAGACGAAGCTCTACGAATGGCCACGTTATACCCAGCAACAGCAATTGGTGTTGAGGATCGCCTTGGCCGAGTTCGAAAAGGGATGGTTGCAAACCTGACTATTTTCGATCGTGACTTTAAAGTAAAAGCGACGGTTGTTAACGGACAATACGAGCAAAATTAAGCATGAATGGCGGACAGATTGGTAATGTAGATTTAGTAAAACAGCTTAACAGCGCTGCGGTATATAGGCTGATTGATCAGCAAGGTCCTATCTCCCGTATTCAAGTCGCGGACGTGAGTCAACTCGCGCCTGCTAGTGTTACCAAAATAACCCGCCAACTTTTAGAGCGCGGCCTTATTAAGGAGGTCGCCCAACAAGCTTCAACTGGTGGTCGTCGTGCGATCTCTTTGACTACTGAAGTCAAACCTTTTCATTCGATTGCCGTTCGCTTAGGTCGAGATTACGTACAGTTCAGTTTATACGATTTAGGTGGTACCGCGCTGGCAGAAGATCAGCATGAACTGTACTACACTAACCAAGCAGACTTAATCGCAGGGCTTATCGATTTATTAAAAGATTTCGTAAGCCGTTGCGAAGACAAAATTGATCAACTCATCGCTATCGGCATCACTTTACCGGGCCTTGTTAACCCAACAACTGGCGTGGTCGAATACATGCCTAATACCGATATCGATAATCTTGCTCTCGGTGAAATTGTTGGAGAGAAGTTTAATACAGCATGCTTTGTTGGCAACGACGTACGTGGCATGGCGTTGGCTGAGCACTACTTTGGAGCAAGCCAAGACTGCCAGGATTCTATTTTGGTTAGCGTCCACCGCGGTACTGGCGCAGGTATTATCGTTAACGGCCAGGTTTTTCTTGGTTTTAACCGCAACGTCGGTGAAATTGGTCATATCCAAATTGACCCGCTTGGTGAGCAATGCCAATGTGGAAACTTTGGCTGTTTAGAAACCGTAGCTGCAAACCCAGCGATTATTCAACGAGTGAAGCAACTGATTACTCAAGGATACGAATCAAGCTTAACCGACCTTGAAAACATCACAATTGAAGCGGTATGTCAGCACGCAATGAATGGTGATGAACTTGCGAAACAGAGTTTAGTGCGAGTGGGCAACCAGCTAGGTAAAGCGATTGCGATTACGGTTAACTTATTTAATCCACAGAAAATTGTAATTGCTGGCGATATTACTGCAGCACAAGATATTCTTTTCCCTGCAATTCAACGCAACGTAGAGAATCAATCTCTTAAAACTTTCCATAACGACCTCCCTATCGTGGCTTCTCACATTGATAAGCAGCCAACGATGGGCGCATTTGCGATGATTAAACGCGCTATGCTGAACGGAGTTTTGTTACAAAAGTTACTGGAAGACTAAGTTTATACAACCAATTGAGTTACAATCTCGGGCTGTGTTTTCACAGCCCGTTTTTGTATATCAGGAATACAGCTTAACAGTATGGAAATTATTCTAATTACAGCCGCTTTTTTAGCTGGTTTTATTGCGCTTAAATGCAGCCTCCCTCCCCTCGTTGGTTTTCTACTAGCTGGATTTGGCTTGCATGCATTTGGTTACCAAAGCAATGACGTTATCGTCACTCTCGCAGATCTTGGTGTTACTCTTCTTCTGTTTACTATTGGACTCAAACTCGATGTAAAAACCCTGCTGTCCAAAGAAATATGGGGAGGGGCAACCGCCCACAACATACTCTCTACCGCTTTTTTTGCCCTAGCGTTATCCGGCTTAAAACTACTGGGCTTGACTTCGCTAGCCAGTATGGACGGCAGCCAAATCCTGCTTTTAGCTTTTGCACTATCGTTCTCTAGTACCGTTTTTGCCGTAAAAGCATTGCAAGAAAAAGGCGAAATGAACGCGACCTACGGCACACTCGCGATCGGTATTTTGGTTATGCAAGATATTTTTGCCGTAGTATTCCTGACTGCTTCAACCGGAAAAGTCCCAGAATGGTATGCCATCGGTTTGTTCGCACTGCCTTTCCTTCGTCCCCTATTCTATAAGCTGCTCGATAAAGTTGGCCACGGCGAAATGCTGGTGCTATTCGGTATTTTCTTCGCGCTTGTTGTCGGTGCTGGGCTATTCGAGTTGGTCGGGATGAAACCAGACTTGGGCGCGCTAATTTTAGGCATGCTACTCGCAGGTCACCCAAAAGCCTCAGAACTATCCAAGTCATTATTCAATATGAAGGAGCTCTTTTTAGTCTGCTTCTTTTTAAACATTGGTTTATCCGCCTCATTGAGCGTGAATGGCGTCGTTCTCGCCCTGCTATTTATCTTACTGCTACCAATCAAAGGACTCTTGTACTTCGTCACTATTAATCATTTTAAGTTTCGAGTACGTACCTCTTTGCTCGCCTCTTTATCACTATTTAACTACAGTGAGTTTGGTCTTATTGTTGCTGGATTGGCCTATAAAATGGGCTGGATGCCAAGTGATATGCTTGCTGCGATTGCGGTTGCGGTGTCGGTATCCTTTGTAATTTCCGCGCCACTTAACCGCCTTAGCCATAAAATTTATCAACATTCAGGTAAGTGGCTGCAAGAGACAGCGGTAGAAAAGCTCAATCAACGCGACCAACTCATCAACCCAGGTCATGCCCAAGTATTGATCTTAGGTATGGGGCGTATTGGAACGGGCGCTTATGATGAGCTACGCTCACGCTATGGCAAAATTTCATTGGGTATAGAAATTCGTGAAGACGCTGCACATCATCATCGTTCAGAAGGAAGAAATGTGATTTCTGGTGATGCCACCGACCCGGATTTCTGGGAGCGAATTTTAGATACAGGTCATGTAAAACTGGTTCTGCTTGCAATGCCACATCATCAAGGTAACCAAACAGCACTTGAGCAGCTTAAACGCAGAAAATATAAGGGGCAAATTGCCGCTATCGCCGAATACCCAGATCAATTGGAAGGCTTACTTGAAAATGGCGTTGACGCAGCATTCAATATATATAGTGAAGCTGGTAGCGGTTTTGCTCGACACGTCTGTAAACAACTTCAGCCTAAATTCACACCAATTAAATAAGCAACAGCACTGATATTTTTTGAAAGGCTTTCTATTGATAGAAAGCCTTTTTTGTATAGTTTTTATACCAAACCTTGATCTCATTCACCAAAACAACGATTGAGTTAAATATTTTCCATACAACAAGGCCTTTTATCATTTTTTTAATCACAAAACGTTGCTTTTTTTATTAGTAATGGCAAATTTAAACCATACCGATTAGAAATTGTTTAGTTTAGTAAGGATGTAGTATGTGTTCAGTATTTGGCATTTTAGACATTAAAAGCGATGCAGCCGCATTGCGCCCTATCGCATTAGAGATGTCGAAAAAACTTCGTCACCGTGGCCCAGACTGGTCTGGGATTTACTCTTCAGAGCGTGCTATTTTAGCGCACGAGCGCTTGGCGATTGTTGGTCTAAATAGTGGTGCACAGCCGCTATACAGCCCTGATAAGAAGCTCATCCTTGCCGTCAATGGTGAAATCTACAACCATAAAGAAATTCGTGCTCGTTACGAAGGAAAGTACGAATTTCAAACCGATTCAGACTGTGAAGTCATTCTTGCACTTTACCAAGATATGGGTGCAGATCTCCTTGAAGAACTAAACGGTATTTTCGCTTTTGTGCTCTACGACGAAGAAAAAGATGAGTATTTAGTCGGCCGTGACCATATTGGTATTATCCCTCTTTATCAAGGTCACGATGAGCATGGTAACTACTATGTGGCATCAGAGATGAAGGCTCTTGTTCCAGTATGTAAAACAGTAAGTGAATTCCCTCCTGGTAGCTACTACAGCTCTAAAGATACTGAGCCAACACGTTACTATGTTCGTGACTGGAACGAGTACGCAGCAGTACAAGGTAACAGCACTAGCAAAGAAGAATTGACTGAAGCGCTAGAAGCGGCTGTTAAACGCCAACTAATGACTGACGTGCCTTACGGTGTACTTCTTTCAGGCGGTCTAGATTCTTCTATTACATCTGCGGTAGCAAAACGCTTTGCAGCGATGCGTATTGAAGATGATGAAAAGTCTGAAGCTTGGTGGCCTCAACTGCACTCTTTTGCTGTTGGCCTAGAAGGCGCGCCTGACCTGAAAGCAGCTCGCGAAGTTGCCGACCAAATTGGTACCGTTCACCACGAAATGACGTACACGATTCAAGAAGGTTTGGACGCGATTCGTGACGTGATTTACCACATTGAAACGTATGACGTGACGACTATCCGCGCATCAACACCTATGTTCTTAATGGGTCGTAAGATCAAAGCGATGGGTATCAAGATGGTATTGTCTGGTGAGGGCGCTGACGAAATCTTTGGTGGCTACCTTTACTTCCACAAGGCGCCAAACGCGAAAGAGTTCCACGAGGAGACAGTGCGTAAACTGCTTGCTCTGAACATGTTCGACTGTGCTCGTGCTAACAAGTCGCTGGCAGCATGGGGAGTTGAAGGACGCGTACCTTTCCTAGATAAAGAGTTCATAGATGTAGCAATGCGCTTGAACCCAGCAGACAAGATGTGTGGCAACGGTAAAATGGAGAAACACATCCTTCGTGAGTGCTTCGAGCACTACCTGCCAGAATCGATCGCATGGCGTCAAAAAGAGCAATTCTCTGATGGCGTTGGCTACAGCTGGATCGATACGCTGAAAGAAGTCGCGGAACAGAAAGTGACAGACCAGCAGATGGAAACAGCTCAATATCGATTCCCATACAACACGCCAACGACAAAAGAAGGCTACGTGTACCGTGAAATCTTTGAAGAGTTATTCCCACTTCCATCAGCAGCAGAGTGTGTACCAGGAGGCCCTTCAGTAGCGTGTTCTTCAGCGAAGGCGATTGAATGGGATGAATCGTTCCAAAACTGTGTTGACCCATCAGGTCGTGCAGTACAGACCGTTCACAACGACTCATACTAATTCTCTACGATAAAGATAAGGGTCGGTTCGTCCAACCCTTTTAAAACAGACAGAAAATTAGATACGATCAAAAAGAGGTGCTTTTGCACCTCTTTTTATGTTTGATGGAATTAGGCTATTTTAAATCTAAATCACTATTGTCTATGCTGACAGGCACACGCTTGGTGATCATCTGAACTAGCATAATTGAGCGTTTCTCACCATCTTGTTCTTGGAAGATGGCATCTATGCCCGCAAATTGACCGCTTTTAACTCTAATTTGATCGCCTGGTTTTGGCATACATTCAGAAACGGTATTGTCATTACAACACTTTTCTAGCTGCATCAATTCGAAGACCAAGTCACCTTGAACTTCTTTCGGTTGAGCACCAAAACGCACAAAGTCAACAACACCTCGAGTAGAGCGGACTGAGGTGAAGTTTGGCCCTTGCTCATAATCAAAGTAAGCGAATACGTAACAAGGAAACAGCGGTTCCTCGACTTTTTGTCTTTTACCGCGCAAAATCTTCTCAACTTCTACAGTTGGATAAAAGCACTCTACACCTTGATTTTCAAGGTGTTGTTTCGCCCTAACCTGCTCCCCACGTTTACAATAAAGTAGATACCAACGTTTCATCTTTTTACTAGCCAATTCTATTTTGTTTTTATCCTAGCATTAAGCCAAAGTTGAGTCATTGATATTCAGTTTATCTATAAAAGTATGATTATACATCGCTCGCATTAACGACATTTTTCAGTAACTTACGATAAAGAAGTCCATAGGCAAAAATGGAAATTAAGTTTGTAACACAACCAATACACCATCATATAATCTGCAAATCCAATCAAAAACAGCCACTTAACAAACAAAAATAGTTGAATGGCAAAATTTTATTATTTGTCACTCGTTGAATTGCATTGTATACGTAGAAGTCGTTAAAAAATGTAATAACTATTATTAGAAGAGCTTATGTCAAACCAACATCAATATTTTGGTCATCCACGTGGCCTGTTCTTATTGTTCGGTACAGAACTGTGGGAACGCTTTTCTTACTACGCAATGCGTGCCATTCTCGTGCTTTACCTTACTGATACAACAATGAATGGCGGCCTTGGCTGGTCAACCAAAGACGCATTAGACCTATACGGCATATACACAGGGCTTGTGTATATCACGCCTCTTATCGGTGGTTACCTAGCAGATAACTATTTAGGTCAACGTCGCTCAATTTTGCTTGGTGGCGCGTTAATGGCCATCGGCCAGTTTACTCTTGCACTTCCTGCTGATGCTTTAGGTATTGGTTCGCTACACAGTTTCTATTTAGGTCTTGGCCTACTTATCACTGGTAACGGTCTCTTTAAGCCAAATATCTCAACCATGGTTGGCGACCTTTATCAAGAAGGTGACAACCGTCGTGACGGCGCATTCACTATCTTTTATATGGGTATCAACTTAGGTGCATTACTTGCCGGCGTCGTTTCTGGCTCTGTGACAACCTCTTACGGTTGGAAAGCTGGCTTTGTTGCCGCTGGTGTGGGTATGCTGGTTAGCCTAGTGATGCAAATGGTACTGGCTCAATCATGGCTTGGTGATATTGGCCGCGAACCAGCGGCGAAACGAGATCTAAATAACAAAAACGCCACCACGAAGCAGCCACTCACCAAAGAAGAAGTGAATCGACTAAAAGTAATTCTGGTCATGAGCTTATTCACTATTGTCTTCTGGGCAGGCTTTGAACAAGCTGGTGGCCTGATGAACATCTACACTCAACAATATACTGATCGCATGATTGGTGGTTTCGAAGTTCCTGCTGCGTGGTTCCAATCACTAAACCCATTTTTCATTATTACTCTAGCGCCAGTTCTGGCTGTCCTTTGGGTAAAATTGGGTAAACGTGAACCTACTTCGCCAGTGAAATTTGCGATGGCACTATTTTTCTTGGCGATTGGTTTCCTTTGTATGGTTGGCGCAGTGCTAGAACAAGGTGGAGATACAACAGTAAAAACATCGATGTTATGGTTGGTCGGCGCTTTCTTCTTCCACACATTAGGCGAGCTGTGTTTATCTCCAATTGGTCTTTCATTGGTGACTAAATTAGCACCGCTTCGCTTAGCTTCACTTATGATGGGTGCATGGTTTGGCTGTAATGCGATTGCTAACTATGTTGCGGGCTATGTGGGTTCTCACGTAGGCGAGTTAGGCGCTATGGCTATCTTTAGTGGTATTGCGGTCAGCGCAACCGTAAGTGGCGTAATCTTGCTCCTGTTCTCTAATACACTCGTTCGCTGGATGCATGGCGCTGAAAATACGCACAGCACGGCAGAGCAAGTAGAAGAGCAGCAAGTACAAGTCGCTTGATCGCTCAACTAAACGTAGAAAGGGTCGCTATTGCGACCCTTTTTTGTATCTAAAGTTTAGATTTAACTAACTCAACCATCATCTCGATATGAAGTTCACTATCGTTCAAACAAGGGATGTAGGTAAAGTTTTCACCACCTGCTTCAAGGAAAATCTCTTTACACTCTTCCGAGATCTCTTCCAACGTCTCTAAACAATCTGAAGAAAATGCAGGGGTCACAACATTAATATTTTTCACACCCTTTGCAGGAAGTGCCTCTAGGGTCTTATCGGTATAAGGTTGAAGCCACTCTTCTCTCCCAAATCGGGACTGATACGTCATGCCAATTTGTTGTTCACTTAAACCTAACGCTTCCCCAAGCAAGCGAGTCGTCTCTTCACAATGCTGTGGGTAAACATCACCATTGTCAGCATAGCGTTTTGGAATACCATGATAAGAACACAGCAGGTAATCTCCCTGACCATTCTTTTGCCAATGTTCACGAACTGAATGCGCTAACGCTTCAATATATTTCGGGTGATTGTAATAATCACGAATAAAGCTAAAGCTTGGCATCACAGGCAGGTTTTTAAATGCTTTAGTGATTCCGTCAGAAACCGCTGCCGTTGTTGTTCCCGAGTATTGCGGATACAACGGTAAAACAATGACTTCATCAACGCCTTGCGCCAATAGGGCTTCAAAGCCTGATTGTAAACTTGGGTTACCATACGTCATACCAAGCTCTACAGGTATATCAAGCTTTTGTGCTAACTTTTCAGTTTGGCGTTTAGAGTACACCATCAACGGCGAGCCCTCTTCCATCCATACTGATTGATAGAGTTTGGCAACTTTAGGAGCTCGGATAGGAAGGATAACGCCGTGCAATAGTGGACACCAAAGCCATCGAGTCATGTCTACCACTCGGTGATCATGAAGAAACTGACTTAAAAAGCGCTTTACGGCAGGAGCGGTTGGTGCGTCAGGAGTTCCCAGGTTAACTAGGAGTACACCCTGTTTATTATTCTCTTTCATAACATCCTATTCATGGTAAACGGCTTGGTTCATATATTTAAGTAACCTCGAAGTAACGAATAGCCGAGCTGAAGTTAATTAGATATATGTTTACGAGTAAACTAAAAAAAGCGACCACTTGGGCCGCTTTCAATATATCAAAATATTAAATTTTTGACTTCAGCAAATTAAGATAGTGCTTTCTCGATATCCGCACTAACTTCAGCTACTTGCTTAGTACCATCAAACTTAAGGTACTTAGTCTTGCCTGCTTCAGCTTCTTTGCCGTAGTAGTTGATTAGCGGCGCAGTTTGCTCGTGGTAAACACCTAGACGAGCACGTACTGTTTCTTCTTTGTCGTCATCACGAACAACAAGATCTTCACCAGTTACATCATCTTTACCTTCCACTTTAGGCGGGTTGTAAACCACGTGGTAAGTACGACCAGAAGGAAGGTGAGCACGACGACCAGCCATACGCTCAACAATTACATCGTCTGCAACGTCAAATTCGATAACGTAGTCTACGTCTACGCCCATTTCTTTTAGGCCGTCAGCTTGAGGGATAGTACGTGGGAAACCATCTAGTAGGAAACCGTTTGCACAGTCTTCTTGAGCGATGCGCTCTTTGATAAGACCAAGGATGATTTCATCAGAAACTAGCTGACCAGCGTCAATAACAGCTTTAGCTTGTTTACCAAGCTCTGTACCTGCTTTGATAGCAGCACGAAGCATATCACCAGTAGAGATTTGTGGAATACCGTATTTTTCCATGATGAAGTTTGCTTGTGTGCCTTTACCTGCACCTGGAGCACCTAGAAGAATGATGCGCATGATTTATCCTCTTTAATATTTAAGATTTATACCGAAGCTCACAATAGCTGACCTCTTAGACATCAAACCTGAGAAGCACCTGCAACGATAAGTTTCGGTATAACGTATATAGGCGAGCAAAAATACACGCCTTATTACTCACATTCAAGTCGCAGATTCTATCACAGGTTCTCTGAGCAAAGAGTGTATTAAGACTAAAGAATGTTAACAGTACCCTCTTTCACGCCCTATTGATTATTAACTCAGCACTTGAGATGCAAAATTTTGCGACAACAAACAAAAAGCTCGCGAAATGCGAGCTTTTTGATTTGCAGAGGTTATTACACCTTAGTCAAAAGTTGATTAACGGCTCCTAAGAACTCTGTTGGATCCTCAATAGAGCCTCGCTCCGCTAGCATTGCCTGACCAAGCAGAACTTCAACCCAGCGACCAAACGCTTCTTCATCGGCTTCGTCAGCCATACGCTTAACCAATTTGTGCTCAGGGTTTAGCTCAAAGATGTATTTCACTTCCGGCACAGCTTGACCAGCTGCCGCAAGAAGCTTCGCCATTTGAGTACCCATTTCGTAATCGTCCGTTACCACAACAGCAGGCGTAGATGCGAGTTTGAAGGTGGTACGAACTTCTTTCACACGATCGCCTAGGTAAGACTTCGTGCGCTCTACAACCGACTTAAACTCTTCTTCGGTTTCTTTTTGCTTCTCTTTTTCTGCTTCATCTTCAAACTGACTTAGATCAAGCCCAGCTTTAGTGATTGACTGGAACTGTTTACCATCAAACTCAGTTAAGTAGTTCATCAGCCACTCATCAATGCGGTCGTACATCAAGATAACTTCAATGCCTTTCGCTTTGAACTGTTCTAAGTGAGGGCTGTTTTTCGCAGCTGCATAGCTGTCTGCCGTCAAGTAGTAGATCTTATCTTGACCTTCTTTCATGCGCTCAACGTAAGACGCCAAGCCCACAGTTTGCTCAGAAGAGTCCACTTCAGTTGAGGCAAAGCGCAATAAACCTGCAACTTTCTCTTTGTTTGCAAAGTCCTCCGCAGGGCCCTCTTTCATCACAAGACCAAACTCTTTCCAGAATGATTGGTATTTCTCTTCGTCATTCTTGGCCATACGTTCAAGCATCGTTAGCACGCGCTTAGTACAAGCATTACGTAGAGACTGAGTCACTTTATTGTCTTGTAAGATCTCACGCGATACGTTTAGCGGTAAATCGTTTGAGTCTATTAAACCACGTACGAAGCGTAAGTATGACGGCATAAATTGCTCTGCATCGTCCATAATGAATACGCGCTGTACGTACAGTTTCAAGCCTGATTTGTGGTCGCGGTTCATCATATCCCAAGGTGCTTTCGATGGGATGTATAGTAAGCTCGTGTAGTCGTTTTTACCTTCTACACGGTTATGACTCCAGACCAAGGGATCGGCAAAGTCATGTGATACGTGCTTGTAGAACTCTTGATACTCTTCTTCTGAAATATCAGATTTGTTACGCGTCCACAGTGCCTGGGCTTTGTTGATTTGCTCCCACTTTTTCTCATCTGTTTCCTTGCCTTCGTCATCACGAACGACAGTTTGGATTGAAACAGGAATGCCGATGTGATCAGAGTACTTACTGATAACGTCACGTAGACGCCACTCATTCAAAAACTCTTTACCCTCTTCACGCATATGAAGAATGATGTCGGTACCACGTGACTCTTTGGTAATGTTTTCGATGGTGTACTCACCTTCACCCGCTGAGTGCCATTGTACCGCTTCATCAGCGGCTAGACCCGCAGCGCGAGTGCGCACGGTAACGGCGTCAGCAACGATAAATGCCGAGTAGAAACCAACACCAAACTGACCAATAAGCTGAGAGTCTTTGCTCTGCTCTTCAGATAGCTTTGAGAAAAACTCGGCTGTTCCAGATTTTGCGATTGTTCCTAAGTGCTCAATCACATCATCACGGCTCATACCGATACCGTTATCAGAAATGGTTAAGGTATTTGCGCTTTCATCAAACGACAGTTTCACGCAAAGATCTGCATTACCTTCGTATAGATCTGGGTTAGATAACGCCTGAAAGCGCAGTTTGTCTGATGCATCTGATGCGTTAGAGATCAGCTCGCGCAAAAAGATCTCTTTATTTGAATAAAGAGAATGGATCATTAAATGCAGTAGTTGTTTTACTTCTGATTGAAAACCACGAGTTTCTTTATTTTGAGATACGGTTTCGCTCATGTGTGCTCCATAACATCTAAACTAATTGGCTTTTTCATAGGGACAAGTTTGTGACTTTCCCCTTGAAATCACCTTACCGAGATGTCATTTAACATGTGGCTGACAAATGTAAATTCAAGGTCAATATTGCTAAAAACGGTGTTTTTTTAGAAAATTTTAATTATCCTACCCGTCTAAAAGCATCTAAAATGTCGTGCGCACTCCAAGCGCCCCGGTAATTTTGTGACATAAATCACCATAATTACAACATCATCCATCTAAGAAGAACTAAATGACTAACATTGGCACCAAATTTCTACTTGCTCAAAGGTTCACCTTTGATCCAAATAGTAATTCGCTCGCTGACCAACAAAACGGCAACGACGTTGTACGATTAGGAAGCAACGAAAGCCGTATACTTCTGATGTTGGCAGAGAGACCAAACGAAGTTTTAACCCGTAACGAGCTTCACGAGTTTGTTTGGCGTGAGCAAGGTTTTGAGGTGGATGACTCAAGCCTGACTCAAGCGATTTCTACTCTGCGTAAGATGTTGAAGGATTCAACAAAATCTCCAGAGTTTGTTAAAACGGTACCTAAACGTGGCTACCAACTCATTTGTTCAGTGGAACGCTTGAGCCCATTTTCTACTGACTCTAACACTGACGTTGAAGAAACCGCTTCTGAACACGAAGCGCCAGCAGTGGAGTTAGAAGCGAGCGATACACCACCAACAGAGATAGTGACCGATACTACTGCTGATCTTGAGCCTCAAGTAGAGCCGACTAAAACTCAGCCGAAGCCAGCATCTAACACGATTAACTGGCTACCGCGTGTCATTATCTTTTTGTCTCTGCTGCTTCCTGTTTGCGTATTGTTATTCACGAACCCTGCGGAATCCCAATTCCGTCAGATTGGTGAGTATCAAAATGTACCAGTAATGACACCTGTAAATCACCCTCAAATCAACAACTGGTTGCCTTCAATAGAGCAATGCATTGAGCGCTACGTGAAGCACCATGCAGAAGACTCGTTGCCAGTTGAAGTGATTGCCACTGGTGGACAAAATAACCAGCTGATTCTGAACTACATTCATGACAGTAACCACTCTTACGAGAACGTAACACTGCGTATTTTCGCAGGTCAAAACGATCCAACAGACATCTGCAAATAAAGGAGGCCAATATGAAGATTAAATTAGCATCTGCGGTTTTGGCCGTATCCGTTCTTTTCAGTAGTTGGTTGTATTGGGGAAGTGACCTAAAAGTGGAGCAGCTCCTCACAGCAAACGAATGGCAGTCGACCATGGTGACAGTCATTACAGACAGCTTGCCTGACGATACTGTCGGCCCACTACGCCGAGTTAATGTTGAATCAAACGTGAAATATCTCCCTAATGGTGACTATATTCGCGTAGCAAATATCAAACTATTCGCTCAAGGTTCAACCGCAGAATCAACGATAAATATCTCGGAAAAAGGCCGCTGGGAAGTAAGTGACAACTATTTGTTGGTCTCGCCTTCGGAGTTTAAAGATATTTCATCTTCTCAATCAAAAGACTTTTCCGAAGCACAGCTACGTTTGATTACTCAAATTTTTAAGCTAGATGCGGAGCAAAGTCGTCGTATTGACGTCGTGAACGAAAAAACACTATTGCTCACTAGCTTGAACCACGGTTCTTCGGTACTGTTTAAAAACTAATTTTGATTGGATGATAAGGGGGCAAGACGCCCCCTTTGTTTTGCTTATGGATTGGCTAGATACCCTTACCCTTTTTTTCGGTTCACTAATCGCCAACACGCTGGCTTCACTTTCCGGTGGCGGAGCAGGCTTGCTTCAATTCCCTTTACTCATCTTTCTCGGCTTACCGTTCTCCGTTGCGCTAGGCACACATAAAGTGGCTTCGGTCGCTTTAGGCTTAGGCGCAGCAAGCACGCATTTAAGATCAGGCACTATTAAATGGAAAATCGCGCTCTACCTTATCTTGTCCGGTAGTATTGGCGTGATTTTAGGGGCTAACTTAATTGTACAGATCCCTGATGGTATCGCGGAAAAGATGCTCGGTACGATGATCCTAGCGCTAGGTATCTACTCGCGATTTAAGACATCGCTAGGCCAAGCTGAAGTAATACGCAACCGTCATCCTATTGGTTGGGTTATTGGTGGAATTGGCTTACTGTTTATCGGCATCATCAACGGATCTCTTACCGCAGGTTCTGGTTTGCTCGTGACACTATTTTTAGTGCGCTGGTTTGGTTACAACTACAAACAAGCCGTTGCTTACACCATGATTTGTGTCGGCCTGTTTTGGAATGGCATTGGAGGCATTGCCGTCGTACAGGCAGGGGCCCCTATTCACTGGGCTTGGCTGCCTGTTTTATTGTTAAGCTCATTTCTAGGCGGCAGTTTAGGCGCATGGGCCGCGACTCGATACAGTAACAGAGTGATTAAAGTTGCATTCGAAATTCTCACGTTTGCCGTGGGCATCAAGTTGCTGGTTTAAAAAGATTAAAAGGAAAGTTTCATGGATAAAGCAATCATTGATATTTATTACTGCCGCCAGTGCAACTGGATGTTGCGTTCAACTTGGCTATCGCAAGAATTACTGCATACTTTTAGCGAAGAAATAGAAACAATCAGGTTACACCCAGACACAGGTGGTCGCTTCGAAATTTTCTGTAATGGCCAACAAATTTGGGAACGGAAAAAAGACAGCGGCTTTCCTGAAGCCAAGGTGCTAAAACAGCGCGTTAGAGACATTATCGACCCAGAACGCGATTTAGGACATTCAGACACAAAATAGGGAGCAATTCGCTCCCTATTTTTTTACTTAGTAAAACCGTTAAATCATGGTTTGTGCTAATACTTCGCCTTCTGGCGTTTTTACCGTTAGCTTATTGTCTTCTAGAGTACCAAAGCTTCTCGGTAAGCCATTACGTGGGAATGTCATCGAGCCTGGGTTGAATATAATGGCTCCGTCTTGCATCTCTGCGACGGGAACATGTGTATGACCGTGGGCGATGATATCACCTTCACGCAGTGGCGGCCGTTTTTCAGAGTTGTACAAGTGACCATGAGTCAAAAAGATTCTCTTGCCAGATTCAAGTAGCACCCATGAGTAATCCATCATCATTGGAAACTTCAATAGCATTTGGTCCACTTCACTATCACAGTTGCCACGTACAGAAATAATTTGATCACTGTATTGGTTCAATAAGTCTGCTACCTGTGGAGGGTTGTAGCCTTCTGGAATAGGGTTTCGCGGCCCATGGTTTAGCGTATCTCCTAGCAAAATCAGGTGGTGCGCACCAGAGGCCAAAAATAGATCAATGGTTTCTTTAGTTGCTGGCAAAGAGCCATGCAGGTCTGAGGCAAAAAATAGTTTCACGACATCGTCTCCTCAAAAAGTATGAGGTCATTCTACGGCATTTTTTTAGCAGCTCAACCTACGACGGTTTGAATACTACTGATAGCGCAATGATTCAATGACCATAGGCAAAACATAGAACCATGCTGCATACGCTGTTCCAACCAACACCAGTATCCAAAACACCATCGACATAAATTTTGATTTGGCTAGATGGTGCAGCGGATCGGGCTCTCCGCATCCTGGACATGCATGAGCGCGTTTTGAGATTTGTTTCTCACACACGGGGCAAGAGACTAAAGGCATGATACAGATTCCTCGACATTAGGCTTAGGGCGCAAAGAATAATGGTGAATTAACACATATGCAACCTAACATATATTAAATATTTTAGTTCTTTGTAACAGTCGCTGACTTGAGAAAAAATTCGTTGATTTTTCATTTATATCAACCTATTACACTTCTTCTCGCACCATACCATTGATGACAATATTGTTATAACTCACCATCCCAATGACCTCGCCACTTTCAATGACCGGCGCTCTGCTTATGCCAAATCGCTCAAACAAACGTGCACAATATTTTACGTTCATATCTGGTTCGACACACAAAGCGGGCTTGGTCATGATTTCATAAATATTTGTGCGCTGAGGAGAACGATTATTCGCCAGCACCTTTTTGGCGATATCATTCATCAACACGATGCCATATTCATCATTATCATCTCGCTTTTTCACCACCAGTGCTTTGACTTGGTATTTTTTCGCTAGCGTTATGCCTTCGTATACGGTCATCAGTCCATCAACCATTACATACGTTGCCGCCATAACATCTCGAACTCTAATTATCGTTTGACTGCTCATAATTCATCCTCGACTACTTTGGTCAATGTCTCGACTTGATGCGCGACACCGACTGCATCTTCAATATCGATCTGAATAGCAATCCCCTGTCCCGACTCTCTGTCAAATTCACCAACCTCATTAATGGTCTCTAATATGTGTCGAGATAGATGTTCCTCGACCACAAACAGCAGCACATCTTTTTGCACTTCTAGCGTTAAACCAAAAAACGTTCGCTTTTGATTTAAACCTTGCCCGCGAGCATTGTTAATCACTGTTGCACCGGTCGCACCAGCATCGCGTGCAGCGTCCAACACCTTGTCTGTTTTGCTGTCTTCAACAAACGCAAGTATCAATTTAAAGCGCATTTTCTTCTTCCTCCGAGACGTTTTTATTCAGCCACTGGGTTATTTGCGCATAGCCCATCACAGAGATCATAGGAAATAGACTGGCAAACGCGATCAAGCCAAAGCCATCAATCATTGGGTTTCTTCCAGGGACGGTCGAAGCAAGCCCTAACCCTAATGCAGTTACAAGTGGGACAGTGACGGTAGAAGTTGTTACGCCTCCAGAATCGTAGGCGAGTGGAACAATAAGCTTAGGAGCGTAAAACGTTTGAATCACAACGACGATGTAACCCGCGATGATGTAATAATGAATGGGATCGCCCACGACAATCCGGTAACTCCCTAATGCAATACCAATTGCCACCCCAAACGCAACGGCTACGCGCAAGCCGTTAATACTGATACTGCCTCCAGAGACTTGGTTTGCTTTTATCGCTACAGCGATTAAAGAAGGCTCTGCAATCGTGGTACTAAAGCCTATAAAAAAGGCGAAGGTGTAAACCCAATAATAGTCGACCCACATTAAGGCTTTCCCTACCGATACTTTGAACTCTTGTAAAAACTCCGGCGCCGTTAATTGCACAGCCATCGTCTCCCCAAGTGGAAACAACGCCATTTCTAATCCAAGTAAAAAAAGAGCTAACCCGAAAATCACATAAACGAACCCAAGCAAAACTTTCTTAAGGTTGCTAACAGGACGCCTTAACACCGCTAACTGAAAACCAAAAATAATGCTGGCGATGGGAACGACGTCTCGAACGGTCGATAACAAAGTGTCTAGGAAATGATCAATTGAAATCATGTTACGACCATTCCGTAAACCATCACAAACATCATCGGTAACAGCGAGGCAAAAGCGATTAAACCAAAGCCATCCACCATAGGGTTACGCCCTTTAATAGAAGACGCTAAACCGACGCCCAGTGCAGTGACCAGAGGTACTGTTATGGTGGACGTGGTTACACCTCCGGAATCGTAAGCGACACCAATAATGGCTTCAGGTGCAAACCACGTCAGTATTACAACGCCGACGTAGCCACCAATGATCATGTAATGAATCGGCCACCCTTTTAAGATACGCAAAACACCGATAACGATGGCTATCCCCACTGAGAGAGCTACTGTTACTCGAAGTCCTTCTCCGTAATCCTGCATGGACTGCTCTGAGTTAGCGATCATTCCGCCCTCTGCTGCAACTTTTGAGGCTTCTTCCGCTACCGCGGTTAATGCAGGTTCAGCTATCGTGGTGCCAAACCCCAAACAAAACGCAAAGACTAATAACCAAAACACGCTGCCTTTTTTTGCAAAGGCTTGAGCCATACTCTCTCCGATAGGAAAAAGACCAAGTTCTAGGCCAAAGATAAAAAAGGTTAATCCTAAAACGACAAGCAACAAGCCAAAAAGAATGGAGACCAGGTTGGGCAGCGGCTCTTGCAAAACGACTAATTGGAAAAAAGTGATAACAATGATGATGGGTAATAAGTCACGAGCACTATTGAGGAGCGCTCGAAAAAGCGCAACAAATGCTTCCATGCCTATCCTCCTTGATTGTGCAAACTGATTACGCTCGTTCCAATGAGCGATAACTTCTAGTCTGGCATAGATTTCACTCTTCTACCGTGAATGCACTAGCGCCATCTATAACATTTAGTTACATATTTTCTAATATGTGAAGTTAATAGTATCTCTGCCAGCTTGTCACTATCCCAGAAATAATGGTGTTGAGATGATCAAGCTAAGAACAAAACGACTATAATGTTCTAATACGTGTACATTCAAAGAGATAACATGAAGATATTACTCACAGGTGGCACTGGGTTTATTGGCTCGGAGTTGCTCAAGCTGCTATCAACTCACCAGGTTATGCTACTTACACGCTCTCCAGAGCGAGCAAAACAACGCCTACAGCATGCTGATCTGGGTAATATCGAATACCTTGACTCGCTCGAGTCGTTCGCCGATCTCAATCACGTTGATGCCGTCATTAATCTTGCAGGTGAGCCTATTGCGGATAAAAGGTGGACCAGCGAGCAAAAAGAAAAAGTCTGCAAAAGTCGTTGGAAAATTACCGAACAAATTGTTGAGCTGATCCACGCAAGTACCGAACCTCCCTCTGTTTTTATTAGTGGCTCGGCAGTTGGCTACTATGGTGACCAACAAGATCATCCGTTTGATGAGTGCTTACATGTTAATAGCGACGGCTTTCCTCACGAGGTTTGTGCAAAGTGGGAGCAAATAGCTAAGCGCGCAGAGTCGGAACAAACACGGGTTTGTCTACTGAGAACTGGCGTGGTACTCGGCCTTAATGGTGGTGCGTTGGCAAAGATGCTATTACCTTACAAGCTTGGCGTAGGCGGCCCACTTGGGAACGGTAATCAGTACATGCCTTGGATTCACATCCTAGATATGATCCGCGCTATCATGTACTTGCTTGAAACACCACATGCCCACGGTGCATTCAATATGTGCGCCCCCCATCCTGTGACTAATCGTATATTCAGCGGCACACTAGCTAAAACGCTAAAACGTCCGCATATCTTGTTCACGCCTAAATGGGCGATGGAACTCCTAATGGGAGAATCTTCCTGCTTGTTGTTTGATAGCATGAGAGCCAAACCCAAAAAACTCACCGAACTGGGCTTTAAATTTAGCTACTCCAGAATAGAGCCAGCACTCAAGCACTTGCTTCATGACCGGAGCTGATGAATGATGGCTCCAATCAATGTTTCTGAGTCTTAAATTAAATTATGAAAAAGTCGATTCTTATTACGGGTTGTTCAACCGGCATCGGTTACGTGTGCGCTCACGCCCTACAAAACAAGGGATTTAATGTCATTGCATCTTGTAGGAAAGAACAAGATGTCCAGCGCCTAATTAATGAAGGGCTAACCTGCATCAATCTAGACCTAAATAGCCCAGAAAGCATTTCTTCGGGCGTGAAGCAAGCGCTAGAGTTAGCAGAAGGTAAGCTTTACGCAGTGTTCAATAATGGTGCCTATGGTCAGCCCGGAGCACTGGAAGACTTACCCACCGAGGCTCTTCAAGATCAATTTCAGACCAACTTTTTTGGTTGGCACCAGTTGGTCAGAGAGGTGCTTCCTCATATGCGCCAGCAAGGCGAAGGACGCATCATACAAAACAGCTCTGTTCTTGGTTTTGCCGCAATGAAATACCGTGGTGCCTATAATGCATCAAAATTTGCCTTAGAAGGCTGGACAGATACGCTCAGGCTAGAGCTTGCGGATACGAATATCAAAGTGGCATTGATAGAACCAGGACCGATCGAAACTCAATTTAGAAACAATGCATTACGAGCCTTTGAGAAGTGGGTTGATATTGAATCTAGCCCCCATCGTCATGCTTATGAAGGACAAAGAGAGCGACTCAACAACAACAAGTCTAATAATCGATTTGTTTTGCCTGCAGAGTCTTGCATCGCACCAGTTCTTCATGTCTTCATGCATTAACTAGCGTTTCACCGAAAATTCGTTATCGAATTACTACACCGACTAAATTATTCGCAGTCTTGAAAAGACTATTACCAACCCGTGTACTTGATAAAATTTTGCGACAGGCTGCATAAAAAAGTTTTGTCGAAATGTAATTTCACCGTAACAATGTGATGTCATTATGAACATGTAGGTAAAAAAAACCTCAACTAAACGAATCAATTTCTACGCAATTCAGCGGGGATTCTTTCGCCCAAAGTGATTGAGTTGCTTAGATTTGGTATCGCCACCCATTACGTTTTGTAGCAATGTTTATACTACTGCGAGGCAACAATGACATTAAATCAGCTTAACTGGCTTAGTGTGGGTGTAGTGTTGACCATGTTCATCCTATTTTGATACCGCACTAACAAATAGCATTAGAATTGCGCTGCTTCGGCAGCGTTTTCTTTTTATCTAACACCTGAGCAGCAATAACCTCACTCTATTACCTCACGTTTTCTCAAAATAGAATGATTCATTATTGATGGTGAATGTCGCTTGAATTTCACCTAAATCAACTCCATATCTAATATCAACGACAAGACACAAGGCAAGGATACTCTGATGCAATCCCCATTTATCGTTGAGATAACAGAACAGAACTTTCGCGAAACGCTTGAAGGATCAATGAACACGCCCGTTTTGATCCACTTTTGGGCCAACGCTCAGCCAGAAAGCGCACAGATACTCCCTGAGTTGCAATCTCTTGCTCAACAGTACAACGGTGCATTTACGCTTGCTCTACTAAATTGTGAAGATCAGCCAGCTTTAGCGTCTCAATTTGGCGTGCAAGTATTGCCAACTATCGCGCTGTTTATAAATGGTCAAGCCGTCGATGGTCTGGGAGGCCCCCAGCCAATTGATGCCATTGCTACCATGCTACAAAAGCATTTGCCAAGCCCAGATGAACAACTATTAAAACAAGTCAGTGAACTTCTTCAGCAAGGTGAGCATGCTCAGGCTTTGAGTATAATCCACACTTTGCCGCCAGAGCTGCAAGAGCGTGGTGATGTGAAACTCGCGATGGCTGATTGTTTGCTAGAAACCAAACAATTTGATATTGCCCAAGAACTACTGAACGCTATCCCTCTCGAGTATCAAGATAACTACTACAAGAGCCTAATAGCCAAGCTCGAGCTGCATTTGCAGGCTGCAGATAGCCCTGAGTTACAGCGACTAGAACAAGCATACGCAGCAGACATGGCAAACTTCGAACTCGCTTGTGAATTGGCGGTACAATACAACCAAGTTGGTCGGGATGAAGAAGCGTTGGAACTGCTGTGGAATATTCTTAAAAAAGACTTGGGCGCCCAAGACGGTGAAGTGAAGAAGACTTTTATGGATATTCTCAGTGCGCTAGGTCAAGGTAACGCATTAGCAAGCAAATATCGTCGCCAGCTTTACTCAATTTTGTACTAAGCGTCGCATTCTTCTAGGAAGAAGACAACAAAGGCCGGGATTTCCGGCCTTTGTCATATAAAAAACCAATAACCTCTCAAAGGTCTCAGAACTTCAATTGTCTATTGTCTATAAATAGGTAAAAATGGATCGAATATTATGCACTTAAGGGAATAACTCATGCCAATTGATTCACTGATCACCATCGGTATTTTCGTCGTTCTTGCTGTCGTTATCTTATCTTCAGCCATTAAAACGGTTCCGCAAGGAAACAACTGGACAGTTGAACGCTTCGGACGCTACACCCACACATTAAAGCCGGGTTTAAACTTGATCATTCCATTCATTGATAAAGTTGGTCAAAAAGTAAACATGATGGAGCGCGTTCTCGATATTCCTGCGCAAGAGGTCATTTCAAAAGATAACGCTAACGTGGTTATTGACGCTGTCGGATTTGTTCAAGTGATCGATGCTGCAAAAGCGGCTTATGAAGTCAACGACTTAGAACACGCTATTAGAAACTTGACCCTTACGAACATTCGTACCGTTTTAGGTTCAATGGAACTGGACGAAATGCTGAGCCAACGCGACATGATCAACTCTAAGCTGTTGGCGATTGTTGACCAAGCAACAAACCCTTGGGGCGTAAAAGTCACACGAATTGAGATTAAAGATGTCCAGCCACCAGCCGATCTGACCGCTGCAATGAATGCGCAAATGAAAGCCGAGCGTAATAAGCGTGCGGAAATTCTTGAAGCAGAAGGGGTTCGCCAAGCTGAGATATTAAAGGCCGAAGGTCATAAACAATCAGAGATATTAAAAGCTGAAGGCGAAAAGCAGTCTGCTATTCTCCATGCAGAAGCACGTGAGCGTGCCGCGCAAGCAGAAGCAAAAGCGACTTACATGGTTTCCGAAGCCATTGCAAAAGGTGACATGCAAGCCGTCAATTACTTCATTGCACAGGGTTATACCGAAGCGATCAAGAGCATTGGTCAAGCCGAAAATGGTAAAATCATTATGCTTCCATTAGAAGCAACCGGACTAATGGGCTCGGTTGCAGGGATAGCAGAAATGTTTAAACAGCAAGATAAAGAATAATTTATGGACTTTTTTAGTTTGTTGGAAGGTATCTCTTTCTGGCATTGGCTAGCGTTTGGCTTTGCTCTTTTAGCAGTTGAGCTACTTGGTACCGCAGGGTATTTTCTCTGGCTCGGGATGTCTGCACTTATCGTTGGAGCCATCATGACCGTTTTGCCAATGAGCTGGCAATTGCAATGGCTTTGCTTTGCAAGCTTCAGCTTAATCACCACCTGGCTTTGGTGGCGACGACAATGGTCTAAAGACAAGCAAGAAGACCAAGAAAGAGATCTGAACCAAAAGTACAAGCAGTTAATTGGGCGTACTCTTATCCTTGAAGAAGACTTTTCCGTCGGGCTCAATCGCATCAAGGTAGCCGATACCACATGGTCCGCACAATCGGATCAAGCACTTCCAGCCGGTACCCGCGTAAGAATCACCGATGTTGAAGGTATTATTTTAATCATTGAGCCTGATTCTAATTAATTTATGCCAAAGTAATGGGGCAAATCATGCTCCATTACTTTAATCTAAACAACTGCTTTCATTTCATTACCTTAATTAAAATCGAGAAAAAAATAAGTATTAGTAATATTATTAATACCCTACCTACCATTTCCTATTATTTAATTATTCAACACACGACAATCAATAAGATAGAAATATATCTAGGTAAATTATCGATCTAAATTTATTTTAAAAAATAAAACTTTATTGAATTATTTTTTGATCTTTTTATCCTCGGATACATACTTAACGCATAAGCATTTAAGTTGAGTGCTTTTTATTTGGTAAGTAAGAGGATGTACTATGAATAAGCTTCTCTTTTTAATGTTGTGCGGTATTTTTTCTTCCTTTGCCTACAACAACGGAAACGGCGGTACAACTAATTTGGGACCTATAGTCGAATGTAAGATGCCAAGTGGCGACGTTACGAATATTCCAAGTGAAATGTGTCGATTTAGAGGTGGGGAATGGGAATAGTAAAGAAGTAAGAGCTTAGTTTGATATAAGAGCCCTATTCAACCTTGCCTTTCTGCGTAGTCACGGTTTATACAAGCACGTAGATATTTAAAGTTTATATTAAGGTGATTATTATGAGATTTTTATCTGGTCTATTAGTAATATCTTTTGCCATAATTCCGTTAACCACTCATGCTAATGGTGCATCCGGTGGTCGTACGTTAGGCCCAGAGATAAAGTGTGAGTTGCCAAACGGTAATGTACATATGTTGCCACCGTTATATTGCAAAATATACGACGGCCGAGAAGTGAAATAGAAAAGGAGCCTAGCGGCTCCTTTTATTATCTAATTAAGTATTAGTGGAAGCTGTAAGGGATAAGAACTTGTAGACGTAAGTCTGTTTCATCCGCATCGCCAGCACCTGCGTACTCATCACGTTCTAGGATTGTACCGTGTAAACGAATGGTAGAACCTTTAAGCGCGCCACTTTGTAGTGAGTAAGATACTGTTGCGTTAACTGCGTATTCGCTTTCGTAATCCCAGTCACCTGATGCTCCGCTTGCTGCAGAGTCAGCGCCAGTACCGTAACCAAAGCCTAGGTAGTAGTTCCAGCCGTTACCTTGGTTGTAAGATAGACGGTTGTACCATGCTAGCTCACCCGCTTTGTTCCAGTCAGACAGCGCGTCCCACCACTGAGACCAAGTACCATTGTTCATACCATATGTATGAATAGTACGAGGAACGAAGTCCGCACGGTTATCTGTGTCTGTGTAGCGCAACTCAGACATCCAAGCTAGCTTGCCGAAAGATTGATTCAAAGATAGACCAGTGTGGAAACCTAGACCATCGTATTTCACATCATCGTCAACACCGTAGAAATCAAATGCTAGAGTTGTACGGTCACTAACAGTGTACTTCAAGTAAGCCTTGTAAGAAGTGTTGTCAGTTTCGTTGTGGTAGCTAGTTACTTGACCTGCACCCCAGTCAACACCATTTGCATATTGAACGCCAGTAGCTTGACCCAAACCAAGTTGCATAAACAAGCTGTCAGTTAGGTTACCGTTTAGGCCTAGAGAGTGTAGGTAGCTCCATGAAGTGTCAGACCAAAGCGCTGGTGCGTAATCATCTTCGTGAAGCAGCCAAGGTGCTGTAAATTGGTCTGCGCCAAAGTAGCTTAGGTTGAAATCACCAAGTTTAGCGTTTAGTTCGAAACCACGGTAAGTACCAGGTACAAAGCTCCAAACGTTACCGATTGTACCGTTACCACCAGCCTGTAACATACCGAAACGAGCATTAAAGTTTTCGTTTGCTTTGAATTTCAGCGCTGCTTTGTAAACTTTAAGCTGCTGACCATCACCTGCACCCCAGTCTAGGTTGTTACAAGTTGAGATTTCGTTACATAGGTAGCCTTCGTTTGAATTGTAAAGACTATCGTTGTAAAGATCGCCAGAGTAGTAAGCCGCAACATCTGCGCCCACCCAACCATCGTGGTAGCCAGAAGTGAAGTCTAAAATTGCGTTGTAAGAAGAGTAGTTTAGACGACTCCAACGGTCACCATTTTCACCGCCGGGCTTACCTGTTGTACGAGTTCGTGAACGAGTATCAACTATGAATAATGCATTCAGACTTGAGTCTTGCATAAATTCGTTCACTTTCTCTACGTACTCGCCACCTGCTGCACTTTCAGTAGACGCTGTAGCTGGAGCGACAGCAACAACACCAAACATTGCTGCGGTTAACGCTGAAACCTTAAAAAATTTGTCCATGGAAAAACTCCTAAAAATGGATATAGCTGTATTTTTCTATCTCACCTTTAGTTGGCCGCCGAAGGAGAGAAGTAAATTCCTGATCAAACCTCATTATTTCTAATTTGGCTTTTTTTAGTTCCTGCATACACACCGTGTATCCACGTGATTAAGACTAACTTCGCAGCTAAAAACATCCAAATGGAACTTATTTTTTTTCTAAAAAAATATGAGCCACTCCAAAGTTCCATATAACTTATTGATCCAGATCTTATTTTTAACAACATCAACACAACACAATAAATTATTATTTAAAATCAAACACTTAAATTGAACTCAAAAGTATCAACTTGAAGTCACTCGCAGACTAAAAAAGCCAAAAAAACCAATAACCCAAGGTTCGATCTTGATCACTGAAAAGAACAAAGGCATCAATTACTCAATAAAAAAACACTTAATTATGAACAAGAAAAAGCCCCGCATGCTTAGCATACGGGGCTTTTAGTTATTTTTTAGCTTTTTTGAGAAGACTTAATTCATTAGTTCGAGTAAGTCTTGTTCTGTTTTAATTTCGATACCCAGTTCTTGTGCCTTTGCGAGCTTCGAACCTGCATTTTCACCAGCAAACAAAATATCGGTTTTCTTAGAAACACTACCCGTCACTTTAGCCCCCAGTGCTTGGAGGGCTTCTTTGGCTTCTGTACGCCCCAGTTGAGAAAGTGTTCCCGTTAATACTACTGTTTTACCTTCTAATGGTAATTCCCCCACCTGCTCAGTAGTATTAATCTCTGGCCAATGAATTCCTTGTTCAAGCAAATCTTTAACCACCGCTTGGTTCTGTTCTTCACTAAAGAAAGTCGTAATATGTTGAGCAACCACAGCACCGATGTCTTGCACTTCAATCAACTGCTCTTCGGTAGCATTTTGGATCGCTCCCAACGTTTTAAAGTGCATTGCTAAGTTTGCTGCGGTTGCCTCGCCAACTTCACGGATCCCCAGTGAATACAAAAACCGAGGTAAAGTTGTTTCTTTGGATTTTTCTAACGCATTCACAATATTCTGCGCAGACTTTGACCCCATGCGATCTAGTACGGTTAAAATCCCCGCTGATAACTTAAATAAGTCAGCAGGAGTTTTCACCATCTCACGATCAACAAGCTGCTCGATCACTTTATCGCCTAAACCGTCAACGTCTAACGCTTTACGAGAAACAAAGTGTTTTAGCGCTTGTTTGCGTTGGGCTTGGCAAACTAAGCCCCCCATACAACGTGTTACCGCTTCTCCTTCGATCCGCTCAACATGCGAACCACAAACAGGACACTGAGTTGGGAAAACAATATCTCGAGCTGTTTCTGGTCGACGCTCTTTGATGACAGATACGACTTGCGGAATAACATCGCCAGCACGGCGGATCACAACGTGATCACCAATCTTGACCTGCAGACGTTCTATCTCATCTGCGTTATGAAGCGTCGCATTACTTACCGTTACCCCGCCAACAAATACAGGCTCTAGTTTAGCAACAGGTGTAATCGCACCAGTGCGACCGACTTGGAACTCCACTTCATTCAGTGTCGTCATTTCTTCCTGTGCTGGGAATTTGTAGGCAATCGCCCAACGTGGAGCGCGAGCAACAAACCCCAGACGCTCTTGCACGGCAATATCGTCAATTTTAATAACGACACCATCGATCTCATAAGGGAGGGCATCACGACGCTGCAATATATCTTGGTAGTAAGCTTTTACATCCGCCAAGCTTTCAACTCGCTTAGTTTCCGGGCACATTGGCAGTCCCCAAGATTTGATTTGCAAAAAGCGTTCGTAATGACTTGCTGCCAATTCTGCGCCTTGCACCACGCCTACACTGTATGCATAGAAGCTAAGCGGACGAGAAGCCGTAATACGTGAATCCAATTGTCGTAAGCTACCTGCCGCAGCGTTACGTGGATTAACAAAGATTTTCTCGCCTTTCTTCCTTGCTAATTCATTGAGCTTTTCAAACCCAGCTTTCGGCATAAAGACTTCACCACGAACTTCAAGACGATTTGGCCAGTCATTACCCCTGAGTTTTAAAGGAATGGCTTTAATCGTACGCACATTCTCTGTGATGTTTTCACCCGTAGTACCATCGCCTCGAGTGGCCGCCTGAACTAACACGCCATTCTCATATAACAAACTTACGGCGAGTCCATCCAATTTAGGCTCACAACAGTATTCTTTCACACTCTGGCTGCCCACGCGCTCTTGTGCGCGCTTGTGGAAACTATCAAGTTCACTATCATCAAACGCGTTATCAAGCGAAAGCATCGGTACTTCATGTGTCACTTGGCTAAACGCAGAAAGAGGTTGTCCACCGACACGTTGGCTTGGCGAGTCTACGGTTATTAAGTCAGGGTTCTCAGCTTCAATATCCAGTAACTCTCGCATTAAACGGTCGTACTCGGCATCAGGGATCTCTGGGTTATCTTCCACGTAGTAACGCACAGCGTGGTAATGCAACGACTCTTTTAGTTCTTCTAGTCGCTGAAGTACTGATTCAGACATAGTAAAGCCCCGTGTATTTTCAATCGGTGAGGTTGGGAAATCCAAGAAAAAGGGCTCCATCCGGAGCCCTATTATTATTTGCTGTTAAGATTATGCGTTAGCGGCAGTAAACTCAACTATTTGACGTCGATAAGATGCTAAACGATCTGGCGTCATTAAGTTGCGCTGGTCATCAAGTACGTTACCACCTAAGTCATCAGCAATTTGCTGCGCAGTTCGAAGCATTAAGTTGAAGTTCTGTTCAGCCTCGCCATAACAAGGCAATGTCATGAAGAATGAAATACCCTTCGTTGTAAACTCAGCAGGATCAGCATGCTCAAACGTACCAGGGTGCATCATATTAGCGACGCTAAACAGCACTTTGCCGTTACCGGACAAGTCGACATGACGGTGGAAAATATCCATCTCGCCATAAATTAAGCCGTTTTGTTGCATACTCTCAAATAAAGCAGTACCAACAAATGGCTCTTCACCCGCACAGTGCACATTCAATACAATCACTTGCATTTCAGATTCTGGCTTTGGCTCTTCCTTAGGCTCTGCAACGACAGGCTCACTAACCGTTTCGACTTGCTGTTCTTTCTCCGTAATATCAAACGCGGCGGGAATAGCGTCTTCTTCCACAGCGGGCTGGAATGGCTCTTCAGCTACTGTTGCTTGAACAACAGGCTCAACGTCCTCTTCTTTATCTTTTTCTGCAACAAATGAAGGGATGTCATCCGGCTCCTGCTGCGTCTGTTTGACTTCAGATGGACCACCGAATAACGGGTCAGATTCAAACTTGTTGTCGAAAGAGCTCGCCATCCCAAAATCTGGTTCTTTGCGATCTTTGCGAATGATCTCAAAGTCATCTTCAGGAGCGGGAGCGAAGTCTCGTTCTTTCTCAACAAGATCATTTTTGTCTTCTTGGTTAACATCCAGCTTACCAAGTGGCTTGTTACCAAACTTTGCTTTGCCTTCTTTTTTACTGCTCCATAAACCATGAAACAGTAATGCCGCGATGGCTAATGCGCCAACAACAATGAGTACGAATCGCAATTCCTGCATTATTTACTCTCAATATACTTGTTTTTACTACTCGCAGTTCCTTGAGCAGCAACCCAAGTGCAATAAATCTGAATGATACGTTTACTTTACCAAAACTATATGTAGATTTAGAACAACTTAATGCAAGAAGTTCCGTTTTTTGTTGTGATTCTTGCCACGATTCCACTTAACAAGACGTCATTTGTCAGGGCATTGAAAGAAAAGTCCTCACAGGTACAATGAGTTTTCATTTACACGAAGCCAAAATAGACATGAAGCAAAACAATCAGCAGAGAACCGGGTTCGGTTATTTTCTATACGGGATACAATTGGCACTTGCCCCTAAAATCAGGCGCTTTGTCATCTTACCTCTACTTGCAAATATCTTGCTTGTAGGTGGTGCCATCTTCTATCTATTTTCAAACCTTAATATATGGATAGAAGGCTGGATTGGGCAGCTGCCTGAGTTTTTATCCTGGTTAACTTACATTCTTTGGCCTTTACTCGCTCTGACGATACTCGCTACCTTCTCCTATTTTTTCAGCACGCTCGCGAACTTTATCGCCGCGCCATTCAATGGCCTCTTGGCTGAAAAAGTGGAAGAGTACTTAACGGGACAAAAAGTAAATGATGATGGTTTCACTGCCGTCCTGAAAGATGTTCCTCGCGTTTTAGCTCGTGAGTGGAGAAAGCTCCTTTACATTTTACCTAAAGCAATAGGCCTATTCCTGTTATTGCTCATCCCTGCCCTTGGACAAACAGTAGGCCCATTTTTATGGTTTATCTTTACCGCCTGGATGCTCGCGATTCAATATTGTGACTACCCGTTTGATAACCACAAAATCCCATTTAACGACATGCGTTACAAATTGAAACAAAAGCAAGGTAAGGCCTATGGCTTTGGGGTATTGGTGTCTGTATTTACGACGATCCCAATTTTGAACCTCATTGTCATGCCTGTAGCAATATGTGGTGCAACCGCTATGTGGGTCGCGGAGTTTAAGCACCAACGATAGTCGATTAGAGATTAAGGAAAGGGATCAGCGCCAGCTTTTCCCTTTTCTTTTATCAAGTTCTGGGCCAACCTAATAAGATATAACTTTTTAATCCTTTTCCCTTTTTTTCATACCGCATATTCTTCTATCCATATTCACACAACGTGTAATGAAGGAACATCACTATGAGCAAAATCTACGAAGATAACTCTCTTACTATTGGTAATACACCTCTCGTTCGTCTAAACAAAGTAAGTAAAGGCAAAGTTCTCGCGAAAATTGAAGCGCGTAACCCTAGCTTCAGTGTTAAGTGCCGTATCGGTGCAAACATGATTTGGGAAGCAGAGAAAGCGGGCCTTCTTAAGCCAGGTGTAGAGCTTGTAGAACCTACCAGTGGTAACACAGGTGTTGCTCTAGCATTCGTAGCGGCTGCTCGCGGTTACAAGCTAACATTGACCATGCCTGAATCAATGAGCCTAGAACGCCGTAAGCTACTAAAAGCACTAGGCGCGAACCTTGAGCTGACTGAAGCGGCGAAAGGCATGAAAGGGGCGATTGCTAAAGCAGAAGAAATCGTAGCAAGCAACCCTGAGAAGTACCTACTTCTTCAACAATTTGACAACCCAGCGAACCCAGAAATCCACGAAAAGACTACGGGCCCTGAGATTTGGGAAGCGACAGACGGTGAAATCGACGTATTCGTTGCTGGTGTTGGTACGGGCGGTACTATCACAGGTACAAGCCGTTACATCAAAGGTGAAAAAGGCAAAGCCATCACTTCTGTTGCAGTTGAGCCAGCAGAGTCTCCGGTTATTGCACAAGCACTTGCTGGCGAAGAAATCCAACCTGCCCCACACAAAATTCAAGGTATCGGTGCTGGTTTCATCCCTGGTAACCTCGATTTAGACATTATTGACCGTGTTGAGCAAGTTACCTCAGAAGAAGCGATTGAGATGGCTCGTCGCCTAATGGAAGAGGAAGGTATCCTAGCTGGTATCTCATCTGGCGCAGCGGTTGTTGCAGCGAACCGACTTGCGGAACTACCTGAATTTGAAGGAAAAACAATTGTAACTGTCTTGCCAAGTTCCGGTGAGCGTTACCTAAGTACAGCACTCTTTGCAGGTATCTTTACCGAAAAAGAGAACCAACAATAATATGTGTTCAAATCAATTTTTAGTTTAAAAAAGCCCCGTTTAGGGGCTTTTTTGTTGATCCCTGCCCTACCTTTGGTAATATCAGGGTGTTTTATTTCTAGCTTCAAAATAAAGAAGCAGAACACAAAAAGGTTTCAAAGTGATTACGCACGCAAACAGTTGCGTAGTTACCAAACTTTTGACTAGTATCAGAACTGACGCGCTTTGAACTCTTCCCGTGCTAGCGCACAAGATGTAAAGCAGTTAAGCTAAAATCTGGTCACAAACTAACAAAAAAATACATTTATTGGGGTATATCACATGTACGAGAAGCAAGTAGAAATCACAGCAGAAAACGGCCTTCACACTCGTCCAGCTGCACAGTTTGTTAAAGAAGCAAAAGCATTCGACGCAGACATCACTGTGACTTCTAACGGTAAAAGCGCTAGCGCTAAGAGCCTGTTCAAACTACAAACACTAGGCCTAGTAAAAGGTACTCAAGTTACTATTTCTGCTGAAGGCCCACAAGCTCAGCAAGCAGTTGACCACCTAGTTGCTCTAATGGACCAACTACACTAATCCGGTCTCCTACTCCAGAAGCCATTTTGTGAAAGCAAAATGGCTTCGTTGGAAATAGGCTCAAAACTAAGCTAAAACTATTCGTTAGCGCACCCATTATTCTCCCGTTTTATAAAGTTGACCAAACTTAAGGTAAGGCTATGATTTCAGGCATCCTAGCATCTCCTGGTATTGCAATCGGTAAAGCACTACTACTTCAAGAAGATGAAATTGTCCTAAACACAAACACTATTTCTGACGATCAAGTAGAAGCTGAAGTTCAGCGTTTCTTTGACGCTCGTAACAAATCTGCAGCTCAGCTAGAAACTATCAAGCAAAAAGCGCTTGAAACGTTTGGCGAAGAAAAAGAAGCGATCTTTGAAGGTCACATCATGCTTCTTGAAGACGAAGAGCTAGAAGAGGAAATCCTAGCACTTATCAAAAACGACAAGATGACTGCTGATCACGCTATCCACTCAGTGATCGAAGAGCAAGCATGTGCTCTTGAGTCTCTAGACGACGAATACTTAAAAGAGCGTGCAACTGACATCCGCGATATCGGTTCTCGTTTTGTTAAGAACGCACTAGGCATCAACATTGTTTCGCTTAGCGATATCAACGAAGAAGTAATTCTTGTTGCTTACGACCTAACGCCATCTGAAACTGCACAAATCAACCTAGACTACGTGCTTGGTTTTGCTTGTGATATCGGCGGTCGTACATCTCACACTTCAATCATGGCTCGCTCACTTGAGCTTCCAGCTATCGTTGGTACTAACGACATCACGAAGAAAGTTAAGAATGGCGACATGCTGATTCTTGACGCAATGAACAACAAGATTGTTGTTAACCCATCAGAAGCTGAGCTAGAAGAAGCGAAAGCGGTTAAAGCAGCATTCCTAGCTGAAAAAGAAGAGCTAGCGAAACTGAAAGACCTACACGCAGAAACGACTGACGGTCACCGTGTAGAAGTTTGCGGTAACATCGGTACAGTGAAAGACTGTGACGGTATCCTTCGTAACGGCGGTGAAGGTGTTGGTCTGTACCGTACTGAATTCCTATTTATGGACCGTACTGCGCTACCAACTGAAGAAGAACAGTACCAAGCGTACAAAGAAGTTGCGGAAGCAATGAACGGTCAAGCTGTGATCATCCGTACTATGGATATCGGCGGCGATAAAGATCTCCCATACATGGATCTTCCAAAAGAGATGAACCCATTCCTAGGCTGGCGCGCTGTACGTATCAGTCTGGATCGTCGTGAAATCCTTCGTGATCAGCTACGTGGCATTCTACGTGCTTCTGCACACGGCAAACTGCGTATCATGTTCCCAATGATCATCTCTGTCGAAGAAATCCGTGAGCTTAAGAAAGCGATCGAAGAGTACAAAGAAGAGCTACGCGCTGAAGGCCACGCGTTCGACGAAAACATCGAAATCGGTGTTATGGTTGAAACTCCTGCTGCTGCTGCGATCGCACACCACTTAGCGAAGGAAGTGTCTTTCTTCTCTATCGGTACAAACGACCTAACTCAGTACACACTAGCGGTTGACCGTGGTAACGAGATGATTTCTCACCTATACAACCCACTATCACCAGCTGTACTTACAGTGATCAAGCAAGTTATCGACGCTTCTCACGCAGAAGGTAAATGGACTGGTATGTGTGGTGAACTTGCAGGTGACGAGCGTGCAACACTTCTACTTCTAGGTATGGGTCTGGACGAGTTCTCAATGAGCGGTATCTCTATCCCTAAAGTGAAGAAAGTAGTTCGTAACTCTAACTTCGCAGAAGTGAAAGCAATGGCTGAAGAAGCCCTTTCTCTACCGACAGCAGAAGAAATCGAAGCCGTGGTAGAAAAGTTTATTGCTGAGAAAGCTCAGTAATCGGTAGTACCAAGTAATTCAATACTTAATGGCCATTAGACGGCGAAAAAAGTCGTCTAATGAGCTATATTGGTATACTATAATTCGACAGAATAAAACCAAACCTTAGGAGCATGACACAATGGGTCTGTTTGACAAACTTAAGAAGCTTGTATCTGATGACAGCGCTGACGCTGGTGCTATCGAAATCATCGCGCCACTTTCTGGTGAGATTGTAAACATCGAAGACGTGCCAGATGTTGTTTTCGCTGAGAAAATCGTTGGTGACGGTATTGCTATCAAGCCAGCAGGCAACAAAATGGTAGCTCCTGTAAACGGTACTATCGGTAAGATCTTCGAAACTAACCATGCGTTCTCTATCGAGTCTGACGACGGTGTTGAGCTTTTCGTTCACTTCGGTATCGACACAGTTGAACTAAAAGGCGAAGGCTTCACGCGTATCGCTGAAGAAGGTCAAACTGTTAAAGCTGGCGACACTGTAATTGAATTCGATCTAGCTCTTCTAGAAGAGAAAGCGAAGTCAACGCTAACTCCAGTTGTTATCTCTAACATGGACGAAATCAAAGAGCTAAACAAGCTTTCTGGTTCTGTAACTGTTGGTGAAACTCCAGTTCTACGTGTAACTAAGTAATTTTTACTTAATCGAACACGAAAAAAACGCTGCCAATGGCAGCGTTTTTTATTATCTGACTTTTTTCTGAGCGATGTGCATCGCTGAAACACGTTCAACTGAGCAAGCCTAGTGCTGAGCTCGGCCTTTGCTTCGCTTGAGCGAGTAATGCAGTTGTCGCATCTTGGAGCACTTGAGAACGCACCATTTCCGTAGATTCTCTTGCGAAGTCTGTATCTCTTATTCGACTCTTGGACTCTGTAACACTCCGATTCACAGTATTTAAGTTATCCATCGAGCCGTTTACACGGTTCTGAAAGCTGCCAATTTCACTTCGGTGCGAATCAACGTACTTAATTGCTGCATCAATCACCCCAACTGAAAGCTGAGCCTTACCTGCCGTCGACATATCAATGTCATCCATTGTGACTAATTGACCAGCGCTCACATCAAGCTCATCCGCTAAACTCCCTTCGAGAACCACACCCTCTGGCGCCTTCATCGTAGAAGCGAAGAATTGCAGTTCGTTGTTTTCCGTTACTGAAGCATTCACTATCGATTGTTGAGTATTGATGTAAGTGGCGACCTGTTCTATACGGTCACCCAATTTGAGTCCAATGGATTCCGTTTGGGTTTGCCCTTTACTGTCTTGGTATTCGACTTTGAGAGTTTGGTTATCTTTAGTGACTCGCCAATCTTTATCGACCGCATCACCAACATAATGCTGCCCTCCCATCTCTGGGATATGGCTACGCATGTTACGTAACGTCAAAGAGATTGAATTAGCGTTCGCGCCAATATGGAAACTTTGTGAACCGTAAGATCCATCAAACAGGTTTTTATCCGCAAATGTTGTCGTGATCGCGACACGATCAAGCTCATCTTGCAGCGCTACGACCTCATATTGAATACTTTGCCGATCACTTGAGTCATAACTGCCGTTTGCTGCTTGAAGCCCCAGAGAGCGTAAGCGTTGCAATATGTCACTGCTTTCGTGCAATGCTCCCTCCGCTGTTTGAGCAACAGAAAAAGCGTCGTGTGCATTTCTTAAGGCGACATCAAGCCCTCTCGTTTGTACATGGAGAGTATTCGATATCTGTAAACCTGCCGCATCATCGCTCGCCGAGTTGATTCGAACCCCCGAAGTTAGGTTGCGTTGTGACTCAACATTTTGCGCAGCTGCTTGACTCAGGTGTCTCTGCGCCACCATCGCAGAAACATTGGAATTTAAAGAGATCATCTAATCGATATGAATGCCTTATCGAACATAATGTCAGGACACATCTGAATCGTTATAGCCAATAAGCAAAAAGCCAGGGATGAGCCTGGCTATGGTTTCTTGCTTTGTTAAATTGATTAACCTAGCAGACTTAGCGCTGAGTTAGGCGCTTGTTTCGCTTGCGCAAGGATTGAGCTTGACGCTTGCGATAGAATTTGTGATTTGGTCATTGCCGTCGTTTCTTTCGCGAAATCTGTATCTTTGATACGGCTCTTCGACGCATTCACGTTCTCGTTAATGTTGTCCAAGTTGCTGATTGCGTGGTTGAAACGGTTCTGGAAAGCACCTAGCTCTGCGCGGTGGCTGTCTACATATTTCAGTGCCGCATCGATGATGGCAACAGATTCTTGTGCGCCACCAACTGAGGTTACGTCAATAGTATCTACCGTCACCTTTTTGCCTTCGCCCAAGCCTAGTTCGCCAGATAGGCCGCCTGAAAACTCGACTTCGCCTTCGACTTTGTTGTTGCCAGCAAAGATTTGCAGTTTACCGTCTTG
>NZ_JAWOQO010000128.1:0-1321 GCF_033337345.1 Vibrio sp. YT-18 | reverse complement strand
AATTTCCGAGTACTAACCTCAACTTTACGGTAGCACCAATAGAATAGATCCGTTAAGATCCCGCCCCCTTTATCTCGGTGATAAAACATGAACTACGAACAACTCGCACAACAAATCAAAGTTTGGGGAAAAGAGCTCGGCTTTCAAAAAGTAGGCATCTGCGACGTTGATCTTAGTGAACATGAAGCCGCACTACAAAAATGGCTAGATGCTGGCTATCACGGCTCAATGGATTGGATGGCTCGTCACGGAATGATGCGCGCCAGACCCAATGAGTTATTACCGGGAACCGTTCGCGTTATCAGCGTCCGGATGGACTACCTACCGCCAGAAGCGCAATTTGCTTCAAATCTCGCGAATAAAAATCACGCTTATATTAGCCGCTATGCGCTAGGGCGTGATTACCATAAGCTGGTCAGAAAACAACTCAACAAGTTGGGTAAGCTCATAGAAGAAGAAGTGGGTCAGTTTGGTTATCGCCCTTTTGTCGACTCTGCGCCAATACTTGAGCGCCCTTTAGCCCAAAAGGCCGGATTGGGTTGGACAGGTAAACACTCACTGATCTTAGATAAAGAGTGTGGTTCTTGGTTCTTCCTTGGTGAACTGCTGATTGACCTACCTTTCCCAGTCGATACTCCAAGTGTCGACCAATGCGAAAAATGCCGAGCGTGTATTACGTCATGCCCGACTCAAGCCATTGTAGAAGATAAAGTTGTCGATGCGAGACGCTGTATCTCTTATCTCACGATAGAGTTTGATGGTGTCATCCCTGAGGAATTCCGCAAACCGATGGGTAACCGCATCTACGGCTGTGATGACTGCCAACTCGTCTGCCCATGGAACCGCTATGCAGACGTTACCGAACAAGAAGATTTACATCGCCGGGAAAGCTTTCACAACCCAGACTTGGTTGAATTATTCCAATGGGACGAGGCGACGTTCTTAAAAAATATGGAAGGTTCTGCTATCCGTCGTATCGGTCACGAACAATGGCTACGTAATATATCTGTCGCACTTGGTAATGCAGAATACAGCCAACGGGTGATAGACGCACTTAATGCGCGACTTGGTGAAAGTAAATTACTGGATGAGCACATCGAATGGGCACTTACCCAGCAGCTCAACCATATCCCTTCTGTAGATGCAGAACCGATTGAGACGAAGAAAAAGCGTTTAATTAGAATTGTTGAGAAAGGCTTACCTAGGGATGCCTAGTGCGTAGCCTATATGCAAGAGATTGAAAACACTTTTTGCATGCTCAATACATGACCCTGTTCTCAATTCTGTAATGTGGAAAAAAATTCTAGATTTGATTAAAAAT
>NZ_JAWOQO010000127.1:0-1323 GCF_033337345.1 Vibrio sp. YT-18 | reverse complement strand
ACTGCTGATAAGTTGGTGCAACCCTTTCCCTTCTGCGTGATATTGAGTACGCAAAAGCTTTTCGATCGTTCGGGTACGCATGACTACTTTTTCAATATCTGACATCGTAACCCTCCTTTACTGACCTTCCCTTCGTTAGTCATTTCATTCTTCTATAAATTTAGAGCTTTTTCGAGCCGTTAAGTGCAATTTTCCTTTCAAATTGTGCCCTTGCACGCATATAAACTGTGAAGTCCGCCGAATAAAATCTACACCCCTTTTATTAGATCACGAATAGTTTATCTCAACTCATAGTTTAATCAGGGAGTTCTGTAGAATAGGGCCCAATGAAACATTGGAGGTTATCATGCCAATCTCACTTATCTTGGCCACTTTTGCCCTCATCGCTCTTGGCGCATGGGTGTTCTTTCGTTTCTACAGCAAACATTACGTTGGTGAAGATGCGCCAGAACAAAGTGTTCAAGTCACGATTTTAGACAAACAAGCGATCGATGTGCCGGATGCGCAGCCGGGACAGGACGACCAAGAATATTGGATTTATGTGCAACGTGGCCCAATCGGCCCGAAACGAGAATTCCAAATTGGCGTGCACTATTACCACGCGCTTAATCCAGGTGATAAAGGCACCCTGACCTACTGCGGCGACAAATTCCTACATTTCGCAATCAAACGCTAACTTACGGCAGTAACCAACGAGTCTTGGCTGATTTCGAGAACAAATAACTCATCGCCAAGGCTCCCGCCCCACTTAACACAATCCACACAGGGCTCACCCATGCCGGATGACCGGTATACCAACCAAACTCTTTCATTGGCCATAAGAAGATTGGGTGAAGTAAGTAAATGCCCAAGCTGTGCTGGCTGATAAAACTCACCACTTTCTGCACGTTCTTCGGCAACCCTTCCCCAAAATACCGACACAGCATAAAAATC
Source organism: Vibrio sp. YT-18 (assembly GCF_033337345.1). Taxonomy (NCBI): domain Bacteria; kingdom Pseudomonadati; phylum Pseudomonadota; class Gammaproteobacteria; order Vibrionales; family Vibrionaceae; genus Vibrio; species Vibrio sp. YT-18. Next base: position 390 of record NZ_JAWOQO010000127.1, on the reverse strand, counting down.
ATCGATGCCGCCAAAATCACGTTCAATGTTTTGTATGACAACCAACGCCCCACGGTGTATTTCTCCGCTTCCAAACTGTTGGTCACCACCATGGTAAATGTCACGGCTAACGCCACCAATCCAAACCCAGTGAACAACGTCACCATAGAACGATTTAGTGGCACTTTTTGAAATAGTACATAACCCAAAGGCAGATAGCCCATATAGAGCCACATTTGGTTACTCCATGGCCCATCAATCTTGAACAGGAATAACGTGCTCGTGAACATCCAAAAAGCCAGATAGGTATAGAGGACATTGTCATCGACATTACGTGCCATCCATTGGAATAGAGGAATCACGAAATACAGTGGAATAAAGTAATAGAAGAAGCCTAAATGGTAATAGGTG
>NZ_JAWOQO010000126.1:0-1332 GCF_033337345.1 Vibrio sp. YT-18 | reverse complement strand
CTAATAACAATAAACATAATAAAAGGGCGCGTAAGCGCTCTTTGTTTATGCTTTCAACTCGATGGTTTAATACGCCACCGATTTTGAATCAAGCCTAGGAAGAGTGATCACGTTTCGAATTCCTCATAAAAAGGTCAGAAAGCATAACATGAAGCCATAAGTTAAATAGGCGGCTATGAAAGAGCAAAAAATTTCACCTATCTCCGTTTTGGATCAAAGCCCAATGTTTGTCTCTGGGGTGATGCAACGGATGTATCGCAACCGAGCGCAAGCAGAGTTATGTCGTCAAAATCAGATGACCTTAGAGATGGCCAGTGCGTTGGCAGCGTTAGAAGAGTTTCAGCCCATGAGTCAACAAGCGTTAGCCGATGCCGTTCTGACCGAAAGAAGCGTTGCAAAGCGCATGGTCGATAACTTGGAACAACGTGGTTTTGTGTGCGTTTCGAAGAGTGAGGCGAACCAACGACTGAAAATGCTCAGTTTGACGAAAGAAGGTGAAGCAACGATTAAGAAAGTTCATCAAATAATGAGGAACTTACAGCGCGAGTTCTTCTCTTGTTTATCAGAAGATGAGTCGGCAGAGTTTTTTCGTTTGGTAAGGAAAATGACATTAGCCAATCATTCGTAAGCGTTTTCTCTGCGTTAAATCTAAGCCTTTTTGTAAAGCCTCAGCTATATTCTGAGGCTTTTTTATTTCATTTTTCAGATCAAACCGTACGATTTTAGAACCACAATACCGAACGTGCAGGTGACGGTTGAAAGCACTGTTGTCAAAGCAATAATGTTGGCTGCCAGTACCGCGTTTCCTCCCATTGAGCGGGCCATGACGTAACTCGCCGCCGCAACGGGCGAGGCATTCATGAAGAATAAAATCCCCAACTCAATACCTCGAAAACCAACAAAATACGCGCCTAACGATATCAACACTGGGGCGACAATCAACTTGTAACTGCTTGCAAACCAAGACGGGCCTTTTTCCTTTCTCATCAAACTAAAATCCAACGACCCGCCTGTACATAACAATGCGAGCGGCAACGTCATTTTCGACAGATAGTTACCCGCATCAATGACTACGTTTGGAACCGGAATCGACAACAAGTAGAAAAGCATACCTAAAACGATGGAGATGATAAGCGGGTGCTTCGTCAGTGTTCTTCCCATCATTTTTGCTGCTTGAGAGGCAGACGTAGCGCCTTTGGGTGACAGGCAGATCACCGCTTGAACGTTGTAGATAAACGTGGTGATGGCGACATAAAGAGCAGCTAATGCGACACCCCGTGAACCATAAGCATTAGCAACGTATGCAATGCCGATAATGCCAGTGTTGGCGCG
>NZ_JAWOQO010000125.1:0-1336 GCF_033337345.1 Vibrio sp. YT-18 | reverse complement strand
AGCGCCTTTTGTGCGGCTTGTATTAGGTTTTGTCTCTGTTCGTCGTCAGCAAATACATCAACGGGGATGTGTCGTATCAACTTGTGCAGCTCTCGAAAAAAATCGATTTTCTGTTCTATTGCCACCAACTCCATTGATGTTGCGATCTTCCAAATCTCTTCACTGCTGACCCAACGTTGCTCGACCAGAGCAATTACGTCTGCCATCAAATCAGAAGCCTGATAAGCCATGACTCATCCTTTCTGGTTTGAACATTTGAAATAGCCGCCCTACCTGATCTTGCAAGGTGTTTAACGTTTTGAGTTTTTGCATGTCGGACATCAGCAGTTGCAATTTGACGGAGTCAATGTTGCTGCCTTGAACGCTAAGGTCGGCGCTCATGCCTTGCAGCATGAAGTCCACCGCAGTAGAGACTTCTTGCTCACCAAAACGCTCGACAACATCCTGATATGCAGAGCCAAGCCCTTGATAGCTGTGTACCGTATCGCGGTAAAAGCCGCGCAATTGGTGCAGAGAGCTGAACTCTTGCTCTTTGCTAAACTCATCAGCGAAATGAGAAACACGGATTTCGGTGTCGATTTGCGACCAAGAATCCGGGTTCTGCTCGATTTTCAAGATCGCTTGGTCAATCAGCGCCAATAAGTGTTTGCTTTCCGGATTGGCTGATAAGTATTTCTTCACCGCTTTTAGAGCTAAGTATTGGTGGCTTTTTTCTTCCGAAAACCCGTTCAAATACGCTTGAAGCTGAGCGATGGTCGAAATGTTGCCACCCGCCATTTTGGCCGCAAGATCTTTGATTTTTTGGTTTTTCTCTAGATCGGGCACCTTTCTGAGGTAATCAGAAACCAGCTCGTGTGCTTCGTTAACGCGAACGCCACCGTCTTTTATTTTGCGTTTGGTGAGATCTTTTTCTGCTTTTTCGGAGCCAAGTGATGTGAGCTCTTCCATCGCGTCAAAAAGCGATTGAGTGGCGTTGTGAACGCGCACTGTCTCACCTCGATAACTGCCTTTTACGGCACTATCTGCGCGAGACGATTCCAATCCATTTCGGACCGATGCATCAAACTTGGTGTTGGTTGCTATCTGACTATTGATAATGCTCATTCACTTGCACTCCTTTCGTACAATACAAGCGAATTATATGAAGTGCGTTTTTATCAGGCTGTCAAAATCAGACGTGTTTTTTTAGGGCGTTTTCAGTTTTCTAAAAACTCCCGACCAATATTCACTATAAATACCAACCCATCCTTTCTATTCTCCCAGCATCAATCATTGCGCATATTTTTTACATTGAACGATTTCTCATAGATTACCGTTATTCAGCAATCTGCGATCA
>NZ_JAWOQO010000124.1:0-1338 GCF_033337345.1 Vibrio sp. YT-18 | reverse complement strand
TAACGGGTTTTCGCGCTACACTTGTTCCGGTTGGGGATGATCAATTACCAATGCTTGAGCAAACGAATGAAATCGTGAGAAAGATTAACCACCTTGGCGGACAAGAGATCCTAAAAGAGTGCCGTCCGTTGCTTAGTGATGCGCCACGTTTACCGAGTACTGATGGCAAAAATAAAATGTCGAAAAGCATGGGCAATGCCATTAACTTAGGGGCGACTGAAAAGGAAATCTCAGTTGCAGTGAAATCCATGTACACCGACCCAAGCCATTTGCGCATCGAAGATCCTGGTCAAGTAGAAGGCAACATTGTGTTCACTTATCTCGATGCTTTTCACTCTGACAAAGAGCATGTCGAGCAACTCAAAGCGCACTATCGCCGTGGTGGGCTAGGAGATGGAACCACGAAAAAAGTATTGGAAGAATGCCTTCAAGAAATGCTGCGTCCGATCAGAGAGAAACGGGCATTGTATTTGAACGACAAAGCGCAACTTATTGAGATTCTTAAACATGGCAGCCAAGTCTCTCGAGAAAAAACAGAACAAGTTTTGTCCGATGTTAAGAGTGTGTTTGGCTTGAACTTGTTCTGAAATAGGTTCGGGAACACAAAGTAAAAAGGCGCGAAAGCTAGCCTGCTACGTGCCTTTTTTGTATGCGCACCTTATGAAGTAAAGAACTCGCGACGAAAATTCGCTATCTCTTGTTGATAGTAACGCTGCCAGTCAGATTCAGACCAACTCGCGTGGCTGGTGGCTCTTTGCGTTGCCAATCTGGATTCGAGCTGTTTTAGCTCGGTTTGATAACTGCGAACTTGCTGCTTTTGTTTTACTATTTGTTGTTCACGAGTCCGGATTTGGTTGCTTTCTTGTTCAGACAGATAGTTTTTCTTCAACTCTTGAATCAAGGTTTGTCTCTCGAACCCCTTCATACTTGCAGGGATCAGAGCCACCGCTCGTTCATATTTTGTTTGGTTGCTGTCTAACCCCAAGGCGTTTTCGTTCCCCTGCCATTCGGTGATTAAATCCTCGAATGCTTTCACGTAATCCTGAGCTGATACGGCGTCAAGTTGCTCGGCTTGTAAGCTGAAGTCGTAAAGTGCGAACTCATCGGCGAAAATCACCTCGGCGAGCTCTCCCCAAATCTTTCTCGCTTCGGATTTTAATCGTCCGACACGAGAGGCGAGCGGTTGCTGCTCATCAAACAACAAATTGCCAACGCTTTGCTGCCAAAGATCATCGAGTTGATGGTAGTTCGCTAACAAATTAAAACGCTCTGCAGACAAATCTGTGGCAAGTTCATTAAGTTTGGATTCGCAATTGAGCTCGGACATACAGGTGTGCC
>NZ_JAWOQO010000123.1:0-1342 GCF_033337345.1 Vibrio sp. YT-18 | reverse complement strand
TTCATTTTGACAACAATGCAACTAGCTGTTTTTAAAGGCCAAAATCCTTGGCACACATTGTGATTACTCCTTCTATCAGAAACCAAATCTTAAGAACTCAAGGAGAAACACATGACGGATATCGTAGTATTTGGCGAAGACTTCGGCGGCCTACCATCATCAACGCAGCACATCGTTCAGCGACTTGCCACCAACCATCGCATTCTTTGGGTTAATTCCATCGGTTTAAGACAACCAAAACCGACGGGTAAAGACATTCAACGTTTAGTGAGCAAGTTTTCCCGCGTTATCAGCAATACTGGCTCAGATAAGCCAACCATGCATTGTGATGCGGTAGACAACATTTTCACGGTAAATTTGCTGACAATACCGGCTCCACACTCTGCTTTTTCAAGAAAAGTGGCAGCGAAGATGATGCAGCACCAACTAGAAAAACACTTAAAAGCGTTGAACTTCGACAACCCATTGTTTTGGACATCCCTACCAACCGCCGCTGATGTGTGTAATGCCATGAATAAACGCGGGCTGATTTACTACTGCGGAGACGATTTTGGCGCGTTAGCGGGCGTTGATCATCAAACAGTGATGGAGCATGAACGCACACTGGTTGATAACGCCGATTTTATTCTTGCTGCAAGCGACAAGCTGGCCGCTCGATTTCCGGATAATAAAACCACAACACTGCCACACGGGGTCGATTTCAGTCTATTTTCAACGCCTGCAGAAAAGGCAAGCGACTTGCCGAACAATGGCCGTAAAATATTGGGTTTTTATGGCAGTTTGTCTGACTGGCTAGACTATCGTTTGATCGACCAAGTCGCCCAACACGCACCGGATTGGGATTTGGTTTTTATTGGGCCGAATGAGTTTGCCCACAATCCATTACCACAGCGAGACAACGTTCATTACTTGGGGCCTCGCGCGCATCATTTATTGCCAAGCTATTCCCAACACTGGGACGCAAGTTGGCTACCGTTTGTCGACAACGCACAAATCAAAGCGTGTAACCCGCTCAAACTTTTGGAGTATTTAGCAACGGGTACGCCCGTTATTAGCACGCCATTTCCGGCTCTGATGCCTTACAAACACATGTTACACATCGTCGCTGACGTCGAAGACGTGTGTGCCAGCCTAAATCATTTGCTGCCACCACCAAACGGCTCTACATCTTATGTCCAACAACAAAGCTGGGAAGCAAGAGCAGACCAAGTTGAGAAATTAGTGAGGGCACTATGAGCGATTTACGAGAAAACATCAGCGTATTACTGCATGGCGCGTGGCGACGTCGCTATATGATTGTCATTCCGATGCTTGTGCTACCTATCCTTGGTTTTGGCGTAAG
>NZ_JAWOQO010000122.1:0-1344 GCF_033337345.1 Vibrio sp. YT-18 | reverse complement strand
GCTACAAGACTGCCTTGTATTTCTCGCTCGGTCTGCTCGGGATGATAATTAGTTTCCTTTTTATCAGCCGATACTTTTTCCTGTACAGCTTAGATGAGTGGGAAAACATGGAAAGTGACCACTCAAGTCAGCAAGCTATAGCCGTAATTGACATGATGGTGACTCAGCAAGAAGGAAGTTCCTATGATTGGGCTTACTGGGATGAGACCTATGACCTTTTCGCACACCGTGACATCGCAGGTTACAGCGAACGCAACTTATATGTCGAAACCCTTGATGCGCTGAACCTCGATTTGATGTCGTTTATCACACTGGATGGTCAATCCTTAGTGTCATTGAGTCGTGAAAACACACCAGAGTCTTCATCCTCACTAAACAATAAAGTCGTGTCCGTGCCACTCCTCCAACAGCATATTTTGGCGATGAACAGTAAGCTTGATGTTCACCGCGAAAGTTTGGCGGGCATATTTAAGATCAATGACAACATTTGGGGGTTGAGCTTAGCGCCAGTTCGCAACAGCGAAGGAGATCGTCCTTCGAACGGCTGGATGCTGTGGGGACGCAATCTGTCTGAGCGTTTCCCTGGCGACTTTAAAGCGATGATGTCTGCCAACAATACGCTCGTGACCAAGTCGTTTAACCCTGTCGATCATGCCAAAACTAAAAGCATCGATAAAACCTCAGAGTCCATCATCAAATGGACCCCAATCAGCGATCTCGCGGGTGAGCCGATTGCGTGGTTGAAAACACAAACCAAACGTGAACACTATTCAAAAGGTAATACGCTCTTTATTTACCTCTTTGCGACGGTTGGGGTGGTAGCGTCAGTCATTGCTACCAGCACGTTTTTCATCTTCAAAAGAAAGGTGGCAACACGCTTTAGCCACTTTGCCGAAGGCATTAACGAAATCGCCTCCCAATATCAGCTTGAAGGTTTGCAGTCCGTAAAGTTCGATGAGTTAGAACTCGCGACAAAGCTTGTGCAAAAGCTCTCTGAAAACACGTCTATGACTCAGTTACAGCTGAAAGACTCCATGGAGAAATTCGGCGCACTTTACCACAGCTCATCGTTAGGCATGCTGATCGTTATTGAACGTGAAATCGTCGACGCCAACCATCGAGCGCTTGAACTACTGAGTTATAAAAAGTCCGAGCTTCTTGAGCAGTCATTAGACACGCTCTGCCCTACGACTGCTGATGAGTGTCGTGTTGATGCAATGTATCGAGAGCTTCAACATGGCCGCAATCAGTTTGAAGCACAGATGCTAGACAGCCACGGCGAAACCATCGATTGTTTAATAGAAGCAACACTGATTCAGCACAACGGGCACACCGCCTTGATGC
>NZ_JAWOQO010000121.1:0-1345 GCF_033337345.1 Vibrio sp. YT-18 | reverse complement strand
GTTGCAGGTGACATCGTGACTGTTAGCTTAACCGTCGCGACTCAAGCTACCGCTGTAAGTAGTGACGCGAAAGCTTACTCAGCGAGCAAGACTTTAGATCAAACGGACATTAAAGCGCGCAGCGTGAATGTTGAGTTTGAACAGGCGCCAGAGCAAGGTAACTACCAACTGGAAGAGAAAGTGACAGACTCGACTGGCAACGTCGTTAAGTTTAGCTCTGCCCGTGCAGTCTCTATGACTCAACCTGAAACGGGCACCACAGATTCGAAAGACTCTGATGGTGGTTCGTTTGGGTTTGGTGCACTGCTAGCAATGCTTGGACTTGGCTTGTTCCGCCGCCGCCGTTAAGCCACTCCTGTCCTAAAAACATAGCTGTAAAACTCAAAGGCCAGCCGATGCTGGCCTTTTTATTGCGCAAAGACTTGCCTTTCTAATTGGGTGTTGCAAAATACCGCCCTCAATTGTGGTAAACCAGACAATTGATCCTTAAGCCTTGCCAAAACGGATTGGAGCAGCCGACACGTTATGTTGTTGATCATCGATAACTACGATTCTTTCACTTATAACCTTTACCAATACTTTTGCGAGCTTGGTGCTCAGGTAAAGGTCGTGCGCAATGACGAAATCGACATTCAAGGTATCGAAGCCCTCAATCCAACCCATTTGGTGATTTCCCCTGGGCCTTGTACGCCAAACGAAGCGGGTATTTCCCTGCAAGCGATAGAGCATTTTGCCGGTAAGCTTCCTATTTTGGGGGTGTGCCTTGGCCATCAAGCCATTGCGCAAGTGTTCGGTGGTGAAGTTGTGCGTGCGAGACAAGTCATGCATGGTAAAACATCGCCTATCCGCCACACGGGTCGCAGTGTGTTTAAAAATCTAAATAACCCACTTACGGTAACCCGCTACCACTCTCTCGTGGTGAAAAACGGCACGTTACCCGATGTGTTTGAATTGACCGCTTGGACGGAACTGCCTGATGGAAGCATGGACGAAATAATGGGATATCAGCACAAAACCCTGCCTATTGATGCTGTGCAGTTTCATCCAGAATCAATCAAAACTGAGCAAGGACATGAGCTGTTAGCCAACTTTCTTGCACGCAGAGCGATCTGATCTCGATCACTTTTCTTAACAAATTGTTCATCTTTTTGACGGTGTCAGTGGAATGCAAAACTATGCGTTTCATGGTTGATGGTCTGCTTATGCACGCCATTTTGACTCGTCTAACCCCTGTATTACATAACTTTTATAAAAATTCACTTCTCTATTTTACTTTCTTGATGCATAAATACTCATAAGTAGTGATTAATGGCAGTTGCGCAGTAATACGAAAAGAATAAATCAC
>NZ_JAWOQO010000120.1:0-1348 GCF_033337345.1 Vibrio sp. YT-18 | reverse complement strand
GCCACTAGCTTCGCTAACCAAGTAGGAAACTTTTCGTATTTAAGAATAAACCACACCTAAGCAAAGGAGGATTAATCAAAATCAGAAGGTCGTTTTGAGGGCGGCTTTAACAGCCTGATTCAACTTACTTAGCACCAATTCAAACACCCAACGAATAAAGGAATAAGTAAATTTGATCGCGATATTTGCACCTTTCCCCGCAAATACCAACATGTGGCCAAGTAAACCTTTTACGCGTTCAGAAAATTCGCTAGAGAGTTCTGAAATTTTGACGATTGAACGAGCAATCGCGTCATATATAGTAGCAATAGCAGAACCTACATTTTGCAGGGCAAAGACTGACGCCGCAGCCCCACCATCAACTAACAACGTAAGGAGCGCTGCCGAGATCTTATCTGCCCAATCAGCAGAAGGTGTGGCTTGAAGTCGATTCTCATAGTTTAAAACTACGCGTTTAAAAGTGGAGCTTGCCTTTTGAAAGCCAAGGCTATCCCAGGTTGCAGTCTGTGTATAAGAACTGTACTCCGCCATAAAATGTGCGCTAGGAAAAAGACCTTGAGCACGATTCAATATGTACTCCGAACCATCATAAGGCACATGATAAAAAGGCCATACTGGCGCTTTTGTTACGGGGTCCGCACCATTGACACAACGGAAGTGAGTCGATATTCGAGATGATGAGTTGATCGAAAAAGATTCAATTCCGACACTTGGTGCGCCAAAAGTATATAAGTTAACTCTGCCTTTAAACTCTGGAGAAGCAGAAATCCAATTCGCAACCAGAGTCGCTAATGCACCACCTAAACTGTGTCCAACACAATGTATAGTACCGTTAGCGGTTACCGGATTATCACGAAGAAAACGAGTTAGACCTTTTCTCATAGAATAGAACGTAGTTTGGAATCCCGAATGGACGGTCTCTCCGGTATCTGTTCCTTTCCCGCTACACGTTAAGTCTGTAATCCCATCAGCTAATCCTGCTGTACCTCTAAAAGCTAAGACAAGGTCATTTTTATAACGCTCACTTTTTCCCTTTCCTAGCAGAGCAAACCCTGTTTCAGGACGAAAGAAAAAACCACCACTTGTACCTACCGCTACTTTCGAAAAACCAAAGTGATTATCAACAACAGCTGGCAGTTTCACACGTTCAAGATTGTGCTTCACTTCGTATGCAATATTACATAGTTCACTCGCCATAAATGGAGAAATAGTGCTCATTAGTTGTTTTTCCTTACTCTTTATTTTTTCAATACGTGGGTATCAGTAGTTTCGTCATATTCGTATGTATTTATTCTCTCGCTATTCCAATCACATACAGAATGAACAGGAGTTCGCCTTGTGCTTTCTG
>NZ_JAWOQO010000119.1:0-1348 GCF_033337345.1 Vibrio sp. YT-18 | reverse complement strand
GTACGGGTGATGTGTTAGTAAAATCAGACATCGTAGAAAACGTGTCGTTTCAAAACCTATCAGGTGGCGGCGGTGGTAAAGCCATCGCTCACTTAATTGAAACGGCAGATCGCCAAGAAGACACGCTCATGGTGAACTCAACACCAATTGTTGTGCGTTCTCTTAGCGGTATTTTTCCTCAATCCTTCCGTGACCTAACGCCTGTTGCTGCAACAGTTGCAGACTACGGCGCGATTGTTGCCTCTGCGGACTCGCCATACAACACATGGGAAGATGCAGTAAAAGCGTTTGAAGCCGATCCTCGCAAAGTGAAGATTGCTGGTGGCTCAGCGCGTGGTTCTATGGATCACCTTGTCATTGCGGCGGCATTTAAAGGCGAAGGCGTTGATGCGCGTAACGTCCGTTACATTGGCTATGATGCGGGCGGTAAAGCGATGGCAGCCCTGCTTTCTGGCGAAACTCAATTGCTTTCAACAGGTTTAGGTGAAGTACTGGAAATGTCCAAATCTGGCCAAGTGAAAGTACTTGCTATCACCGCGCCAAAACGCCTAGAAGCCGCGCCGAACATTCCAACTTTAACGGAATACGGCAACGAAACGGTATTTGCGAACTGGCGTGGATTCTTTGCTGCACCGGGCGTTAGCCAAAAGAAAATCGACGAATGGAATGCCGCATTCACTAAGATGTACAACACAGACGAGTGGCAAGTCGTTCGTGACCGCAATGGTTGGATAGACAACTACAAAGCGGACAAAGCATTCTTCGCGTTCCTTGAAGATCAAGAGAAGCAAATGGGTGACCTGATGCGTGAGCTAGGCTTCCTGAAATAACCGTTATTCCGGGGCTCCCTTCGATAGCAACTTAGCGTAAAACCTGAGTTGCTATTCGCCCCAACGGCATTTGCACTCTAAGTTTCACCGTATATGGACATTGTCGACACTCGGCATCCACACTCCTTTGTTTATTGATTGTTAAGCATATCGACTAGCAGCGAAATGCTTACTTGTTAATGGATTACTTTGCACATTAACGTTCATATACGGTCTTTTTTATTCTTGTTAGGAGTTGAATATGTCTCGTTCAACCAACGTTTTTACCAAAGAATATCTACTCTGCCGCGACTGTGTTGGCGCCATGATTTTCCTGCTCTTCTGCCTTTGCTACGGTTATCAAACGTCTCAAATCGCACTGTTTCCGGGCGATGAGTATGAACCGTTTACTGCGCGCACCTTGCCAACCATTCTGACTTATATCGGCAGCGGGCTTTCTCTCTTGCTTCTTGTGACTGGCCAACCAGACAAAAAGAGCGGCGCCGTTTTAACCTTCAACTGGAAGTTACTGATCTCGT
>NZ_JAWOQO010000011.1:0-161742 GCF_033337345.1 Vibrio sp. YT-18 | reverse complement strand
GGACGGATTCGAACCATCGAAGGCAGTGCCGGCAGATTTACAGTCTGCTCCCTTTGGCCACTCGGGAACCCCTCCAGAGGATTTTTATACTTAGTAAGATGTTTTCCCAACTCATCTCCCAAGTGCGGAGCGAATCATAGCAAACTCGCTCAGGCTGTAAAGCGTTTTTCTTACGTTTTTACGTTGAATGCTGTCTTTTTGGGCAAAGATGGTAGAAAGTCAGCGTTTTGTTTGTCCTTTGAACAGAAGAGAGGCGCGCTTTTTACTTGAATTTACACTACTTGACGTTAAACACCGTATCTACTGATAAACTGTAAGCAGTTTAATGACATAAGTTTATTCGTTTAGAAGTCAATATCATGAGCATGAAAGCCACGTTATCGTTATCTGTTTTAACGCTTTCTATATTACTGAGTTCTCCATCGGTTTGCGCTGCGATGCGAGGAGGCTCAGCGGTTACCGTTGTGACTGAACAAGTAGAAACGCACGAGATCAATCAATCCTTAACTCTTATCGGCAAATTAAAGGCAGCGGAGTCTGTGGTTGTCGCATCGGAAGTCGCCGGCAAAGTGAATCAAATCGCTGTTAAAGCGAATCAAAATGTCCAGCAAGACCAGCTATTAATTAAGTTAGATGACGATAAGGCTCAAGCCGCTTTGATTGAGGCAAAGGCGTATCTAAAAGATGAACAGCGTAAGTTAAAAGAGTTCCAACGTTTGGTTAAGCGGAATGCGATTACTCAAACTGAAATCGATGCACAAAAAGCCAGTGTTGAAATAGCACAAGCGAGGCTTGATGCTGCTCAAGCCAATTTAGCTGATCTCCATATTACTGCCCCATTTTCTGGCACTGTTGGTTTTATCGATTTTAGCCGCGGCAAAATGGTCAGTGCGGGTACTGAACTTTTGACGTTGGATGATCTTTCCGTCATGGAACTGGATTTACAAGTACCGGAGCGCTATTTATCGATGCTTTCTATTGGTATGGAAGTCATTGCTAAAACCAGTGCATGGGGTAGCCAGATCTTTACTGGTCAAGTCACAGGTATTGATACGCGTATCAGCGCCGAAACACTGAATCTTCGCGTGCGTATTGAGTTTGATAACCCAGAAAATCAATTGAAGCCGGGCATGTTGATGAACGCTTCACTAGCATTTCCTGCTATTAAGGCGCCAATCATTCCTGTTCAAGCGCTTGAATACTCCGGAACTAAACGTTTTGTATATGTAATTGATGAAAGCAACAAAGCTACTCGTCAAGAAGTGTCGCTAGGTGCTCGTGTTGGTAACGAGGTCGTGATCGAATCTGGTGTTGAGATTGGTGACAAGATTGTGGTTCAAGGCATTGTTAACATGCGTGATGGTGTCGAAGTGAAAGAAATTGTCGCGCCACTAAAAGCGAACACCACGGATGTGACACGCAATGACAGTGAATCGGATGAGGAAGAAAACTAATGTTACTGTCCGACGTTTCAGTTAAACGCCCTGTCGCGGCGTTGGTTCTGAGCATGCTGTTGTGTGTGTTTGGCTTTGTGTCATTCACCAAATTAGCCGTTCGTGAAATGCCTGATATAGAAAGCCCAGTCGTTTCTATCAGTACGCGTTATGAGGGTGCATCGGCGACTATTATTGAAAGCCAAATTACCTCCGTTTTGGAAGACCAGCTTTCTGGGATCAGTGGGGTTGATGAAATTAGCTCCACTACTCGTAACAGCATGTCGCGTATCACGATCACGTTTGAGCTAGGTTACGATCTCAACAAAGGTGTGAGCGACGTGCGTGATGCCGTAGCTCGTGCTCAGCGCTCGCTACCTGATGAAGCGGATGACCCTATTGTTTATAAGAACAATGGCTCGGGAGAGGCATCGCTCTACATCAATCTCAGTTCTGCAGAGATGGACCGTACTCAATTAACGGATTATGCCGAACGTGTATTGATGGACCGCTTTAGCCTGATCTCAGGGGTTAGCTCCATTGATCTCTCCGGTGGTTTGTACAAGGTAATGTACGTGAAGCTTAAGCCAGAACTAATGGCTGGACGTTCAGTTACAGCTTCGGACATTACATCAGCTTTGCGAAGTGAGAACCTAGAAAGCCCAGGAGGTGAAGTTCGCAACGACTCAACAGTAATGTCCGTGCGTACGGCTCGTACTTATAACACGCCTGAAAATTTTCAATATCTTGTCATTAAACGCGCAAGCGACAATACACCTATCTATTTAAAAGATGTAGCAGATGTCTTCATTGGTGCAGAAAACGAAAACTCAACCTTCAAAAGTGATGGTGTAGTAAACATCAGTCTTGGTGTGGTACCGCAGTCAGACGCAAACCCGTTAGAAGTAGCGAAGCTGGTTAGGTCTGAAGTCGATAACATCCAGAAGTTCTTACCAGAAGGTACACGTCTTGCGATAGATTACGACGCGACAGTGTTTATCGAGCGTTCAATCGAAGAGGTGTACAGCACGCTATTTATCACGGGCGGCTTGGTGATTTTGGTATTGTACATTTTCATCGGCCAAGCTCGTGCAACCTTAATTCCTGCGGTTACGGTACCTGTTTCTCTGATTTCTTCGTTCATTGCCGCGTACTACTTTGGGTTTTCTATCAACTTGATCACCTTGATGGCGTTGATATTATCGATTGGTTTGGTGGTGGATGACGCAATTGTGGTTGTAGAGAATATCTTCCACCATATTGAACGCGGTGAATCGCCATTACTCGCCGCATATAAAGGCACAAGAGAGGTTGGTTTTGCTGTTATAGCAACAACATTAGTGCTGGTGATGGTGTTCTTACCGATCTCTTTTATGGATGGCATGGTAGGTCTACTATTTACAGAGTTTTCTGTATTGCTGGCTATGTCGGTCATATTCTCCTCTTTGATTGCCCTGACGCTGACTCCTGTATTAGGTAGTCAGATTTTGAAAGCGAATGTAAAACCAAATCGATTCAATGAAGCGGTTGATCGCTTGTTTAGCAAGCTTGAGAGTGGCTATCGCGCATTATTGAAAGGTGCATTGAAAGTACGTTGGGCTGCTCCGCTGGTGATTCTAGCTTGTTTGGGCGGTAGCTATTTCTTGATGAATCAGGTACCGGCCCAGCTGACCCCACAAGAAGATCGCGGTGTGATATTCGCGTTTGTGCGCGGTGCAGATGCTACGTCGTACAATCGTATGTCAGCCAATATGGATATTGTCGAAGACCGATTGATGCCATTACTAGGGCAAGGTTATCTGAAGTCATTCAGCATCCAAACGCCAGCGTTTGGTGGCCAGGCAGGAGACCAGACAGGCTTTGTGATCATGATTCTAGAAGATTGGAACGAACGTGATATCACGGCTCAGCAAGCCCTTAACAAAGTACGGAAAGAATTGGCAGGTATCCCAGATGTTCGAGTGTTCCCATTTATGCCAGGTTTCCAAGGTGGTTCGAGTGAGCCAGTTCAGTTCGTATTAGGCGGCTCTGATTACGATGAGCTCGTTGTTTGGGCTGAAATGCTAAAGAACAAAGCAGAAGAATCACCAATGATGGAAGGAGCAGAGATAGATTACTCGGAAAAAACGCCTGAGTTATTGGTTACAGTTGACCGACAGCGTGCCGCAGAGCTAGGAGTCAGTGTTAAAGACATTTCTGACACCCTAGAAATCATGCTCGGTGGTAAAAGCGAAACGACTTATGTTGAGCGTGGCGAAGAGTACGATGTGTATCTTCGCGGTGATGAAAATAGCTTTAATAATGCTGCAGATTTAAGTCAGATTTATCTGCGCACGAATAGCGGTCAGCTAGTGACGTTAGATGCGGTCACAAAAATTGAAGAAGTGGCGGCCTCTATTCGTCTTTCTCACTACAACAAACAGAAGTCCATCACTATTACTGCCAACCTGTCGGAAGGTTATACATTAGGAGATGCGCTGAATTACCTAGACCAGGAAGCCATCGACAACTTACCGGGTGACATTTCGGTGAGTTATTCGGGGGAGTCGAAAGACTTTAAAGAGAACCAAGCGAGTGTTGCTGTTGTGTTTGCATTGGCACTGCTAGTGGCGTATCTCGTGTTGGCGGCTCAGTTTGAAAGCTTCGTAAACCCGTTAGTGGTCATGTTTACGGTGCCGATGGGTGTATTTGGTGGCTTTCTTGGTTTGGTTATTATGGGCCAAGGTATGAACATTTATAGTCAGATCGGCATGATCATGTTGATTGGTATGGTGACGAAAAACGGTATTTTGATCGTAGAATTTGCCAATCAGCTACGTGATCGTGGCGTTGAGTTTGAAAAAGCGATCATTGATGCAGCTGCGCGACGTCTACGTCCAATCTTGATGACTGCTTTTACCACACTTGCTGGCGCAATTCCGTTGATAGTATCGACAGGGGCGGGTTATGAGAGCCGTATTGCCGTGGGTACGGTAATCTTTTTCGGGATGGGGTTTGCGACATTGGTGACCTTGTTTGTTATCCCGGCAATGTACCGATTGATTTCGGCGAAAACACAAGCACCAGGTCATGTAGAAGTAGAGTTAAACAAAGCAATTAGCCATGATACGAAGGGCCGTATAGCGCACCCTTAAATCAAACGTTAAAACATAAAAGCCGAGGTAATAACCTCGGCTTCTCTTTATCGGTTTAAAGTTAGCTCGGAAGCGTTCGATTAGAAGCGTTTCCCTAGGCTGATTTGTACACCTTCGTAGCCGTCGTAAAAATCTTCAAAACCCATATCTGCGACATTATAAATGTACTCTGCGCGTAACCAGATATCTTTGCTCATATCCCAATGGACACCAGCACCGATGTTGAATAGCGCGCCTGAATCATCTGTGACTTTTTGTTCGTTTGGAACATACATTTCAGCTTGAGTGCCAAGCGCAGTTACGCGACCAAACAGTGACAGCGGCGTATCGCCTAAGTTATCACTTGTTACAACAGCAGACATACCTGCTTGGTAATAGTGAAGATCTAAGTCAGTTTTTAGAGCATCGTTCTTAAGTTCATTTTGTGAATAGCGCAGAACCCCTTCAAACGCGAGGTATTGGTTTACATGGTAACCCCAGCCAACTGTGATATGTGGTGTTGACCACTCATTGTCTCTATCCGAGCCGAAGTACGGTGTATCAAAACCAACGTTACCAGTACCCAGATAAAAATAAGATTGATGAGCTTGTTCTTGAGCAGCTAAAGTTGGCACGCTAATGGTCAAGGCAGACAATAATAGAATGGCGTTTTTCATAACTAGACGATAACCTTGGTAAAAGACCGTTGTAATGATTTGTTTAAATGTTAATTTAATCAATAGGATGGATGGTAATTATCATATCAGCTTTTATCAAAGGTAGTGATTTTAGAATGGGAATTGTTGCGCTAAAGCATACTTCTTACTCATGACTACCGACTAACTAGATATGGTGACGAAAGCTAGTTAAATAAGAGAGAAGGAAAGGAAAGTGGCTGAATTCAAATACAAAAACTTGACTCAAGAAGAACAAGATAAGTTAGACGCGGCGACATTTCGCCGTTTATTGGCGCATTTAGATGCCAACAAAGACGTACAAAACATCGACCTGATGATCCTTGCGGGCTTCTGTCGCAACTGCTTTAGCAAATGGTATAAATCTGAGGCTGAAAATCTCGGTTTGGATTTAGATATTGATGACGCTCGCGAACGTGTTTACGGCATGACTTACGATGAATGGAAACAAAATCATCAACCAGCGGCAACGCCAGAACAATTGGCTGCGTTTGAAGCGCGCCAGAAAAAGTAAAACCCAGCGATAAAAACAGCCCGCATGAAGTTGGGCTGTTTTTTTAAAGTCCAGTTTGCACGTTAAGCGTTAGTTGAGCCGCAACAAGCTGGCTCAACGCAACCTTTTGCTTGAATGACTTCGAGTTGAGCTAAGTAAGGTTGAATATCGCCGATGTTCTCTTTTACCCATGTTAAGTCATAATACGTATCTAGGTAACGCTCTCCAGAATCACATAGAAGCGTCACGATGGAACCCTTCTCACCGCGTTGTTTCATCTCACAAGCCAATTGCAGCACACCGTAAAGATTGGTGCCTGTTGATGCGCCGACTTTACGCCCAATCAGCTGAGATACCCAATGGGCGGTTGCCACACTGGCAGCGTCTGGAATTTTGCGCATCTCGTCAATAACACCTGCAATAAAGCTTGGCTCGACACGTGGTCGACCGATACCTTCAATTTTGCTGCCAGTATCACCTTTCAATGAGTGGTTTCCTGACTGGAAAGCGTCGTAAAACACTGAGTTTTCAGGGTCTACCACGCAAAGCTTGGTGTCGTATTTTTGGTAACGAATAAAACGGCCAATGGTTGCGGATGTGCCGCCTGTTCCAGGACTCATCACTACCCAGCTAGGAATCGGGTGATCTTCTAACTCCATTTGGCTAAAGATAGAGTTCGCGATGTTGTTGTTACCGCGCCAGTCAGTAGCGCGTTCAGCATAAGTAAACTGGTCCATGTAGTGACCATTTAGTTCTTGAGCCAAGCGTCGAGACTCGTCATAAATCTGATCTGATCGTTCAACAAGGTGCGCTTTACCACCGTAAAATTCAATTTGTTCGATCTTTTTACGTGCAGTGGTTTTCGGCATGACGGCAATGAACGGTAAGCCAAGTAAACGCGCAAAATACGCTTCCGAAACGGCAGTGCTGCCTGAGGACGCCTCGATTACAGTGGTTTCAGGACCAATCCATCCATTACAAATAGCGTAAAGAAATAATGAGCGCGCCAATCGATGCTTAAGAGAGCCTGTAGGGTGCGTACTCTCATCTTTTAGATAGATATCGATACCATCAAGAGAAGGTAGTTCGAGTTTAAATAAGTGAGTATCAGCAGAACGTTGGAAGTCTGCTTCAATTTTACGCACTGCATTGTTGATCCAATTGTGGTCAGTACACATGGCGTCTCTCCTTGGGAAATCGATAGATAAGTATTAGATAGGGATAATTTATCTATAATTTCCGAGAAAAACTTTGCTATTGTTACTCTTAATAAAGATATCTGTAGAAAAATTTTCTGCATTTTATGGGTTTTATAGAAATGAGTTTAGATCGAATAGATAAGCAGCTGCTTGCTTTACTACAAACCGACAGCACCTTGTCATTAAATGACGTGGCTGAGCGAGTCAATCTTACTACAACACCATGCTGGAAGCGCTTGAAAAGGTTGGAAGAAGAGGGCTACATCGAAAAACGCGTGGCGTTGTTAAGTGCAGAAAAGCTCGAGCTATCTTTCATTGCATTTGTTCAGTTAAAAACGATTGATCATTCCGAAGGTTGGTATCACCATTTTGTTACAACTGTGAGTGACTTTCCTGAGGTAATGGAGTTTTATCGTATGGCTGGCGAGTATGACTACATGATGAAAGTACTAGTCAAAGATATGAAGTGTTTTGACGAATTCTATAAGCGGTTAGTTAATAGCGTAAAAGGGCTATCTAATGTGACTTCAACATTTGCTATGGAGTCCATTAAATACACAACAGAGTTACCAATCCTAAAATAACTCGCCCTATAAGAATTCTATCTAATGTTAATTCTACCTTTTAGTATTTTAAATGTTAAAAGGTAGTTTGATTATGCTTTTAAAACTATTTCCTACCAGATTTTTATAAATATAAACGATATTTATTCTCTCTTCTATTTTTCATTAACCATTTGTTTTTACAGTCCATTAATCCTTTACATCATAATGAAAGAAAAAATAACGCAATTTTTTCTCTTTCTTTTTCATGTTTTATTTTATTGAATATTAATTTTTACTAAATTAATGGAAGAGTTTGATTTAAACGTTTGCTTTTTGTGTTTTCATGTAATTTGGTCGCTATTTTTGAGTATTTGTTTTTAGGATGAATACAGTAGCAATTACTTAAGTAATAAAGTACTCAAAAATGGGGATAGTGATTAATAAAACATCGTATTATTATCGCCCCATCTTGTATGTAACAAAGTATTACTAAAAATGAACAGAAATTACTATTTGCTTTTTCTCGCAGCTTTACTTGCTGGCTGTGGCGGTGGGGGAGACTCTAAGCCGAACAATACGAAGACACCAACTACGATAACAAAGCAGAACCGTCCGCAATTAAAAGTGGAAGACACGGTATTGAAGTTTGAAGGAGTGGGAACGGTTACTGAAGCAAAACTGAGCAATGTACATGGGTCGGTATCTTACCAAGTCATTGATTCTAATCCGCCAAATGTCGTGAAAATTAATGACTCAGGAATACTACAAATTCTGCGCCCAGGAACGGCGACTATTCTTGCTACAGATAGTAGCTCTGCTTATGAATCTTCTGAAGCAAGATTTTCTGTGACTGTAGAGCGAGGTATCAATACTGAACTTTCAGTGAGTGATCTGAATTTCAATGCGATTGAGTCAGAAGGAAAAGCGTTGATCGTCCGTGGCCAAAAAGGCGAACTGAGTTATGAGGTAGAAAGTGGTCATAACTTGATTCGTGTTGATGAGAACGGGTCGGTATATTCATTAGGTTCAGTTGGTCAGGCATCGGTGCTGATTACTGATTCAGGTAACGACTTTTACTTGCCGAAACAAGTTCGCGCTACGGTTAAACTGCATGCAGTCGCTCCGGGGCAATTACAGTTCGCTTTGCTTGAAGACGAGTATCGAGAAGGGTTGACGTTAGAACCAGTGCGTCTAGATAAAGCTCAAACGCAACGTATTTCTTACAAAATCATAAATAGCGTACCAGACAGCAAGGTGGCCGAGTTGCTAGACCCTGAAACGGGTTTGCTTCTTGTTCATAATGTTGGGCGATTAACGGTTGAAGCGACTGCAACTTACAGCGACGCGTTTCTAGATAAACAGCAAACAGCGCAATTTTTTGTGGATGTAAAACAAGGCAAGCGTCAAGAAATCAGCGCAGCGGATATTGTCACAACTTATGAGGAAGGTGGACGAATTTTCCCTAAGGTGACGAACGCCTACGGTGACTATGAGCTGAGAATCATTCGTGGTGAAGACGTTGTTGCTAAAACAGAAAATGGTGAAGCATTACTGATCAAAGGTGTTGGTGCTGCTGAAGTGGAAATTTACGAGCATGACATGCGTAATTATCCTGCAAGCAAAACTCGTTTTGATCTTGAAGTTAATCGCGCGCCTCATCCAGTTATAAAAGACATTGAAATGCCGCTTACTTATCAACCAAATCTTTCAATCCCTCTGGCGTTTAAAGGGCAAAAAGGTAACGTAAATCTAGTTAGCAGCTTACCTAATGGCTTACGAATGACTGACGGCAAGTTGGAGGTAGTGACTGCGGGTGAGTACGACCTTAAGTTTGAAGACGATGGTGGGGAGTTCTACCAACCTATTCAATTTAATGTCGTCATCAAAGTTGCAAAGGCTGAAGGCCAACCGATGGCAACGCACGATTATGACGTTGTATACAGCAACAAATACAGTTTTGATCTTCACCGTGATTTTGGTTTGAGTGCTGACGAGCAAATTGAGATTGTAGATAACACCGCACCAGATGTTGTCGGTGGTTTTAGTGAAGGACGTCTCCATGTGTATAAAGCGGGTAAAGCGACGCTAACTGTGCGCAGAAAAGAGAGCGCGAATTATACCGTTGGTCCTGATCAAAAAGTCTACGTGACAATTTTGAGCGCGCCGAGCCGAATTGAAGTTCAATCCGATGTGGAAGAGATTTGGAAGGTTGGCCAAACATTTGTTGCGCCGAAAATCTCTGGTACGGTTGGGGAAGTTACGTACCGATTTGCAGACAACGCAGCAATAGATGTGGTTTCCTTAAACAGCCAAACGGGTGCCATGCAAATTCTTAACGCGGGTAGCACAAAAATTATTGTTTCGGATGCGGGGGACGACAAAGTGGATCCGGGTGAAAGTAGTTTCTCGGTCACGATTAAACAAGGCACAAACCCGGTATCGGTTACTTACCCAACGGTAGAATTCTCCGCTGGTAGTGTTATCTCACCAGTGATGAGTGGTGGGATTGCGAAGGCAAGTTACCGTCTTATTAACCAAAAAGACCCTGTGGTCGAGCTAGTTTCTCCTGATACAGGGCGTTTGAAAATCCTGCATGCAGGCACGTACCAATTAGAGGTTACCCTTACTGGGCGCAACTACAAAGCTAAAACAATCGTCGTAAATGGCACTATTAACAAAGCGAATCACCCTGGTTTAAGTGCTTCTACAATGAAGGTGGAATTTGAACCATTTAAAAAGGTTAAGCTAGACTTTGGTACACCAATAGGAAACCGCAGCTATCAAATATCCAGCTCAACAATTAAAGGAGTCGCTTCATTAGATGTTGATAAGGAAGAGCTGACGTTACTTGATCTCCCGCCAGTAAAAAGACGTTGGATTTCTCTCGACATTTCGGAAGGAGAATCTCGAGATTACAAAGCGTTGGAAAGTAAGAAAGTCCAGCTGTATCTAAGCTTTGCAGATGAAGGTGTTGCGGATCAATATACATTGCTTGAAACTGAACAAACAGTATTGTTTAGCACGCTAAATGCACGTGAGTTTTCTAACTTAGAAGAAAGTGAGTTTGGTTTGATGAACGTTCGTTCAGTGCGTGAGCCAACGGACGAAGAATTGAAATTATACGGCAAAGGTAAGATTGCACTACTTGCATTCAAGCCGGTGGGTAACGATGACCCAACTCTAATAAAAGGAGCGTGGGTACACTTAGCTCGATTTGATGGATGTACATCAGAGCTGTTCGAAGATGATCTCAAGCCTTTTGAAGCAATTGACTATGATGACCCAGGATACTGCACCAGCGGCAGCACGATTCGTATGACTCGGTTCTTAATAATTGATGACTCGAAGATGGAAAAGGTAGAGTATGAGTTAGTAGCACCTGTGATTACTTACCGTCGTGGGGTTCGTGAATTTTTAGCAACGAATAAAGGTGGATTCTATGCCGACCCAAATGTCATTTACGGGAAAGGCGAATATGGTTACCCGAAATCACTTTACGAATGGTCGGTTGTTAACATGAAGTATCAACCAAATTAATCATCGTTTGATACCCATTAAAAAAGGAGTGCGGAACAGCACTCCTTTTTTCGTCTAGCGAACACGAGCTATTTCGTGTAGCGCATCACCCCTTCTTGCACGGCGGTCGCCACTAAGTGACCTTGCTGGTTGTATATTTCGCCACGGACCAACCCACGAGTATTGCTCGCCGTTGGGCTCTCTATCGCATATAGAAGCCATTCATCCATCTTAAACGGGCGATGGAACCAGATAGAGTGGTCAATGGTGGCCACTTGAAAGTTAGGCGTCATTAATGAGACTTCATGTGGATGCATTGCTGTTACAAGGAATCCCCAATCGGATGCGTAGGCCAGAAGGTACTGGTGAATTAGCTGATTCTCTGGCATTTCACCATTAGCACGAATCCAAAGGTACTGTTTGGGTTCTGCTTTTTTGGGCTTCAAAGGGTTGATAACCGTAACGGGGCGAGTTTCGATTGGCTTTTCCCCGCAAAATGTTTTGCGTAAGCGTTTGGGTAGAAATTCTGCAATATGGCTTGCGAGCTCACTCTCTGAGGCAAAGTTTTCTGGACCAGGGATATCTGGCATTTCTTTTTGATGATCAAACCCAGGTTGATCGCCATGGTAGGATGCGGTTAGGTAAAAAATAGGGCGTCCATTTTGAATTGCCTTTACGCGTCTAGTGCTAAAGCTACGGCCATCTCTCAGATTTTCTACATCATAAATAATAGGTTTTTCTGGATCGCCAGGGTACAAAAAATAGCTATGGAAGGAGTGTACCGTGCGTGTTTCTTCAACGGTGTAGCGCGCAGCAGAAAGCGCTTGCCCAATTACTTGACCGCCATAAACTTGAGGCAAACCTAGGTTTTCACTTTGGCCACGAAACAAGCCTTCTTCTAATTTTTCGAGTTGTAGTAGGCTGAGCAATTCTCGTAGTGGTTTACTCATTGTGTCTCCTCACCGTTGTCTTTCATTCCAAGTTACCTCAACAGCCTCACTCTTGTGAAGTGGCATAGTTAAGAACTATTGAGTAACTTAGAAATAGTATTGTTCCAATTATGAAACAAAATCAATTGTTTGATAAATTCTAACTCAGTCAAACTATTGTCAAATAAAGTGACAGGAAGCAGACAGTTTTATATTCCACACCTATAATTGCTTCGGTTTAATGCTCTTTTCGAGGAATATATGAAAAAAACACTACTACTTGTTACTTCTCTACTCTTTGGGGCTGCGTTAGTGGGTTGCCAAACTTCTCAAAATACAGAAATGGAATCTACAGAAGCGTCAATGAAGACGATTACAGGTACAGTGGCTTATCGCGAGCGGATTGCCTTGCCACCAAACGCAGTGGTTACTATTGCGTTAGAAGATGTGTCCTTGGCGGATGCGCCAGCAAAAGTGTTGGCGAAACAGACATTCGAAACAGAAGGTAAGCAAGTTCCTCTTTCTTTTGAGTTGAGTTACGACAGCAATGAAATCAAACCAAACCATCGTTACAGCGTTCGTGCTCGCATTGAGGTAGATGGAAAGCTGCGTTTTATCAGCGACACACATAACGGTGTTATTACAGATGAAGCACAAACTCACCAATTAGATATTCGTCTAGTTGGAACACGTTAATACGACGTACTGAGAACAAAAAATGGCAGCTTAAGGCTGCCATTTGTATTTTTTAAGTGAAGTTTTGCCAACTTCCGATACTTCAATCCCTTCTGCTTCTAATTTCTTTTTTTGTCGCTCTAAGTCTCTGCCTTTTAAAGATATTTTTCCTTGGCTATTTACCACTCTAAACCAGGGGAGTTTACTGCCTTCTGGTAAGTTGCCCAGTGCTTTACCAACATGTCTCGCATAGCCCGGATAACCGGCCATTTTGGCAATTTCCCCATAGGTGGAGACTTTTCCTTTTGGAATTTGGTGAATTACAGCAAAGATTTGCGCTAAAAATTGGTCCATACTCAAAAGTGTCTATTTTGGGTTACTAAGGAATGGTAAACCATTGGACTTGTATATTGCTAACGGTTCTTAACCCTTGTGTTGCCAGCGACTCACTTTGAAGAATTACATTTTCTGTTCTTTAGTGTCGTTGGTTGATGAGCCTTAAACAGCATGAAGCAAACGCAAGCTAAGCTTGAATCTAGACCCTCTCAACGACTTTCAATCCCAGTTTTTGCCGTTGAGTTACCAAGTAGGTGGGGAAGCCAGGAGGCGCTATGATTTTATCGACACTTCAATTTTTCGTTACGACCTTACTCGCTGTTGTCTGTGTTCGGGCGATGAGTTTGAGCGAGGGTGACATTCCCGTTCTTGCACTTATGATCCCCGCGCTGTGGGTTCTGCCACAAGGTGGGTTCGCTGGCTTAGTATTGCTGGGCGCGATGATGGCTTTTGGTGCGACACTCTCAATGCAGCCAATTGCTTTGTCGGTTGGTGTTTTGATCCTTTTCCCACTTTTAATGGTGGTATTTTCTCGTAGAAGCTCTTTAGGTGTGTTGCTCACCGCTGGTCTTATTGTACTTACACTGCAAGTTGGTCTTATGGTCACACAGCAAGGCGGTAAGCTGGATGGTTCTGCTTGGGTTACAGTGGTTCAAACCATTGCGGTTATGGCGATGTGGTGGTCGGCTGCGCATTGGACGCCATCCAATAAACACAGCTGGTGGCCGTTGTTTTTGTTGCTCCCATTGTGGATTGCAGGCCTACCGTACGCCGTTCTTATGGCGTTAAGTTTGACGGGAATGTTAGCGTCAATGGAAGCACTTGCGAAGCTTCAACATACCATTCGTTGGAGCAAATTATTATGTTGGACATTGCCGACTGTGGGTTTTGCCGCTTTAGTCGTCAGCCCGACCACGGATGTGCCAAACCCTGTTTTCGTGGTTTGGATCTGTTTGTTAGGGACGGCTTGGATGACTGACTATATTTTACGTAGTAGCGATGAACAGGCTGAATTATGAGTTTTTAGTCAGGTAAAAAGTGACATGTGCGGCAGAGTATCGAATTGGTTGTGGAACAAAATGGAGATTAGTATATGTTCTTCATTTCATATTTACTACACTTCCAATAATAATAACCACAATATAAGTGGTTGATTTAAGATAAGTTTGTCATGACAACTTTTGCTCGAACACTGTTGCTTTTTGCATGTTGCCTCTTGAGTTTGAATGTAAAAGCCGAAGCCCCTTTAATTGCTCATTATAAAGTCGCGACTGAAGCGGATGATGTCGTCACTCGTGTTCTTTTCAATGCTGCTTCAAAGGAGTTTGGCTTTACCGTTCAATACGTGAACTACTCCAGCTTTGATGCCATTCTAAATTCAGTAGCGAATGGGGAAGCGGACTTTGCTGCGAATATCACTTACACACAAGAACGTGCTCAACGTTTTAGTTATTCCCGCCCAACAAATATCGAATATACCTACCTCTTTGGTTTAAAAGATTCGACGTTGAGTGACATTTCGCGTGTTGGCGTCCCCAAAGATACAGTTTATGCCCAATTACTTAAACAACACTACCCTGAGCTAGAACAGATCTCTTATCAAGGTCACGAACAAGCAGTAACACTGCTACGTTCAGGTGCTGTGGATGGCGTTGTCGATGCCATTAACCAGCTCAAGCCGATGCTGATGGAGGGGTTTGACGCCAAGATGCTCAATGATCAGATTTCGATAAAGCCCGTATCCATCATCAGTAAAAAAGATCATCATCTTGAAGAGTTGGACACGTTCGCTACGTTTATTCACGGGGAAGCGGTGCAAAAGCAGCTTCGCGAAGAAATTTCCCAGTATCAATTTGAATTAAGGCGAGCAGCGTTGCGTGATTCTATTCGTTTATTACCCCTTGATTTTAATGAACCAATACGGATTAAGCTCGAATCTATCTTTCCATATGTTGTATACAACGCAGATGGTAGTGTCGAAGGGATGACGGCTGATGTAGTCCTGAGAAGCTGTGAGATCTTGGCTTTAAACTGCTTGATCATTAGTGAGCCTGGTGAAAGCTGGGGTTCTATGTACCATGAGTTTATCCAAGGTAATTTCGAAATTTTGGCGCCGTTAACGGTCAGCCGTGAGCGGCGCGCATTTAGCTACTTTCCAAAGCCCCATTACGCGCCAGCATCGGTGATGGTCAAGCGTTTAGGTTACAAACCGAGCACATACTCTCATGTTTCACAGTTGATATCTGAGCGGATTGGCGTAGTTAAGGATGACTTTTTCGATCAAATGATGACGCAACTGTTACCGCTAAAAGAACTCAAACGTTATCGTACCCAACAAGAGCTCATTCAGGGGCTACTAAATGAAGAAGTCGATTACATTCCGATGGATACGGCGATGCTCAATCATTTTTTACGTCTCAGTGAATTGGTTCCGATAGAGCAGGATACCGCTATTGGCGAGTTTTATGAGTCACAACTCTCTGTTGGATTGGTCGCGAATGAAAAAGGAGCCATGCTTGCGCCTTTCTTCAGTCGAGCGATAGCGATGTTAGAAGTTGATAAGATCATTGCTCAGTACGATGTACGCCCAGATTGGCGTACCGCACTTGAATATGAGATTCGATTAGCGACGCAAACACAAGCTGTGTTTATCTTTGTGTTATTGTTTGCTATTTGTGTTTCGCTTTATCTTTACCGTCAATCGAACACTGACAACTTAACAGGGTTAAGGAACCGTCGTGCGTTGCAAGTAAAGTATCGAAAAGGAGTAAACAAAGATCTATCCATACTTTACTTAGACATTAATCATTTCAAACGAATCAATGACACTTATGGGCATCGCGCTGGGGACGAAGTTTTACAACTACTGGCACTAAAAATTCATTATGTCTGGTCGGGAAGATGTTATCGAATTGGAGGGGATGAGTTCATATTGCTGGGTTATCCAACGCAAGCCGAGTTAACTAGAGCAATGAGAGAGCTCAGTAGAATCGACGTGAAAGGCAAATTATGTAGTGATTTGGAGTCTATAAGTATCTCTATTGGTTTCTCTGCAAAAAGGGAACGGCACATGAGCTTAGAGCAAGCGATGCATTTGGCTGATGAAGACATGTACATGAGTAAGCAGTCCTCACGGCACGACTCCTCTTATCGTGACTGTATGGTTTCATCATAAAGGAATGAATTGATCGAGTTTTGTTCAAACGGTAATGAAATGATGAAATTCAAGGTTTTTGCTCTTGCATTATGAGAGCTGATACTGAATAATCGCCCCATCGATTGAGGCAAGACCTCTCGAAAAGAATTATGGGGCTCTGGTCCTCTCGCAACAATAGCTCGTGAACTCGGTCAGGTCCGGAAGGAAGCAGCCGCAGCGTGTGACTTGTGTGCCGGGATGTGGCTGGGGTCCCACCCTTTGAAAGCCCTGCGTTATCGCAGGGCTTTTTTCGTTTTTGAGCCTTCTTTTATTTTGGCTACGCTTGGTGTTCAACGTCTTCTGATGATCAAGCTTCTTGAGGTTATTTAGGTATAATTTATAATCTCATCCGCTCGATACCGAACTTTCGTGAAGATTGTTTAGGGTACGCTCGTCGAATAACCATTTTCACCTGGGATACTTTAATGATTTCAAAAAACCAATTAAAACTGCTTCGTGCTTTAGGTCAAAAGAAACAGCGTAAAGCGCATGGCTTATTCCTAGTTCAGGGTGAAAAGAACGTACTAGAGCTAGCAAGTAGTTCATTGAAGGTGAAGCAGGTTTTTGCAACAGCGGCATTTCTCGAACAAAATGCTGGTACGCTAAATCGTTTTGATTGTGTTGAAGCATCGCTTGATGAATTGACCAAAGCGAGCACGCTTGTGAGCAATAATGCGGCCATTGCTGTGGTTGAAATTCCGAGTGTAAAAGAGCCTCAAGCGAAAGGCTTGATGATTGCGCTAGATGGTGTATCCGACCCTGGTAATCTAGGTACGATTATTCGTGTTGCAGACTGGTATGGCATCAAGCACATTATTGCGAGTACAGATTGTGCTGATCCTTATAATCCTAAAACGATCAGTGCGACCATGGGCAGCTTTGGCCGCGTACAAGTGAGTTTGGTGGATTTGCCAAGTTACTTGGAACACGCCAAATTGCCAGTATATGGCGCGTTTTTGGAAGGAGAGAGCGTTCATAAAACGGATTTCGCTGCTGAAGGTATTTTGTTGATGGGCAGCGAATCTCATGGTGTGCGCGAAGCCGCAGCAAAATTCGTGACAGATAAGATCACGATTCCGGCGTTTGGCGGTGCCGAATCACTGAATGTCGCGATGGCGACTGGCATTATTTTAGACAACATGCGCCGCCAACATAGCTAATGCAACAATTACTTAATAACAAAGCCAGTCTATTTGACTGGCTTTGTTGTATTTATTGCCTAGAAAAATCAGCCTGGCTGAATCTTGCGTCTAACGAAATACAGTGAATGTTGTTCGGTGAGTTAATTTTGTTTTAGTTCAATAGGCTGTGCCTATAAATAAAATTACTCCTTTCCATTTAGTAAAATCAGGAAATTAGGCGACACTTATCTAAAGGCCGCAATAAAATGCCCTTAAGGAGATAAGAATGCATTCATTAAAAGTAAAAGATTACATGACGTTGCAAGCGGTGACTTTCACGAAAGATATGTCACTTTCGGCAGCTTTAAACAAAGTAATGCAAAGTGTCACACTAGGTGGCCCTGTCATTGATGAAAATGAAAAAGTGGTTGGGTTTTTATCGGAGCAAGACTTATTAGATAAGTTGGTGAAAGCAAGTTATCACTGCCAAGATACACATACGGTACAAGAGTGTATGCATGATGATGTCTTATCTGTTTCTCCAGAAATGTCAGTAATTGAACTGGCTGACATGATGAAAGTTGGAAAGCCGAAAATGTATCCAGTGGTGGATGGCAAAGGTAAGTTGGTTGGTGTTATCACAAGAAGAGACGTGCTGCGTGCCATCGGAATGACATTAAATGAGTGTTTTAAGCATCCCGTTTAACCTCTCTGTTTAAATTTTACGGAATATTGCTTTTAAACTGGTTTGGAAAGACGCTTCGGCGTCTTTTTTATTTTCTATCGCCGAACTGTACAAATTTATCTTGACCTTGGAGCTTACTCTAAGGTTTATCCTTAGCAATAGGTAAATCACCGATACCAATAAGGAAAAAATTATGTGTACAAAACATCAAGGTTGCCAATCTAGCAAAATCAAAACTGTGGTGCCGCTTGGTGCAAGCGAGTCATGCTGTGCGCCAGTAAAATCTTCGCTCAATATCTCTCAGGCCAGTGTTGATGTTTCTGAAAGCTCTTGCTGTAGTGGAGGAGGCTGCAGCGTTGACACAGGCGAGGAAGACGATCCCACAAGGGAGAGTAATTCCTCCGTTCGGAACGCTTGGCTTGTGTCAGGTATGGATTGCCCATCTTGTGCGCAAAAGCTTGAGAAAGCCATTACGTCTTTACAAGGCGTCAGCCAAGCCAAGGTTTTGTTTGCAACAGAAAAACTGGTCGTCGATTTTGATGGTCTAGAGCTGATAGCTACGATAGAGCAGACAGCCCAAAAAACGGGTTTCCCGCTCTCTTCACTGGATGCTCCAAAACCAAGCACTACAAAGAAAGGCTGGCTTGGCGTCATAAGAGACAACATCCAAATTCTCTCGATTGCTGGTGCAATGGCTACTGCGGCAGTAATTTCTAAGATCGACCCTCAAATAAGCGCTTGGTTATTCACTTTGACGTGTTTACTTGGTTTATACCCAATCGCGCTCAAAGCATTTAAGTTGGCGCGTAGCGGTACGCCTTTTGCGATTGAAACGTTAATGAGTGTAGCGGCGCTCGGCGCTTTATATTTAGGTGAAACCGCCGAAGCCGCAATGGTGTTATTGCTTTTCCTTATTGGTGAAAAGTTAGAAGCATATGCATCATCTCGCGCGCGAAGCGGTGTCCAGGCGTTAATGGACTTAGTCCCAGAAAATTCAATTTTAATAATTGATGGTGAACGTAAAGAAGTACCAGCTGCTCAGCTTAAACCAGGGGATATCATAGAAGTCGCACCCGGAGGTCGTTTGCCTGCCGACGGTGTTTTGCAAGATGCGCTTGCGAGTTTTGACGAAAGTGCGTTAACGGGAGAATCTGTTCCCGTTGAGCATCAAACCGGTGGCAAAGTGATGGCCGGGGCTGTGGTTGTCGATAAAGTGGTTCGTTTACAGGTGACTTCCCGTCAGGGCGAGAATGCGATAGATCGAATTCTTCATTTGATTGAAGAAGCAGAATCCCGTAAGGCACCATTAGAACGCTTTCTTGATAAATTTAGCCGTTGGTATACGCCACTAATGATGTTGGTGTCTCTGATGGTTATCGTTACGCCGCCATTACTATTTGCCCAACCGTGGGAAACGTGGATCTATCGAGGACTCGCCCTGTTGTTGATTGCTTGTCCATGTGCATTAGTAATTTCAACGCCTGCGGCGATCACTTCTGGCTTGGCGGCAGCTGCTAAGCGGGGCGCATTGATCAAAGGTGGTGCGGCGCTTGAGTTGCTTGGCAAGGTTGAGTCTGTCGCATTTGATAAAACTGGGACACTGACGCAAGGTAAACCAGAAGTGACCGACGTCTTTGCTTTTGATATGGATGAAGACAAGTTACTTAGCCTAACTGCGTCAATCGAGGTTGGTTCAAGTCATCCTCTAGCGGTTTCTTTAGTTACCAAAGTGCAAGAGCAGGGGCTTACTATTCCTGAAGCGTTGGATAAAACCGCGCAAGTAGGCTCTGGTGTCACAGGTTACGTCGATGGAAAAATGGTCCAAGTGGTCACGCCTTCAAAGGCAGACTTTCCACTTTCTCAAGAAGCCAAAGAGCAAGTGGTTACGTTGGAACAACAAGGTAAAACGGTTGTCATTGTGCGTTTCGATGACGAGGTCATTGGCGTGATCGCATGGCAAGATACATTGCGCTCAGATGCCCAGCAAGCCATCGCAATGTTGAAGGAACTTGGGGTCACGTCGGTGATGCTAACGGGTGACAACCCGAGAAGTGCAGAAGCAATGGCAAATAGAATAG
Organism: Vibrio sp. YT-18; assembly: GCF_033337345.1. Taxonomy (NCBI): domain Bacteria; kingdom Pseudomonadati; phylum Pseudomonadota; class Gammaproteobacteria; order Vibrionales; family Vibrionaceae; genus Vibrio; species Vibrio sp. YT-18. The sequence goes on along the minus strand of NZ_JAWOQO010000011.1, from coordinate 141,728 downwards.
GCTTGGATTATAAAGCGAGTTTGTTACCTGCAGACAAGGTGCATTACGTCGAGAAGCTATCACAACAACATACCGTTGCGATGGTGGGAGACGGTATCAATGATGCTCCAGCCATGAAAGCTTCGAGTATCGGCATTGCGATGGGAGGCGGTACGGATGTTGCGCTCGAGACTGCTGATGCGGCGTTAACACACAACCGTTTGATTGAGCTACCTGCCATGATAGAACTGTCGCGTGCGACGCTAAGTAACATTCGTCAGAATGTCGCGTTAGCGCTAGGTTTGAAAGGTGTATTCTTAGTGACAAGTTTACTTGGTGTTACTGGGTTGTGGGTTGCTGTATTAGCCGACAGTGGTGCAACAGCACTGGTGACATTGAATGCGTTGAGATTACTTCGTTTTGAGTCCAAGCAGATCAAATAACTGACCTAACCATTAATCCCACTCATTAATAGCCCGAGGCATTCGTGTACCGGGCTTTTTTAACCGTATTCACCTGATGCGATCAGACGTTTTTCTCGTCCTTGAAATCACGCATTGCTATGCAACAAAATGATCTAACGCCCCTTAAAGTGTGATCAATACCAGTTTTGTTTGAAATTTCATTTTCATTACATTTTGTCATTGTGATTGTGATCACTCTATGTTGGTGAAAGGTTCGCTACAGTGCATCTGTACCCAATAACTGATTAATGAGCTTATTGTTCATAAAATAAGCCACAATAAGGAGCGACTTATGTCTCAAGCTGTATTCCATTTAGGTGTTACTGAAGCTGATCTTAATGGTGCGACTCTAGCGATCATTCCTGGTGACCCAGCGCGTGTTCAAAAAATCGCAGAACAAATGGAAAATCCAGTATTTCTAGCAAGCCATCGTGAATACACGCTATACCGTGCAGAGCTAGACGGTAAACCTGTTGTGGTTTGTTCTACAGGTATTGGTGGTCCTTCTACCTCTATCGCAGTTGAGGAATTGGCACAGCTTGGTGTTCGCACTTTCCTACGTGTTGGTACAACGGGTGCAATTCAACCGCATGTAAACGTGGGTGACATGATCGTAACGACGGGGTCAGTTCGTCTTGACGGTGCGAGCCTACACTTTGCTCCTATGGAATTCCCAGCAGTTGCTGACTTTGAAGTAGCAACCGCAATGAAAGCAGCGGTAGAAGAGTCTGGCGCTACAGTTCACATGGGTGTGACTGCATCAAGCGACACGTTCTACCCTGGTCAAGAACGTTACGATACGTTCTCTGGTCGTGTTGTTAAGCGTTTCCAAGGCTCTATGCAAGAATGGCAAGACATGGGCGTACTTAACTTCGAGATGGAGTCTGCAACACTGCTAACAATGTGTGCGAGCTCTGGTTTAAAAGCGGGTTGTGTGGCTGGTGTTATCATCAACCGTACACAAAAAGAGATTCCAGATCATTCAACTCTGAAAGAAACGGAAGCGCGTTCAATTAAAGTGGTTGTAGAAGCAGCGCGTAAAATGCTTTAAGCCGCTATAGTTGGCATTTAAACAAACAGAAAAAACCAGAGGCTAACCTTTGGTTTTTTTCTACTTATAGAAATGCGTACAGCTAAAATTTAGGTATAAAAAAGCAGCATTAATGCTGCTTTTTATCGTTGTGAACTTTAGCTTTTCTTAATGGCACTATATCTCGTCTGAACCGCCCGCGTCTTTAAACCAAGCAGTTAAGTGCGTTCTTAAATCTTTAAGCTCATCAGGGCCAATCAGGGCTAGCCCTAAGTCTTCAGCACGAGTAATGTCATTGTGACGAAGAGGACGGAAGCTCACCAACATTGCGCGCGCTTGTAAGCCACCTAATAGATCGCGAAGCGATTCTAACTTATATAAAGTATCGTCGCCGTCATCTCTCATGCCTTTGGTTTTGCATTCGATGATGTGCAGCTTGTTGTTTACAACTGTTGCGACATCTAACTCATTGCGTACTTCACTTTCACCAAGTTTGCGATAAACCTGAACATTTAACGATCGATCTTGGATCGTCGGCATGGTGTCTTGGATTTGCTTCACGGTGCTGTGAACCAAAGTTTCTAACCACTCACCGTTTGAAAAGCGTCGAGCATCTTCATCTGCAAACGTTAAAACGCCATTCTCATAGGTGGCGATTTCTGCTTCTACTAAATCTGAAAGCAACATGTTGAGCTCACGGTAGCCCTGCTGTTTTTCGGAGAGCTCGACATCAAGCTTTTGTTCTTTGCGGCATGTGGTTGCAAGGTAGTTAAGTGTTGCTAGACCTGGCCCAAGCTCAAGCGCATTTGAGGCCCATCGTTCACCAAGTTCATACAATTTTTTATCAAGAAGAGGTGGTAAATCAACGTGGTGAAACTCGCCGCGTGCACCAAAGATAGTGAGGTAATCTGCAATCGTAATGTGATCTTCGACTTGGGTATCTTCTTTGCCATCAGGGTATAACCAACAAAGCTTATCGCTACTAGGCTCAACCACAAAAATTGGCCAGCGATAGGTACGGAAAACTTCGTACACCGACAACAAGCGATGACGAAGACCACAGCTCGCGTTCAATTTTACATCTTCGCCGCGTTCATGGAGGTCTTTTGCCAGTTTTTGAATTGCTTGTTTGATCAGAGATGTATTAACAGCGGATGGAATTTCAAAAAATTCAGAAGTAATTTCTCGTTGATCTAAAACGGCACTCAGTCGGTCAAATATATCTAACTGGCTCTTGTCTCCGATGAAGACGATATGTGTGCTTAGCGTACGATTATCTAATAGAGGAGTGACCAATCTCACTGGGTCTTGGTCGATAATACCAACATGAACAGCCATAGATTTTCCTTTTTATGAGGCCGCTCGAAAAGAGTTGTGCAAGGGGATGAGCTGGCCTTATTAATCATATGTAGACATGGCCGACAAAAAACAAGGGCGACTTAACAAAAAGTCGCCCTTATACAGTTGATTGCACTAATTAATGCTCTTAGTTATAAAGTATTTATAACTTAAAGCGGTGGACCAATTCATTTTGCTGATGAGCCAAGTGGGTCAGTGATTCACTGGTTTGTGCGATACTCGACATGGCTTGGAAACTTTCATCGGCGATACTGTTGATATCTTCAATGCTGCGAGCAATGTCTGTTGATGTTTCACTTTGCTCTGCTGCTGCTTGTGAAATGTGCGTACTCATTTGGCTGATTTCGATGATTAGCGCCTGGATCTCTTCCATTGAGCTGTTCGCTTTTGATGCTTGCTCAACCGACATCTCCATATCGCTCATACAGCTTTGTATGACTTGGTTCGCCGATTGCGAGCTAGCTTGCAGATTACTGATCATGGATTCAATTTCAGTGGTTGATTGAGTCGTTCTTGATGCGAGTACTCGTACTTCATCTGCCACTACCGCGAAGCCGCGACCTTGTTCACCAGCGCGAGCCGCTTCAATTGCCGCGTTCAATGCCAGTAGGTTGGTTTGCTCCGCAATGTTGCGGATCACATCAAGGATAGACCCAATTTGACCACTCATTTTTTGTAGCTCAGAAACTGCGGAGACCGATTCGTTCAAACGTGTTTCTAGTTGATTAATGGTTGAGATATTACTGCTCATAACATTCCTACCTTCTTCAGAGGCAGATTCGACGCGTTGCACCATTTCTAACGAGCCTTGCGCACTTTGCGCGACTTCCTGCACTGAATGAGACATTTCTGTCATCGCGGTAGCGACGTTTGCTGTTTGTTCGCGTTGAGAGCTCAATTTAATTTGTGCTTGCGAAGAGGTGCGTTCGTTGGTTGTCGCGGTTGACGATAGGTTTTCTGACGCTTCGTTGAGTTTCACCAAGATCTCGTGAAGGTTGTCGGCGAGTGAGTTAATGTGTCCACTCACACGGCTGAATTCGTTGTTATAGCGAATGTCGATACGCTGTGTCATATCACCTTCAGTCAGGCCTTCTAACACTTTTAGAATACGAGTCAACGGCTCGCGAACGCTTTGTGCGATGTGGTAGCCAATCGCTGTCGCGAGTAAAACGACAATAACGCCAATGATGATGGCTTTCGTTACACCGGCCGAATATATGTCACCTGCATCTGCCAATGATTCATTGAGCTTATCTGTTGCGGTTGTCGTAAATTGCTCAAGAATCGCCATGGTTGAATCCACTTTATTTGCTAGGTTGGCGATATTGTTATACAAAGCGGCGCGAGCATTGAGGTAATTATTATGTTGGTCTAGCACACCGCCACGCATACCGACGTCACGAGTAAATTGCTCTACAGATTCGCCAAATGCTTTTTCTAGCTCAGGAAGCTGAGTCACCAACCCGCGGAATGCGTAATTCAAGTGCGTTACTGCTTTGCGGTTTTTAGCTACGGCTTGCGTAACAAACTCAGGGTTGGAACTGGCGAGGGCATCAGAGGTAATTACTTCGGCATCTTTTAACTTGATAAAGTAGCTCTTTGCCATGACTTTGACAGAAATGCTGGTTTGATCTGCCACATATTCTTTAAGACCAACCGACAGTTCGGTATTCAGTTTTTGGAAGCGGCGTGAGGATTTTTGCACTTCTTCTTGAGCCGCGAACATTGCTTCGTAGTTGTCCATGGCCTCTAGAGCTTCTGTAAAATAGCTCTGCTCTAACGTTTTTAACTGTGAAAACGGTTCGGCAAGAGAAGGGTAGGTTTGGCTTGCGGTTTTCAGTTGAGCCAATGTGGATTCGAAGCGCTGTTGAGATCTAGCAAATTCCTGACGCATTTCATCCATGCGTTGTTTATTCTCTGTCGTCAGGAAGTCTTTAAATGATTTGTCGGCAGAAAGCAGCTCAACACTGGTTTGATTAGATAACGATACCAACGGTAGGGATGATTTAGAAACCGTGCCAAATTTTCCGTGAATATCACTCATTCCTCCCATCATAATGGCAATTGTGACGGCAAATAGGATGATGATCAGTGCAAAGCCGGCATACATCCTTTTAATAACTGAACCTCGCATAAGTGAGCTTCCTCTCCCAAAAATAGACAAGCTACCCAAGCATTTTTGAGTTTACTTGGGTATAAAAATAATAATTGTCTTAAAAAAGTAACAAAATTCATTGGATTGTATTCAGTTTGTGACGCGCATTTTATGACGCATACGACAAAAAAAGCTTCGTTAATTAGCATTTGATTAATAATGTTAAGTGAACACTGTTTTTATTGAGCTCCGCTTTTGGTTGGCGCATACTAATTGGGGTCTAATTACGTTTATAAAATGGAGTCCTCATGGCGGAAGAAACGATCTTTAGTAAAATTATTCGCAAGGAAATCCCTGCCGATATCCTTTATCAAGATGATTTGGTGACTGCGTTTCGCGACATTAACCCTCGCACACCAAGCCATATTCTCATTATTCCGAATAAACTGATCCCAACAACGAATGATGTAGAAGCTGAAGATGAAGCAATGATGGGGCGTTTGTTCACTGTTGCTAGAAAGTTAGCGAAAGAAGAAGGTATTGCTGAAGACGGCTATCGCCTAATCGTTAATTGTAATCCACATGGTGGCCAAGAGGTTTACCATATTCACATGCACCTACTGGGCGGCCGCCCTCTAGGTCCAATGGTATTGAGCTAAGCTTTTAAAAGTGGGTGGCGATTCACCCACTTCTTTTTCCTGTCGAATGACACATTTGTGGAGATAAATGTGAAACTAGGTGTAAAGCTGTTAGGGCTGATGAGCTGGGCTTTAATGGCCTCTGGCTGCGCGAATTTATCTGCGGGCAATCTGTTTAGCCATTACAGCAACCAGAATCAAGAAGTTTATCAAGCCGTTGTTGCAGGGGAATATGCCAAAGCAAAACAACTTCAATCAAGTGAAGTGGGTGGCGAGATACTTGGCAATTTTGAAAAAGGTCGCATCTCTTTTCTTGCTGAAGATTACCCAACAAGTTTGAATGCGCTAGAAAGCAGCGATCGTGCCGTACGTGTTCAACAAGATCGAGCGACGATATCTGTGTCAGACACGGCAACGAGCGTCGGCTCTCTCGCAGTGAACGACAATCTCCAAGATTATCATCCCGCCGATTACGAACTTGGCTTTTTGCACCTGTATCTAGGACTAAATTACTTACAGAAAAACGATTTAGAAGGGGCACTAGTTGAAGTGCGTCGAGCTAATCAAGTTCAGGAAGCAGCAAGAAAGGCGCGTGAAAAAGAGCTAAAAGCAGCAGAGAAAGACCTTAACAAGCAAGGCATGTCTGCCAATTTAGGCAGTGTGTTAGCGAACTACCCTGATGCTGGTAAAAAACTAAGCGCGGTACAAAATGGTTATCTGTTCTATCTTTCTGGCTTGTTATATGAAGCGTCGCGAGACTTAAACAGTGCTTATGTTGATTACCGACGAGCACTCGCTGTAATGCCAGACAACAAGCAAGTTGTGGAAAGCACCTTATACGCTGCTAAGAAGCTGGGCATGCGTGAAGACTTGCGCATGCTAGAGAAGCGGTATGGTAAAGCACCTTCTGGATTAACTCAGTCACAAGGGCGAGTCATCGTTATTGATGAGCAGGGTGTTGTTGAGGCGATGAAAGGGTGGCGTATTGATTTACCAATTTACGGCAGTCGCGATAATGGCGCGATTTATTCGTTGGCGCTTCCTTATTATCAGAACCGAGGTGCTCAACGTTTTAGCGATGTTGTTTTAAATGGTCAGGTATTGCCTTCCAGTACGCTGACTGATGTTAATGCGATGGCGCAAAACGATCTTAATGAACGTCTTACTACAATAGTGATCCGTCAAGCTCTTCGTGTTTGGGCAAAAGATCGAATCCGAAAAGAGGCGGCGAAAAAAGGCGATGATGTGGGCAACATACTTTTCAATGTATGGAACACATTGACCGAACAGCCAGATACGAGAAGTTGGCAAACATTGCCAGCGCAAGTGAAAACGGCTTCAAAAATCGTGAAACCGGGAACACAAAGTTTAAACTTGGGTGATCAAACCTATCAGTTTGAAGTGCCTGCACAGCAGACTACATTGGTATGGGTATCTCGTCAGGGAGCACACTCAACCGTGTGGCATAAACAGCTAGGGAGACTGTAATGAAAGCATGGCTTGCTTGTTTAGCAATGGCTATTGGTTTAGTTGGATGCGCCGAAAACACGGCTGGTATTCGAATTGATGGCCAAACGCAAAAAGTATTTTTTAATGATAACGTTTTAGGTAGTCGCTTATTAGTTGACAACATCACCACCACTTACGTTGATGATCGCCCACGAGGAGTCGTGCAGCTGAGTAGCAATTACAAAGGTGATCAGCACATTCTTTACCGATTTTATTGGTATGACAACAATGGTTTAGAAGTGAATACCAAACCTGGTCCGTGGAGAAAAATGATTGTGCGAGGATTTGAGCAAGTCACGTTATCTGAAGTTACTGTGAATCCAAATGGCACAAAATTCCGTGTGCAAATTAGAGAAGCACAAGACGATTAATCTTAACGGCTCTGCCGAAGCTGCCGCGCTAACGATGCGCTGGTATTGAAAAACTAAGGAACTCTCATGAAAAAAAGTATTATTGCTCTTTTAGGTCTTGCCGTCATTTTAGGTGGCTGTTCTAACAAAGTCTCTTACGGCGATGCGCAAGCAACAGAAACCACGACTATCGATTTTGGCTCAACAGATTTACAAAAAATCGCGGCTGAAATGGTGGATAGCATGATGATGTCGGGCTCTGTAGCAGCAATTACTCGTGACCAACGTCCTATCGTTTTTGTTGAGCGAATTAAGAACAAAACCAGTGAACATATTGACACTGAATCCATTACTGACACGATCTCTACTAAGATGTTGAACTCAGGTAAGTTCCGCTTTGTTGATATGGATCGTGTTGAGTCTGTGCGTGAACAACTTAACTTCCAAAACACGGATGAGCTTGTTAACCAAAGCACAGCGATCCAATTTGGTAAAATGGTTGGTGCTCAATACATGCTTTACGGCAACCTATCTAGCATTGTGAAAAATGCAGGTAGCGATAAAGATGTATACTACAAGATGACCATGCGCCTAATGGACCTAGAAACAGGTTTGATTGAGTGGGCGGATGAAACTGAAATTCGTAAAGCGCAATCTAAGAGCCTATTCGGTCTTTAATCGAACAGGGTGGAGAAGTCATCAATGGCATGGTTTTCTTGGCAACAAGCAAAACAGTTAGATCCGAGTCTTAACGCTCTCGATGGCTTCTTTACGGAGCCTCCGGTAAAAGTACAAACTGTTACCGGGGGGCTAACCAACCGCTGTTGGCGGTTGGAATCTTCTCAAGGCCTTGCATACATCTGGCGACCGACCAGTCATGTCTGCAAGGCTTTTTCAATTTCTCGTCACAGTGAATATCAAGTGCTGAATGCAGTCTCTTCATTGGAAATTGGCCCCAAGCCAGTTTTTATTCATGAGCAAGGGTTGCTGGTGGAATGGATAGAAGGAGAGGCTCTGACGGAGTCAGGCTTAGCACTAAGCGATTTATTATCCATTGCGGCGAAGATTCATCAATATCCGATAAGCGCAATTCCTTTGGTTCCATTTTCATATATTTCTCGCATCGATAATTATTGGCTTGAGCTTGATGGTCAGTATGTGGGTACGGAGTTTGATGCTTTGTACATGAAGTGGCGCACGGAACCGAACGTTGAACCTGTTCCACTTGCCCTATGTCACTTCGATCTGGGGTGTTATAACCTAGTGCGAGGAGAGAATGGGGTGAAAGTCATTGATTGGGAGTATGCCGGGATTGCTGACCCTAGGCTTGATTTGACCTTAACTATTCAGGTCGCGAATTCGCCTGTGGAAGAAGCGGTAAAGCAGTATTGCCAAATTCGAGGTATCGAAGATGTGTCTCTTTGGCTGAGAGGTGTACATGCTTGGCAACCAAGAACCTTGGTGATGGCGATGCTCTGGTATCTACTTGCCTATAAATTGTGGGGAAATGAACAATACTTAAACAGTGCGTATGAGTTGAAAGGCTCATTGTGTATGGAAGATCACTGTTTTGAGAACTCGTGATATTTTCCCCTTTAACAGTAAGGAAATAGTGGTAGTTTTAATAAAAGTACCAGATACACACAGGGAGAGGTACAGATGATTATTTACTTACACGGCTTTGACAGCACAAGCCCGGGTAACCACGAAAAAGTTCTTCAACTGCAATTTATCGACGACGACGTTCGTTTTATCAATTACAGCACCCTTCACCCAAAGCACGACATGCAACACTTGTTAAAAGAAGTGTCTAAAGTTATCGATCAATCTGATGACCCAAACCCGTTAATCTGTGGGGTAGGTTTAGGTGGTTACTGGTCTGAGCGAATTGGTTTTCTATGCGGTATCAAGCAAGTGATGTTCAACCCGAACTTGCACCCAGAAAAAACGATGGCTGGTCGAATCGATCGCCCAGAAGAGTATGAAGATATCGCAACAAAATGTGTTGATCAGTTCCGAGCGAAAAATCAAGCGCACTGCTTAGTGATTCTCTCTAAAGATGATGAAGTGCATGACAATTCGAAAACGGCAGCTGAGTTAGAAAAACACTATCAAATCATTTGGGATGAAACTCAGTCTCATAAGTTCAAAAAAATCTCTCATCATTTACAAGCGATAAAGGCATTTAAAAATACTTACTAATGTTGAGTGTAGACAGTAAAGCGGCGTTTTTATCGGCTGCTTTGCTGCGATTTCTTCTCTTGAGTATGCCGAGCCACTGTCTCTTTGAAAGGCACATTTTCTTGGTTTAACGCTTTGAATATTGTGTTCTCCTTACCGTTTTCTTACTTCGCTCCTATGTAGCACGAACACCTTGTTGTAGAGTAGTCGAAAAGTAGTCAATCCGTACTCGTTACACGGATTTTGGTTGCCTTCAAAGTTGGTCTCTATATAATGAACCGGACTAAAATAATTTGATAAATATCAAAAAAAATTGAGAGCGAGTAATAAACTTGCCCAAAAAATTCTGGCGTCGTATGCGTACCAGATAAACATGCCAAACCCTGACAAGTCATTGATAGATAAAGAATCAAGGTGAGTGGCAGTTTTTTAATCCAAGTAATTGAGACACCTCTAAGAACCAAGAATTCATCGGTTGGATGGATGCCACAAATGTTTGTGAGTCATGCATCGAGCTGAACCCCATATATTCATTTTTGTAGAGGAAAATCATTGTGACACGCATTATCGTTGTAGGCGGCGGTGCAGGTGGTCTTGAGTTGGCAACTAAGCTTGGTCGAACTCTAGGTCGCAAAAACCGTGCGCGAATTACGCTAGTCGATCGAAAAGCGAGCCACTTGTGGAAGCCATTATTGCATGAGGTTGCTACAGGTTCTTTGGACGAAGGAGTAGATGCACTGAGCTATCGAGCTCATGCAAAAAACCACAGCTTCGACTTCCAAATGGGTAGTCTTCAAGACATCGACCGTGAACGTAAAGTGATCATCTTAAGTGAGCTTAAAGACGAACACGGTGAACTTCTTATGCCAAGCCGTGAGCTAGAATACGACATTCTAGTGATGGCGATTGGCTCGACATCAAACGACTTCAACACGCCTGGCGTTCGTGAAAACTGTATTTTCCTAGACAGCCCTGAGCAAGCACACCGTTTCCGTACAGAAATGAACAACGAGTTCCTAAAGCTGCACGCGAAAAACGGTAACGGTACGGTCGATATTGCGATTGTTGGTGCTGGTGCAACTGGCGTTGAACTATCAGCTGAGTTACATAATGCTGTTAAAGAGCTGCGCACTTATGGCTTCGGTGATCTTGATTCTAGCAAGTTGAACGTCAATCTGATTGAAGCAGGTGAGCGTATTTTACCAGCGTTACCTCCACGTATTTCTTCTGCTGCTCATCAAGAGTTGGTGAAGTTGGGCGTAAACGTGCGCACCGCCACTATGGTGACTAAAGCTGAAAAAGATGGCCTTACTACAAAAGATGGTGAGAAGATCCCAGCTCAAATCATGGTTTGGGCTGCGGGTATCAAAGCTCCAGACTTTATTAAAGATATCGCTGGCTTAGAAACGAACCGTATCAATCAGCTTGTAGTGAAAAACACACTACAGACAACACGAGATGATGACATCTTTGTTATTGGTGACTTAGCACAATGCACCCAGTCTGACGGTTCGTTCGTGCCGCCACGCGCTCAAGCTGCACACCAAATGGCAAGCCAGGCATTTAGTAACATCGTCGCGAAGATCAACGGGCGCGAGTTGAAAGACTATGTATATAAAGATCACGGTTCATTAGTGTCTCTAAGTCGCTTCTCAACCGTTGGTAGTCTGATGGGGAACCTAACTAAAGGGTCGATGATGGTAGAAGGCCGTATTGCTCGTGTCGTTTACATCTCATTGTATCGCATGCACCTAATGGCGTTGCACGGTGTATTCAAAACCGGTCTGATGATGCTCGTCGGCCGCATTAATCGCGTGCTGCGTCCAAACCTTAAGCTGCACTAAGGTTTTAAATCCACTCTGTGTGGATGTGTTGTATCTTAAAAAATGCAGAAGCCACCGCAAGTCGGTGGCTTTTTGTTTATGTTAGATCTGTCGGTAAAAGTGAGTACACAACGCCATCTTTAGGCTTACCATGAAAAATAAACCGGTTTCTGGCGATGGCTTCTTTTTGTGCACCGACGGACTCAATTAAGGCTTGGCTAGCTTCGTTGTCGGGGTCACAAACAATCTCTAGTCGAGTTAAACTTAGCTTTGCGAAGCAGAATTCTGCTAAGGCTTTAACGGCTTCTTGGGCATAGCCTTGCCGTTGATAGCGGTCGGCAACCCAGTAACCAATACTCGCCATATTAAACGTATGATATAACTCATTAACCGCTGCCATTCCAACCAAAGTGTTACTTTGCCGCTCATAGATACCGAAACCAAAAGCCTCAGTTTTGACCCAGTTAAGACGGGTTGCCAACAGAAAGTCCTGCGCGGTTTTCAATGTGACGTTTTTATCACACCAGTCAAGCCATTGGTGCAGCGAAGGGGATTCTGCAAGTAATCGTTGTAGTGAATGTGCTTCTTCAGCAGGGATGAGCTTGAGCGCTAAGCGGGGCGCAATGATTTCAAAGTCTGGACTCATGAACTAATACGACTTCCATGTTGAGTGTAAGTAAATTGAAAGCTGTCTATTTATACTTGAACGCAGCTATTTTCCTTGCTCTGCGTTGGTTAGGAATAACTGAGGTATAGCAGATAAAAACAAAGCGCAGCTTTGCTGCGCTTTGTCGAACCGCTCGTGCTTATCGAACCCGACGAACTTGAATGATCATACCCATCAACGGGTTATCTAGGTAATGAGTTTCGCTGCTACGCATACGACGTTTTTGATCCATTCGATAACTCTTCAGGAATTTCTCTTCGGTTACTGTCGGCGATATTTCTGCCAAGTTACCTACTTGGACGTTACCATCTACTTCACCTAAGTCATCCGCCAATTGCTCAGTTGAGGTTGGTTCAAAACGCACCTCTCTAACACTTGGTTCGCGCAGATCTAGTGTTGTTTCGGCGAAGAGGTAATGCTGTACGTATATTTGGAATCGACCATCTAGTTCATATAAAGGACCATTGACCGTCTCTTCACTGTAACCGTCGCTGGAAAATGTTTGATTGCCATTGATTGGGCGGCCATCTGCTTGATAAGAATCAGAGAAATCTCGCCCGCCAACGATGCGGAAAATTGGGGCGCTAGATTTACCTCGGTCACCTTGACGCCAGGCTACGTGTTTAAGCACTTTAAAGCCGGCATGATTATTTAGTGCCGCTTCTTGCGCGTTGAGACGGAAAGAAGAACTTGGCAAAAGTGTCACGCCTTTAGAGCGGCGGTAGGATTCACTCTCTAGGCTACCGACATTTTCCATATCGATTTTTGGCAGTTGATTCGGCCAAGATTCTGTTGTGCTTTCAGCGTCGACTGCTCGCTTGAAAATGATCACTTCAATATCAAATTGGCGCTGTGCCCAAGAGGGCATTGAGACACATAGAAGCAATAACGGGATCAGTATTCTCATTCGACTATTAGCTCGTTGGTAATAAATTCTGTTTAAAATCATTCAGTAAGTCTTGAACAAACTGAATGCGTTTACGTCGGTCCACCAATGGTACGCTAAACTTGAACTTAGTTGGACCTTCCATTGCAAATTTTTGCGGCTGTGATTGCAGCAGTTTAACTAAATACGCTGGATTTATGTCAGCATCAGGGTAAAACTCGATAAATCCACCTTTATCATGGGCTTCTATCTTTTTCGCTTTTAAACTACCAGCCGAAATTTTCAATTCTGAGACGGCAAGTAAGTTCTTTGTTGCGTCTGGAAGCAAACCAAAGCGATCAATCAGTTCCACTTTTAGCTCTGATAGTTCATCACTGCTTGTGACACTCGCAATGCGTTTGTACATCGACAGTCGTGTGTTTACATCCGGAATGTAATCATCTGGTAAGAGCGCTGGGATTCGCATTTCCACTTCAGTTTGCTCACGAAGCAGCTCATCCAAAGATGGCTCCTTGCCTTCTTTTAATGCTTGCACTGCTTGTTCCAGCATTTCCATATAAAGTGTAAAACCAACGGATTGAATTTGCCCACTTTGCTCATCACCAAGCAGCTCACCAGCACCACGGATTTCTAAATCGTGGGTTGCTAACGTAAAGCCAGCACCTAAGTCTTCCAGTGAAGTAATCGCATCAAGACGCTTGATGGCATCTTTGGTCATGGCTTTTGGATGTGGCGTTAATAAGTAAGCATAGGCCTGATGGTGTGAACGTCCAACACGGCCACGTAATTGATGCAACTGCGCCAAGCCAAGATTGTCCGCACGATCCATGATTATGGTATTCGCCGTTGGTACGTCGATACCGGTTTCGATGATGGTTGTACACACCAACACATTAAAGCGCTGATGGTAGAAGTCATTCATGATTCGCTCAAGTTCGCGCTCGCGCATTTGACCATGAGCCACGGTAATGCGTGCCTCTGGGATGAGTTTCTGTAAGTCTTCTGCCGTTTTTTCAATGCTTTCAACCTGATTGTGCAGGAAGTAAACCTGACCACCACGCATAATTTCACGCAGTACCGCTTCACGGACCACTGGCTCTTCTTTTTGTCGAACAAAGGTTTTAATGGCTAAACGGCGTGCAGGAGGTGTCGCGATGATCGACAGGTCTCGCATGCCACTCATTGCCATATTCAGTGTGCGTGGAATTGGTGTTGCGGTGAGGGTAAGAATGTCCACATCCGCACGCATTGCTTTGACTTTTTCTTTTTGACGAACCCCAAAGCGGTGTTCCTCATCAACGATCAACAAACCTAAATCTTTGAATTTAATGTCGCTCGAAAGCAGCTTATGCGTACCAACGACAATATCGACTTTACCATCGGCAACGTCTTGCAGAATGACTTTTTGTTCTTTGGCAGATTTAAAACGAGACAGTACTTCAACTCGGATTGGTAAGTTGGCAAAACGGTCACGGAAGTTTTCGAAATGCTGCTGAGCAAGTAAGGTTGTTGGTACGAGTACGGCGACCTGTTTACTATTATCCGTTGCGACAAATGCTGCGCGCATAGCGACTTCCGTTTTACCAAAGCCCACGTCACCACATACTAAGCGATCCATTGCTTTTGCCTGGCACATGTCTGACAATACGGCATTGATGGCCATCGCTTGGTCATCTGTTTCTTCAAACGGGAATGTTGCTTTAAATGTTGCGTATTGCCCACGATCTAGCTCAAATTTGAAGCCCGGTTTTAATTCTCGTTTTGCATACACATCCAGCAATTCTGCCGCGACATCACGCACTTTTTCTGCCGCTTTACGACGTGCTTTTGCCCACGCTTCACCACCTAATTTATGCAGTGGCGCACTCTCTTCAGCGCCGCCAGAATAACGGCTGATAAGATTCAGTGATGAAACTGGCACGTAGAGCTTGGCATCGTTTTGATACTCAAGGGTGACGTATTCCGTTTTCATACCACCGGCTTCAAGTGTTTGTAAACCGATGTAGCGGCCAATACCGTGATCAATATGAACCACAGGTTGGCCGGGTTTTAGTTCGGCAAGGTGGCGAATAACGGTGTCACTGTTGACGGCTTTTTTATCTTTGCGGCGTCGCTGGATAACACGGTCACCGAGTAGATCACTTTCACAGATCAGAGCGAAGTTCAGCTCTTCGTGAATGAAACCATGCTCTGCTGCGCCTAAGACCAAGCTGAATCGATCACCCGAGTCTAGAGCTTGGTAAAGTGAGCCATGTACGACTGGCCGAACTTTGATGCCTTGCAACAGCTCCGTTAGTGCTTCACGACGACCTTCTGACTCTACCGAGAAAACGATTTTGCCGCTGAATTGCTCACTAAACTGACGAAGGCGCGAGAGCGGCTCTTTATTTTGTTGTTGAACGCCAAGCTCGGCTAACGATTGTACTGGTAGGTTTTGACGACCGGCACGCTTAACCACTTTATCTAGGCTCAATTGAGCGATAGGGAGCTGTTTTAGTTGACTGAAAAGTTCGTCTTTTTTCAACCAAAGCTGTTCAGGAGTCAAAAGAGGACGCAGCGGATCAACTTTTTTCTGGTCGTATCGATATTCGACATCGGTTAAGAAAGTATCGACCGCAGATTCGATATCACCATATGTGATGACTTGAGAGTCTTCTGGCAAATATTCAAATAAAGTCTCGGTATGGTCAAAAAACAGCGGCTGCCAATACTCAATACCAGCGGGCCACGTGCCTTTGGTCACTTGCATGTAGATTGATTCAGGCTCGCGGCGTGCGTCGAACTGGGTGCGCCAACGTGTACGGAAATCTTCAATCGCTTCTTTAGTGGTTGGGAACTCATGTGCAGGCAGCAATTGGATTTGCTGAATATCGTCGATAGAGCGTTGGTTCTCTGGATCAAACGTGCGAATGGTATCTATTTCATCATCAAAGAAGTCGATGCGGTACGGGTCATTGCTGCCCATAGGAAAGAGATCCAGAATAGACCCACGACTTGCATATTCACCTGGTCCAAATACTTGATCTACATGGCGGTAGCCAGAATTTTCAAGTTGTACACGTAACTTCTCTAGCGAGAGCCGATCACCAGTTTTCACCATTAAAGTGTGTTGCAACAGAAAATCACGTGGCGATTGGCGTTGCAATACTGTACTGACCGGGACGATGGTTATGCCATCACGTTGACTTGGCAGTTGGTATAGGCGAGCGATACGTTCAGAGATGATTTCTTGATGCGGAGAAAAGTTATCGTAAGGCAGCGTTTCCCAGTCGGGGAACAGGCTTACCGTTTGGTCGGTGAATTGCTCAATCTCTGCCTGAAGCTTTAAAGCGATTTGCGGGTCAGGCACAACGAGTAGCGAGTGACTCGAATGCTGCTTGGCTAGCTCTGCAATGGCTAGAGGTAGAGCTGCGCCCGGCAAATTACCTAGCTGTTTTTTGTCGCCACGCTCTGAAGGGTTGGTGACGGAAAGAATCGTTGCTTTTGTCATAGGAATTATTTTTTATCTCGCTCCATCGAGCGCTGACGTAAAAGTTTTTGTTGTTGATACAGTGCCGCCTTTATCAGTAAATCTTGATCAGATTCTCGGAGCATCTTGTATCTAAGCGTGATAATGAAATCTTGCTCTGAAGCATCACATTCTTCTACTTGAGCGTAACAGTAAATCGCCGCAGCAGGGTGATCGAGGAACAGTTTAACACGAACGAGTTGTTGAGTAGTTAACGCTGTATCTGAGCGGAAACTGAGTTGACTAGCACCAAACTGCGTCGTTTGATATCGAATGGAGGCGTCATCTTGTTGTGAAAGCATAAAGCTCAACAAGAGGTTAAGTTTCGCGTTTTGCGTATCAAGCAAGTTGATCACATGCTTTAACTCTTTGTTTTTCAGCTCTAGACGCGCGTTGTCTGCCAACATATCTAAGTGACTAAATTCACTGGCGACAATAAATGGTGCTGGAATTTCGGAGGCAAATGTTTCTTCATCTGGCAAAGCAAAGTCCGCACTCAACGTTTCGACGTTGATGGTGAGGTTATGATGGACGGTAAAGTATTCTTGCTCTGTCATATAGTCGATCCTTTTGCCAGTGAGCGCTCCCTGTTCACTCAACAAACAAAGAGAAATAGGGCACTGATTATCGCTAACTGAATGAAGTTATCAAGTTTAGCTGATTTGTCCTTGAACTTTTTGCCCTAAATACAGACTTATTGCATGTCGTTGACAAATTTAGCGATTCTCTTGTCTTCTTAATGAGAAGAGTAAGGTAAGATAATCCGCTAAAGCTTTATATCAAAACAACCAGTTGGTTTGTCTTATATGTATCATCCTATCTCATTGTTTATTGGCTTAAGGTATCTTCGGGGACGCTCTGGAGATAGGTTCAGCCGATTTGTTTCTTATATGTCGACGGCGGGTATTACGATCGGTGTAATGGCGTTGGTGACGGTTCTTTCTGTGATGAACGGGTTTGAATCGCAGTTAAAAGAACGCATTTTAGGTGTGCTACCTCATGCCGTGGTTTCGCAACACGATGGAAAAGCGCCTATGACCGAGTCTGCCCCTCCATTTGTTCAAGCGATGTCGAGTGAATCTCAGCCGGAGCCTATCGTTAGAGGAGAGGCTGTTATTCAGAGTTCTGCACAGCTGACGGCTGGTTACCTCATCGGTATTGAACCTAAGAAAGGCGATCCGATTAGCAACCATTTGATTGCCGGACGATTATCGTCACTTCAAGCAGGTGACTACAATGTATTTTTGGGTCACAGTTTGGCGCGTTCACTAAAGGTCTCAATCGGGGATAAAGTACGCTTGATGGTGACCAACGCGACGCAGTTTACCCCACTTGGTCGTATTCCTAGCCAGCGAAACTTTACTGTCTCAGGCATTTTCAATACGGGATCGGACGTTGATGGTCAATTAATGATTGTGAACATGACGGATGCATCTAAGCTGATGCGTTTCCCTAAAGACACGGTTTCTGGTTGGCGTGTCTTTTTCTCTGACCCATTTATGGTGACGGATTTTGCTGACCAACCCATGCCTGATGGATGGGAATGGAGTGATTGGCGCGAACAGCGTGGTGAGCTTTTCCAAGCGGTGAAAATGGAAAAGAACATGATGGGACTTATGCTAGGTCTAATTGTGGGTGTCGCTGCATTCAATATTATCTCCGCTTTAATCATGGTGGTAATGGAGAAGCAATCAGAAGTCGCAATATTGAAAACTCAAGGCATGACTCAATCTCAAGTGATGACCATTTTCATGGTGCAAGGTGCAAGCAGTGGTGTAATTGGCGCGATTGTTGGTGGCGCTGCGGGCGTGATCTTGTCACTTAATCTAAATGCGATTCTTGAATCTGCTGGTGTGGCGCTATTCAGCTTTGGTGGTCATCTACCCATCTTGATTGATTCACTGCAAATTCTTTTAGTGGTGGTGTTGGCGATTGCTCTTAGCCTTGCTGCTACACTTTATCCTTCTTATCGAGCATCTTCTGTTAAACCTGCTGAGGCACTTCGCTATGAATAAGCTATTAGAATGTCGTGATATTCGTAAAGTCTACCGAGAGGGTTCGTTAGATACGGAAGTGTTGAAAGGCGTAAGTTTCGATATCGACAAAGGGGAGTTGGTTTCTATTGTTGGCTCTTCTGGTTCGGGAAAAAGTACCTTATTGCATATTTTAGGTGCGTTAGATGACGCAACTCATGGTGAAGTTGATTTTCTAGGGCAAAACCTATCAGCTTTGAGCTCGAACAAACAGGCGGCATTACGCAACAAGCACCTTGGTTTTGTATACCAGTTTCATCACTTGTTGGCTGACTTTACTGCGCTTGAAAATGTGGCGATGCCACTGATGATTGGCGGTGCTAAAGTAGCGGATGCAAAACAGGCGGCTAAAGCGCTGTTAGATAAAGTTGGTTTGAGTCATCGGATGCAACATAGACCCTCCGAGTTATCGGGCGGTGAGCGTCAGCGTGTTGCGATTGCGCGTGCATTGGTGAATAAACCTGATCTGGTCTTGGCTGATGAACCTACGGGGAACTTAGATCACAATACGGCACTGTCTATCTATGATTTGATGCGCGAGCTCAATAAAGAGTCAAACATTGCATTTTTGGTTGTCACGCATGACAAAGAGCTGGCAGCAAAAATGGATCGTCAAATGCACATGCAAGATGGTTTGCTCGTAGATCGTTTTGTGACTGATACAGCATCTGCGGAGGGCTAGTTTTGTTTACCTCTTTAGCTTTGATGATTGGTGGTCGCTTCAGTCGAGCGAAAAAGCGCAACAAGATGGTGTCTTTCATATCGCTTTCTTCGACCATTGGTATAGCGGTTGGCGTTGCTGTGATCATTATCGGTTTGTCTGCAATGAATGGCTTTGAGCGCGAGCTGCAATCGCGTGTGTTGTCTGTGATCCCACACGGCGAGTTAGAAGGTGTTAATGGACCACTTCATGACTACACCAAAACGATGAATCAAGCTCTAAAACATGAACATGTTGTCGCGGCAGCACCGTACGTTCGTTTTACGGGTTTGGCAGAAAAAGGCAGTAAGCTAAAAGCGATAGAAGTTCGTGGCGTAGAGCCTACTTTCGAGCAAGCGGTGTCGAGCTTGTCGAATTTTATTGACCAAGAAGCTTGGCAAAACTTTTATGCCGGTCAGCAGCAAGTGATCTTAGGCCGAGGTGTAGCAAACGAGCTAAATGTCGCCGTGGGGGATTACGTTACGTTAATGATTCCGCAAACAGGCGGCGCAAATAAAGTGCAGGCTCCTAAGCGTGTGCGCGTGAAGGTGTCAGGGTTCTTAACGTTGAATGGCCAAATCGACCACTCTCTAGCGTTAGTACCATTAGCTGATGCGCAGCAATACGCGAGGTTAGGGGAAGGGGTCACAGGCATTTCACTAAAAACTGACGATGTTCTCAATGCGCCTTCTATTGTTCGCGAGGTTGGTAGCATGGTTGATGTTTACGTGTATTTGAAAAGCTGGCAGCAAAAGTTTGGTTTTTTGTATCGCGATATTCAGCTCGTGCGCACCATTATGTACTTGGTGATGGTACTGGTGATTGGCGTGGCATGTTTTAATATTGTGTCTACGTTGATGATGGCAGTGAAAGACCGAGCGGCGGAAATTGCAATTTTGCGAACAATGGGAGCAAAAGATAGCCTAATCAAACGGATCTTTGTTTGGCAAGGTGTATTCTCTGGTGTATTTGGCAGTCTCGTCGGCAGTGTTATCGGTGTCTTAGTGGCGTTAAACCTGACTCCGTTAATTAAAGGGTTAGAGAGCTTAATTGGTCATCAGTTTTTATCGGGTGATATTTACTTTGTTGACTTCTTACCATCACAACTACACTGGCCAGATGTGGCATTGGTGTCAGTGACGGCGATAGTGCTTAGTTTACTTGCGACGTGGTATCCCGCTTCTCGTGCCGCAAGGCTGAATCCGGCGGCTGTACTGAGTTCTAAATAGCTGATTGTTTTACAATATGCGAAAAAAAAAGGACCGAATTCGGTCCTTTTTTTGTATTTATCCGACTTGAGTAACATCGCGTTTCATTCTAACTGTTAGATGCCCCTCAACTGATAGCTCAAATGCTGATTTTTACGCAGTAAGGTCTTATCTTATTTTGCGTTTTTGCCAGCTCCGTACCACGGAGTAGCGCCAAAGCCCTCGAATTCCGAAGTAGCCAATAATCGCGGATACAACCCCACAAATTGCGCAGCCCAATAGAAATGGAGGTCCAATGGTGCTCATTTGCTGCATGATGAATTCCCACGATAGTTCAAAGTGAAAAGGTTGCGGGGGAAGACGCATCACTAGAGCACCTAGCTTGTACGCAAAGTAAAATAGCACAGGCATAGTGATAGGATTGCTGATCCATACCAAAGCGACGGAGAGGGGCAGATTGACACCCAACATAATGGCCAAACCAGCGGCCATGATCATTTGGCTCGGCAGCGGAACAAAAGCCATAAATAACCCGACAGCAAAAGCCCCTGATGCCGAGCGTCGGTTTAAGCACCACAAGTTTGGGTTGTACAACACATTGCCGAAGACCTTCAATGCTTTTTGGCGTTTGATCAATTCATGATCTGGCATGAAGCGTTTTATCAGCTTTCTAGGCATAGGACAGCATGACTCTCTCAGAAAAAAGTTGGACCTTGGCGTTATTTGTAGCGAGCGTAATCTCGTCAGCTTGGTGGCCGACAATACCAGATTGGCGTTGGTTGCTGCTGGGAATAATAACCACTGGCTCAATAATCAAATTACGTCGTGGCTTAATTAGCATAGGCGCAATTGCGGGCTTTATGGTTGTCATCGTCCACGGCAATGTATTGGAGTCTCAGAGACAAGCCCTTTTTCAAGCAGGGGAGAATATTACCATAATTGGTAAAGTTGACAGCCCTTTTACGCAAATAAGTCACGGTTATGAAGGTATTGTCGCTATAGAAGCGGTAAATTCTCAAACTCTGTTACCTTTTCTTAAACCTAAAATCCGTCTTATTACGCCTTTTCCACTCGATGTTAACAGTGAGTTTACGACATCCATCTCGTTAAAGCCGATTACAGGTCTACGCAACGAAGCTGGCTTTGATGCTGAAAAGCACGCGATGGGTAAAAATATTATCGCCCGAGCGGTTGTTAACAAAGATGCTAAGTGGATTGTTCGTTCTAATGTATCTCTGCGTCAATCCATTATTGCCGATGTCGCTGATGATGTGTCTTCCCTTCATCATTTCTCGTTAATAAGTGCGTTAGTTTTTGCTGACCGTTCTTGGTTGTCTAAGGAAGATTGGCAAGCGCTCAGGGACAGTGGTTTACTGCATTTGGTCTCCATTTCTGGTTTACATATTGGTATGGCGTTTACTTTTGGGCTAGTCGTGGGCGGTACCGTTCGTTATCTATTACCCCAATACCAGTTGTTGCCTAGCTTATATGGGCTGATCTTTGCTGTTGCCTACGCTTGGTTAGCGGATTTCTCTCTGCCTACTACGCGAGCAGTGTCGGTATGCGTTGTTTACGTTCTCCTGAAGTATACTCTGGTGCACTGGACTTCTTGGCGAGTTCTTTTGCTTGCAGTATCTCTACAACTGCTTGTCCAACCTTTTGCATCCTACAGTATGAGCTTTTGGTTATCATACCTATCCGTTTGTGCGGTATTGCTCGCAATTAATTTGATTCGACATCAAAGGGGAGGTTGGAAAGCGAGGTTAAAAGCGTTATTGCTTACTCAATTGATGTTGAGCGCTTTAATCGTACCTGTTAGTGGCCATTTCTTCTCCGGTTTTAGTTTGTCCTCAATAGCCTACAACTTGGTATTTATTCCTTGGTTCGGATTTATCGTTGTACCCTTGATGTTTCTAGCCCTGTTCTCATCTTTGTTTCTTGAAATGATAGCGAAGCCTCTGTGGCATTTGGTGGACTGGTCATTACAGCCATTGAGCACGTCAATACAGTACGCAATAGGTTCTTGGCAACCTATTAGCATGGAAATGACAATGCTGGTTATGGCTATAGTGGTTTGCTTAATATTTCAACGGTTCATGTCTCAGTACGCGTGGTATTTGTTACTCGGCATCGTTATTAGTATCAAGCTTGCATCGGAGTATGAACCGCATTGGCGTATCGATGTATTAGATGTAGGTCATGGCCTTGCAGTGGTTGTAGAAAAAGACGACAAGGTGTTGCTGTATGACACTGGTAAAGCATGGCAAAGCGGCAGTATCGCAGAGCAGGTCGTCACTCCGGTTTTGCATCAACGAGGTTATGAAAGCATAGATACACTGATTCTAAGCCATTCCGATAATGATCACGCAGGCGGCCGCTTTTTCATTGAAGATGCCTTTTCTCCACAGCGTAAACTTAGTAGTCAATTCTTTATCGGATATGAGCCTTGCACTAGAGGCGACCAATGGAAATGGCAAGGATTAAAGATGGAAGTGCTCTGGCCTCCTGCACTTGTTCAACGTGCGTATAATCCGCACTCCTGTGTATTACGACTTACTGACCCTATTTCTAACTTTAGTATGCTTTTTACTGGTGATATTGAGGCCATTAGCGAGTGGATTTTGCTTAGAGAACCCGGAAAGTTACAAAGCGATGTGATGCTAGTCCCTCACCACGGGAGTAAAAGTTCATCGAATCCTCGATTTATTGAGGCGGTGAGCCCGAGTGTGGCGGTTGCTTCTTTAGCAAAAAACAATCGATGGGGAATGCCAGCGGAAAGTGTCGTTGCTTCATACCGAAAACTTGGCGTCACTTGGCTTGATACTGGTGAGGGTGGTCAGGTAAGCTTCTTTATTCACCGTGATAATTGGCGCTCAGAAACCAAACGTAGCGATACATTTGAGCCTTGGTATAGGCAGATGCTGCGTAAGGGAGTAGAATGAGAGTCTTAATGTAAGAAAATAAAGCACTTCTATGTCGATAAATACTGATGAAACGACTTGGCAGACGTTTAAGCGTCTATGGCAATTTATTCGCCTTTATAAGTCAGGTCTTGTCGTTGCAGTCATTGCATTAGTTATTAATGCTATATCAGATACCTATATGATTTCCCTACTAAAACCACTACTCGATGAAGGTTTTGGGAACGCTGAATCTGATTTTTTACGCACGCTTCCATTGATTATTTTTGCCATGATGTTCATCCGTGGCATAAGTGGATTTGTCTCCACCTACTGTTTGAGCTGGGTATCTGGCAACGTAGTTATGCAAGTCCGTCGCATGGTGTTCAATCACTTTATGCATATGCCAGTGTCTTACTTTGATAAGGAAAAGACGGGCAACTTATTGTCGCGTATAACCTACGACTCAGAGCAAGTATCAGCGGCAACTAGCCAAGCGTTGGTGAGCATTGTGCGTGAAGGCGCAAGTATCATTGGTCTGTTAGTCTTGATGTTTTACAACAGCTGGCAATTGTCGCTAGTGCTGTTTGCTGTTGCTCCCGTTGTGGCATGGGGTATTGGTGTTGTTTCTAAACGTTTTAGAAAAATATCCAAAAATATGCAGACCATGATGGGTAACGTAACTGCATCAGCAGAGCAGATGCTGAAAGGCCATAAAGTTGTGTTGAGCTATGGCGGCCAAGACATCGAACGTAAACGATTTGAAAAAGTCAGCAACCAAATGCGTCAACAAAGCATGAAGTTGGTGACGGCTCAAGCGGCGGCTAACCCTATCATCCAAATGATTGCATCACTTGCAATTGTTGCCGTTCTTTATTTAGCAAGTATTGATTCGATTAAAGAGCAACTGACTCCAGGTACATTTACTGTTGTGTTCTCTGCAATGTTTGGTCTGATGCGCCCACTTAAAGCGCTGACTAACGTTACTTCTCAGTTCCAACGTGGTATGGCCGCGAGCCAAACGCTCTTCGCGTTAATTGACCTCGAGCCTGAGAAAAACGAAGGTAAGTTGACAGTTGAACGCGCAAATGGCGATGTTTCAGTTAAAAACGTAAGCTTTACTTACACTGGTGCAGAAAAACCAGCATTGGAAAATGTCAGCTTCGATATTCCAAGAGGAAAAACGGTGGCGCTAGTTGGCCGTTCTGGCTCAGGTAAAAGTACCATCGCGAACTTGTTCAACCGCTTCTATGATGTTGACAGTGGTTCTATCACATTAGATGGGCATGATATTCGTGATTACGAGCTAAAGAATTTACGTCAGCAATTTGCACTAGTATCGCAAAATGTTCATTTGTTTAATGACACGATAGCAAACAATATTGCGTACGCAACGGATGGCCAATATGAGCGCAGTGATATCGAGAAAGCGGCAACACTCGCGCATGCGATGGAGTTCATCGGCAAAATGGATGATGGACTTGATACCATGATTGGTGAAAATGGTGCTAGCTTGTCTGGTGGTCAACGCCAACGTGTTGCGATTGCGCGAGCTCTATTGCGTGATGCTCCAGTGCTGATTCTTGATGAGGCAACTTCGGCTTTGGATACCGAATCCGAGCGAGCTATTCAAGCTGCACTTGATGAGCTGCAAAAAGACAAAACGGTACTTGTAATAGCGCACCGCTTATCCACAATCGAGAAAGCCGATGAAATTCTTGTGGTTGATGATGGTGCCATCATTGAACGTGGCAACCACGCTGAGCTTATTGAGAAAAATGGTGCGTATGCACAATTGCACCGTATTCAGTTTGGTGAATAAGCGCGGTGATTGAAAAAATCTGGTTTGAAAACCATCCAATAAAATACCTCTTGTGGCCGCTTTTGTGGCCACTGAGTTTATTATTTGGAGCGATAAGCAAGTCAAAGCGAAAGCAATACCAAACTGGCCGCAAGCAAGCTTATAATGCGCCTATACCTGTTGTTGTGGTTGGCAATATCACTGCTGGTGGCAATGGTAAAACACCAGTTGTTGTGTGGCTTGTTGAGCAACTACAGCAAATGGGCTTTAAGCCGGGGGTTGTTTCTCGTGGTTATGGGGCAAAGGCTCCTGCCTATCCGTTAGTGCTAAAAGAAGATACGCCAGCGAAGCATTGTGGCGATGAACCTAAGTTGATTCATCGCCGTACAGGAGCACCTGTTGCGGTAGATCCTGTGCGTTCAAATGCAGTGAAAGCACTGCTAGATTTGGATGTGGATATCATAATTACGGATGATGGATTA
Organism: Vibrio sp. YT-18; assembly: GCF_033337345.1. Taxonomy (NCBI): domain Bacteria; kingdom Pseudomonadati; phylum Pseudomonadota; class Gammaproteobacteria; order Vibrionales; family Vibrionaceae; genus Vibrio; species Vibrio sp. YT-18. The sequence continues at coordinate 116,115 of NZ_JAWOQO010000011.1, read as the reverse complement.
CAACATTATGCGTTAGGCCGTGATATTGAGTTAGTGATTGTGGATGGGAATCGCCGGTTTGGGAATGAAAGCCTGATTCCATTAGGTCCTTTACGTGAAGGTATTGAGCGACTTAAAGAAGTCGACTTTATCATCACCAATGGCGGTCAAGCGCATACGGGCGAAATCGCAATGGCTTTAGCACCCTCTAAAGCTATTAATCTTAAGACTAAGCAACATGTGGATGTCTCGGAGTTGAAAGATCTCGTCGCATTTGCGGGCATTGGGCATCCTCCGCGTTTTTTTCATACACTAAACTCGATGAACGCAGATGTTAAAGTCACAAAAGGTTTTGCTGACCATCAAGACTTTGATCAACAAGAATTAGAAGCATTGGCTCAACAAGGGACCAATGTGATTATGACCGAGAAAGATGCCGTCAAGTGCAGCCATTATGCGCAAGATAATTGGTGGTATCTGCCTGTATCTGCCCAGTTTGAATCAAACGATGCAGAGCAAATTTTAAATAGAATAAAAGAGGTTAAAGCGGCTTATGGATCACCGTCTACTTGAGATTGTAGCTTGCCCTGTTTGCAAAGGTAAGCTGACGTATGATAAAGATAATCAAGAGTTGATCTGCAAATTGGATCGCCTTGCTTACCCGATCAAAGAGGGTATTCCAGTTCTGCTAGAGCCTGAAGCTCGCACTATGAGCATGGATGAGGGACGCTAATGTCTTTTACGGTTGTCATCCCTTCGCGCTACGCATCGAGCCGTTTGCCTGGTAAACCGCTAGCGGATATTGGTGGTAAGCCTATGGTTCAGTGGGTTTATGAACAAGCGCTACAAGCGGGTGCGGAAGATGTCATCGTTGCAACTGATGACGAGCGTGTTGCGAAAGCGGTTTCGTCATTTGGTGGTAAAGTTTGTATGACCTCTCCCCACCACGAATCAGGTACGGAGCGTCTTGCCGAAGTTGTTGAAAAGATGGCTATTCCGTCAGACCACATTATTGTTAATGTGCAAGGGGATGAGCCTTTGATTCCGCCGTCCATCATTCGTCAGGTTGCTGATAACTTATCTGGGTGTGAAGCCCCGATGGCGACGTTAGCTGTAGAAATAGACTCGGAAGAGGAAGTGTTCAACCCGAACGCTGTTAAAGTTGTCGCAGATGAGCAAGGCTATGCGTTGTACTTTAGTCGAGCAACCATCCCTTGGGATCGCGATAACTTTGCTAAACAAGACAAAACTATTGCCAACCCATTAATGCGTCATATTGGTATTTATGCTTATCGAGCTGGTTTCATTAATACGTATGTCAACTGGGCACCAAGTGCATTAGAGCAGATTGAGTGTCTTGAGCAACTGCGAGTGCTTTGGTACGGTGAAAAAATTCATGTGGCGGTAGCGAAAGAAGCACCAGCGGCAGGGGTTGATACGCCCGAAGACCTAGAAGCCGTGCGCGCGATTGTTGAGAAGCAAGCGTAACAAATGCTCATATAGATTTAAGAATAAACAAGGCTCCTGAATTAGGAGCCTTTTTGTTTTACTTGTATCGCGGTATTAGTTAAATGTTAGTGTCGTATTGGTTCCGTTTAGGGCAGGTCGCTAACACCTCTCGGTGACCGGTGTCTTTCACTTCTTGGAGAATGACATCAAAGCCCCATAATCGATACACGTGCTTTAGAACTTCTTCGTAACTATCATCAAGTGGGATGCGGTTGTGAGGAACGTACTGCAACGTAAGCGATCGATCACCACGGACATCGACATTGAACACCTGAATGTTTGGCTCAAGATTAGATAAGTTATACTGAGCGGCTAAGGTTTCTCTAATGCGTTTATAACCCATCTCATCGTGTATAGCAGCGACTTCAATAAAGTTCTTATGATCATCATCGTTGATCGCAAACAGCTTGAAATCACGCATTAATTTCGGAGAAAGGTATTGGCTAATAAAGCTTTCATCTTTGAAATTATGCATCGCGAAATGCACTGCATCTAACCAGTCGGTTCCTGCTAGGTCTGGAAACCACTCCTTGTCCTCATCAGTTGGTTCTTCGCAGATACGCTTAATATCTCGGAACATGGCAAAGCCTAACGCGTAGGGGTTAATGCCATTAAAGTAAGGACTGTTATAAGGCGGCTGAGCCACGACACTGGTGTGGCTATGTAAGAACTCTAGAATGAACTTTTCAGACACCAAGCCCTCATCATAAAGATGGTTGAGTATGGTATAGTGCCAGAACGTTGCCCAGCCCTCATTCATGACTTGCGTTTGTTTTTGCGGATAAAAATACTGACTGATCTTACGGACGATCCGAACAACTTCACGTTGCCACGGCTCTAGCAACGGCGCATGTTTTTCGAAGAAGTAGAGCAAGTTTTCCTGAGGCTCGCTTGGGAATCGCTCTTTAATGTCTTCCTCTTTCGTCTTGGCTGTCGGTACCGTGCGCCAAAGCTCATTAACTTGAGATTGTAGGTATGCTTCGCGTTCTTCTTGTCTTGCTTTTTCCTCTGTAATTGAGATTTTCTCTGGACGCTTGTAGCGGTCTACACCAAAGTTCATTAACGCGTGACAAGAGTCGAGCAGTTTTTCCACTTCTTTTACGCCATATCGTTCTTCACACTCGGCTAAATACTTTTTGGCGAACAGCAGATAGTCGATAATAGAGCTGGCGTCAGTCCACGTTTGGAATAGGTAATTACCTTTGAAAAAAGAGTTATGGCCGTAACACGCGTGCGCTATAACGAGTGCTTGCATTGTTACCGTATTTTCTTCCATCAAATAAGCAATACAAGGGTCGGAGTTAATCACAATCTCGTAGGCTAACCCCATTTGACCATGTTTATAGTTCTGCTCTGTTTGAATGAATTTTTTACCAAATGACCAGTGGTTGTAATTGATTGGCATGCCGATACTTGAATAGGCATCCATCATCTGCTCTGAAGTAATCACTTCTATTTGGTTAGGGTAAGTGTCTAGGCGATAATGCTCCGCGACACGCTTAATTTCTTTGTGGTATCGCTCTAACAGCTCAAATGTCCAATCTGGTCCATCTGGCAACACTTTACTGTTACGCTTCTTAGGCGCCTCTCCTGAGAGGTTTCTCGTTGCGGTATTCATCGCTAGCCTCCTTACGCCGTTTCTTTTTGGAATAGTTCACGAAAGACTGGGAAAATATCCTCCACAGAGCGAATGTTTTTCATTGCGAAATTAGGAAACTCTTCAGTGAGTTTTTCGTACTCATGCCATAGAGTTTGGTGCGAGCGCCGCGTGATCTCTATGTAAGAGTAGTACTGACAGTTTGGAAGTAATTTGTTCACTAACAGATCCCGGCATCTTGGCGAATCATCTGCCCAGTTGTCACCGTCGGATGCTTGAGCTGCATATATGTTCCACTGACCAATCGGGTATCGCTCTTTTACTATTTCATCCATTAACTTGAGCGCGCTAGATACAATGGTACCCCCGGTTTCTTGTGAGTAGAAAAATTCGTGCTCGTCCACTTCCTTCGCTTGGGTATGGTGGCGGATAAAGACGACTTCGACATTCTCGTAGGTACGAGTTAAGAACAAGTACAAAAGAACATAGAAGCGTTTTGCGATGTCTTTCGTTGCCTGATCCATCGAACCGGATACGTCCATTAGACAGAACATGACCGCTTGGCTCGATGGTACCGGGCGTTTCTCATAGTTCTTGAAGCGTAAGTCGAAGGTATCGATGAACGGCACGCTTTCGATTTTCTTGCGCAGTTCTTCAATTTCAGCCTTCAAGCGGTTCTCTTCAAACTGCTGAGCAGGTTCAATATTTTTGATGCGAGCAAGTTCGTCTTCTAACTCTTTAAGAAGTCGTTTCTTACCAGCAGTCATTGCAGTACGGCGCGCAAGAGATTGTTGCAGAGAACGTACTACGGCGATATTGGAAGGGATACCGGCAGTTTGAAAGCCTGCACGGTGTGTTTTCCATTCAGTGATTTTGGCAATTTGGTTTTTTTCTAGATTAGGCAGCTCGAGATCTTCGAACAAAATATCGAGGTACTCATCTTTTGATATTTGGAATACAAATTCGTCTTGGCCTTCTCCATCTGGACTGGCGTTCCCTTCTCCTGAGCCGCTACCCTGACCGCCACCTTTGGGACGCTCAATTTTATCACCAGTAATGAATTGGTCGTTACCGGGATGAACTCGTTCGCGAACACCACCTTTGCCTTGATGAAATATAGGCTCGTTGATGTCTTTGTGAGGGATAGAGACGTCTTCGCCCGTTTCCGTATTCGTAATCGAGCGTCGATTCACTGCGTCTGCTACCGACTCTTTTATTTGCTCTTTGTGGCGCTTCAAGAAGCGCTGTCGATTAACAGCGCTCTTGTTCTTGCCATTGAGCCTTCGGTCTATAAATTGCGCCATGAAATAGCCCTCTTCATGTTTCACAAGCGACCTAACTCAATACTGGGTTAGGATGACTTACGTACTCGTAGGTACCACTCAGAAAGTAGGCGAACCTGTTTCTCGGTATAGCCTTTTTCCATCATGCGAGCGACAAAGTCGTCGTGCTTCTTCTGATCTTCAGAAGAGGTTTTCGCATTAAATGAGATAACCGGAAGTAGCTCTTCGGTATTGGAGAACATTTTCTTCTCGATTACTGTGCGCAGTTTTTCGTAGCTGGTCCAAACCGGGTTTTGACCATTGTTATTCGCTTTCGCACGAAGCACAAAGTTAACGATTTCGTTTCGGAAATCTTTCGGGTTAGAAATACCAGCTGTTTTTTCGATCTTCTCTAGCTCAGCATTCAGTGAAGAGCGATCAAATAGCTGACCAGTTTCTGGATCTCGGTACTCTTGGTCTTGAATCCAGAAGTCTGCATAGGTGACATATCGATCGAAGATGTTTTGGCCGTATTCAGAGTAAGACTCAAGATAAGCGGTCTGAATCTCTTTACCGATAAATTCAACGTATCGAGGTACTAGGTAGCCTTTCAAGAACTCGAGATATTTCTCTGCTGTTTCAGCAGGGAACTGTTCGCGCTCAACCTGTTGTTCAATCACATAGAATAGATGTACAGGGTTGGCTGCCACTTCGGTTTGGTCGAAGTTAAATACGCGTGACAAAATCTTAAAGGCAAAACGTGTTGAGAGACCGTTCATGCCTTCATCGACACCAGCATAATCACGATACTCTTGATAGCTTTTTGCCTTTGGATCCGTATCTTTCAGCGTTTCACCGTCGTATACGCGCATCTTAGAGAAGATGGACGAGTTCTCAGGCTCTTTAAGTCGAGAAAGAATACTGAATTGTGCCAGAGTCTCGAGCGTGCTTGGTGAACAAGGGGCTTGAGACAACTCACTGTTTTCAAGAAGTTTTTGGTAGATTTTGACTTCTTCTGAAACACGTAGACAGTAAGGTACTTTCACAATATAAACACGGTCCAAGAACGCTTCATTGTTCTTGTTGTTACGGAAGGTCTGCCACTCAGATTCGTTTGAGTGAGCCAGAATCATACCGTCGAATGGAATCGCAGAAAGGCCTTCTGTACCGTTGAAGTTGCCTTCTTGCGTTGCTGTTAACAGTGGGTGAAGCACTTTGATTGGTGCTTTGAACATCTCAACGAATTCCATTAAACCTTGGTTTGCTTTACACAGCGCACCGGAGTAGCTGTAAGCGTCTGGATCGTCTTGCGAATAGTGTTCAAGCTTACGAATATCGACTTTACCAACCAATGATGAGATATCTTGGTTGTTTTCATCGCCTGGTTCAGTTTTGGCAATACCGATTTGGTCAAGGATAGAAGGGCGTACTTTCACTACTTTAAATTTGGTGATATCACCACCAAACTCGTGAAGACGTTTAGCGGCCCAAGGAGACATGATCGAGCGAAGATAACGGTGCTCGATGCCATATTCTTTTTTCAAAATATCGCCATCTTCTGTGGCTTTGAATAGGCAGAATGGATGGTCATTCACTGGGCTGCGTTCGCCGTTAGCAGTAAGAACATAAATAGGCATCTGTTCCATCAGAGCCTTAAGCTTTTCTGCAAGCGAAGACTTACCGCCACCTACAGGGCCGAGTAGGTAAAGAATCTGCTTACGCTCTTCTAGGCCTTGCGCCGCATGTTTTAGGTAAGACACAATTTGTTCTATGGCATCTTCCATGCCATAAAAGTCTTTAAAGGTTTCATAACGAGAGATAACACGATTCGAGAAGATTCGGCTTAGTCTCGGATCCTTTGCCGTATCGATTATCTCTGGTTCACCAATCGCCATCAGTAGGCGTTCTGCTGCATTAGCATAAGCGCTTTTGTCATCTTTACACAGGGCTAAAAACTCCTGTAACGACATCTCTTCATCTTTTGCAGCTTCATATCTTGATTGATAGTGGTCGAAAATACTCATGTCGCTTTCCCCTTTAATAGTCAGTCTACCGACGAACGTTGATTCAGGCTTTCCACCAACAGTTATGCTCGTTGTTGTTTGAATATACGTCCTGTTATCACATTTGGTTCGTACAGAATGTAAGATTGGCGACACCAAAGACTTTGCTTTATGGACGGTTTTTTCGTTACAACGGTGAGCGGTGGATATGAATTTTTCAATCACAGCCTTTCTCTACTTAAGCCTAGTCGGGGATTTGCAATTTTGCTTAACAATTATGAATTTATTGTAAAAGTGACATTTGAATCACTCTTTTATTAAGGACGAATTTATGTCGTGAATAGGTGCAATAGAAATCAAATATTTGGCAAAGACAGAAGAGTCTCAGTGATTCGTTGTTCTACATTGAGCAAGGCAAGTGAAAGAGCTAGGAAGAGAGCAAAGTCTTAGATAAGTTTGTGACAGGGTAAATAACAAGGAGAGCGGGCGCTCTCCTCATTCTTAGACGACCATTTTATGCGCTGAAGATTTGCGCTAGTTCGTTTTCACATAAATGATACTGACGAGGGCAGTTACGCCAAGTTTGCAGCATACGGCGGTATTTATCTAGCATCGGCATTTGGCTGTTAAAGTGATGATCTGCCTTGTCAAACTGAGGGTACAAACCTTCAGAATCGATGAGAAAACGTACGTAATGTACTTGTTGTGCTTCTGAAGCGATATCAAATCCCAAGAACTTCAAGCGGCGCTGATCTACGTTGCTGCGATCTTCATCGTCTAGCATGTTGTAAGATTCTTGCATCGCATGATACATCTCCATAACGTCGATGATCTCACGACATTCTGCTTCTGAGAGGCAGCCGAAATCTTTGTTCAACTCTCGCATTTGTAGTTCATAACCACGTTCAACGATCGTTTGTAAGCGTTTGTATTTGGCTGCATTACTTGGATCAAGTTGAGACATAAGGTTGTATTGGTTTGATAGAATCAAACGTTGAGCGTTTGACATTTCCATGGTGACCTCACTAGATATCTAATACATTTTTAATGTGCTTAGGTTAACGCTTAAGACATGAGTGAAACATGATCTCAACACATATTTAATACTAAAAAATGGCAAGAACTGTCACTTTTGACCAGTTTGAAAACACTTATTTATGGTAATGATTGTATATGTAGTCTCGGTCTGAAAATACTCTCAGCCACTCTGGCTTGAATACGGTTAAAACCGCCAGTGCCATACCATTTAATAGACCTTCTGGAAAGGCGAGCAACGGCACAAAAACAAAGTAGTTATGTTGAATGGTTTCCCAATCGTAGTGACCAACTGATAGGTGATAAAAAGAGTTAATGATGAGGTGCAGACTTCCTGTTATCGCGCCATTGAAAAATCCAGCAACGAAGATGAAAACAAAAATGTTTCGTGGCAAGTAGTGGTAACTCAGAAGAAACACTAAGTAACTAATGAAAATCGGAATTAGGGCAGATAGAACTAACGACGTGGGTAAGAGTAGCAAGGACACATCATGTAGTAGGTGGTTGACCAGCATTGCAGGGATACTGATTAGAAATGCCATGCGCCAACCATACATCATCGTCAGTGTTGTTAGTGCAAGAAAATGAATCTGTAATCCTTCTTTTACACCTGCTTGAGCTGTCCATAAAATACTGAAAAAGAAGAGCGTTGCAAAAACGAGGTGCTGAAATCCTTTCTCTTTTTCCAGTTTGGGCCAAACGACTTTTTTCCAATCTGGTAGGCAGTAGACTACTACTATCCAAATTGAGACAACAAGAGAGCCTAAGTTAAACAAATCCATGTTACTTCCTTCCTATGCGAACATGACGCAATCATTTCTATCGTTCTTTTTCTACCTAAATGACCGCAGAGAAACTCACTGATAAGGCTTAGATATAATCAAAAAAATACCAGCAATAAGCTGGTATTTTAAAGAGGTTAGTCTTGCGGTTCACTTAGTATTTTACGTTATCGTTGTATTGAGCAAGAATGGATTGAATTTCATCCATGGTTTCTTTCGGTGGCGGGTTTACGCCTTCGAGTGGGTATTCTAAGCCTAACGCTTCCCACTTATGAACCCCTAATTTGTGGTAAGGAAGTAACTCGACCTTTTCGATGTTATCCATGTCTTTAATAAATTCACCAAGCATGTGTGCTGCTTCTGGGTCATCTGTGTAACCAGGCACGACGACATAGCGAATCCATGTTTTCTTTCCGATTTTTTGTAAGTAACGAGCAAAGTCCAATGTGCGTCGGTTGGATACACCGATGAGATCTTGGTGCACTTCGTCTTTCATGTGTTTGATGTCAAGCATGACTAAGTCTGTTGCATCCAGTACTTCATCGATAACATCAGTGTGCTTACGAACATAACCGTTAGTATCTAGACATGTATGAATGCCTTCGGCTTTAGCAGCGCGGAAAAAATCACGTACGAATTCCGGTTGAAGCATCGCTTCGCCGCCAGAACAAGTAACGCCACCACCTGATGCATTCATGAAGTGGCGGTAACTTTTCGCTTCGGAAATGATTTCTTCAACCGTGACTTCTTTGCCATCATGCGTGTCCCAAGTATCGCGGTTATGGCAATACTTACAGCGCATTAAACAACCTTGCAAGAAGACGATAAATCGAATACCAGGTCCGTCTACGGTACCACATGACTCAAATGAGTGAATACGACCAGCTGTTGACATCTTTTGCTCTCATTACTAGTAAATTCTAGCTGTTATTTTATTACAAAAAGCAGGGTTAAAACAGCTTTGTCGGTACTAAAGGCAAGGTTATTTGAAGAAAGAAAATAGATGGAGCCAATCTACATAAACGCTTGAACACGAGGTGGTTAATACCTATCCCGAGAACTTGCCGTGTATCTAGATTGACTTCGATGCTGGGATAATCCAGTTTTTAGAAAAAGGCGAACACGGAGAACGAGCCTGTCCCATAAACATCGGTTTGGGCTTCTTCATAATCCGATGTTTTAATTGTAAAGGTGATGCTTGCACCGTAATTTTGGTTGTACCAAGATACCCCCGCGACGGCACTTGCTTGCCAATTTTGCAGTGTGACGTCGTATGGCGCTGACGGTTCAGGAATGCCAGGACGATCTCCTTCGATAGTCATGTCATTAAAGCGGTAACGACCTTCAAACCCGGTGAACAAGAACCAACTCGACGTGTTCTGAGCGATCATACTTGCTGAGAAAGGGCTTTCGACACTGATATTGGCGGCTCCGATGCTATTCGCTAGGTTTGTACCCCAACGAAACATGACGCCTTGAGAGACATCACTACGGAAGTTACCCGCATTGATGTCGTTAATGTTGGTGATCTCCCATTGTGTTTTTTGTTCTTCGCTGCGCATCAATTTGTTAAATACGCGGTAACCAAGGCTGAACGCAACTTTATCTTCAATCTGGTAATCCCAACCTTGAGGGTCCGTCGATCCTGTTATTCCGTGAACGATTTCTTGCGCCTTTTCTGATAGCGAACTTTCACCCGTAGCTCCTATGGTGAAATTGTACCGTACAGCTTTGTCACTCGTTAGGGAAAGGTAGTTGATTTCGGTGTGTAGGTAACCGGCATATGGGCGATCATTGATTAGTGGATAATCGGCTTCAATGTCGCTTGGAGTCCACATTTTGTGGCCAAGAACCAACTCTATTTTATCGATATTGGCGTGCTCTGAGTTAGCTAGACTCAGCCATTTCCATTGGCTTTCTTGTGTCAGTTGGTCTGTCGCGTAAGAAAGGAAAACACCATTCGTATAGTCTTGATCGACGCCAAAAATACCATCGTTGTCGATGGTAAAAGAAACCGTAGACTTAGTGGATGCTATTGCAACTGGAGAAAGAAGGGTAAGAATAATTAATTTACTAAATCTCATAGACTTTATTTGCTAACTTTTTTCGCATCATACGTAAGAATGCGGGCAAAAGTCTTTCGCGATATCACAACTTTCATTCAAGAAATAAAAAAAGGCTGATGCTACTTAGCATCAGCCTTTGTTGTATTAATAGAACGTTATTTCGCTATAGTCTTATAGAGACTCAGTGAATGTACGCGCGATTACGTCAGCTTGTTGCTCTGCAGTTAGAGAGTTGAAGCGAACAGCGTAACCAGATACACGGATTGTTAGCTGAGGGTATTTCTCTGGGTGCTTAACTGCGTCTTCTAGAGTTTCACGGTTAAGAACGTTCACGTTGAGGTGTTGACCACCTTCGATACCCGCTTCGTGGTGGAAGTAACCATCCATCAGACCAGCAAGGTTAGCGCGTTGTGAGCCCTCATCTTTACCTAGTGCGTTAGGTATGATAGAGAATGTGTAAGAGATACCATCTTGTGCGTCAGCAAACGGCAGTTTAGCAACTGAAGTTAGTGATGCTACAGCACCTTTCTCGTCACGACCGTGCATTGGGTTTGCACCTGGAGCAAATGGAGCACCAGCACGACGACCGTCAGGCGTGTTACCAGTTTTCTTACCGTAAACCACGTTTGAAGTGATAGTAAGAATTGACTGAGTAGGGATTGCATCACGGTAAGTCTTAAGCTTACGGATTTTGCCCATAAATACAGAAACAAGTTCACATGCAATGTCATCAACGCGTGGGTCGTTGTTACCGAATTTAGGGTAATCGCCTTCGATTTCGAAGTCGATTGCTAGACCGTCTTCGTCACGAATTGGCTTAACTTTTGCGTATTTAATTGCAGATAGTGAGTCAGCCGCAACAGATAGACCAGCAATACCACAAGCCATAGTACGTTTAACGTCACGGTCGTGTAGAGCCATTAGTGCCGCTTCGTAGCTGTACTTATCGTGCATGAAGTGGATAGCGTTTAGTGCAGTCACATATTGTTTCGCTAGCCAATCCATGAAGTGGTCCATTTTCTCCCACAGTTCATCGTAGTTAAGAACATCGCCTTCGATCTTAGGCATTTGCGGGCCAACTTGGATTTTTAGCTTCTCATCCACACCACCGTTGATGGTGTAAAGCATTGTTTTCGCAAGGTTCGCACGAGCACCGAAGAACTGCATTTGCTTACCAACAACCATTGGGGATACACAACATGCGATCGCGTAGTCGTCAGAGTTCATGTCTGGACGCATTAGGTCGTCATTTTCGTACTGAATAGAAGAAGTATCGATAGATACTTTCGCACAGAACTTCTTGAAGCCTTCAGGTAGTTGCTCAGACCAAAGAACAGTGATGTTTGGCTCTGGAGAAGGACCCATAGTGTATAGTGAGTTTAGGAAACGGAAGTTTGTACGAGTAACTAGCGTACGACCGTCAAGACCCATACCACCCATAGACTCAGTTGCCCAGATAGGGTCGCCAGAAAATAGATCATCGTACTCAGGAGTACGTAGGAAACGAACCATACGTAGTTTCATTACGAAGTGGTCGATCATTTCCTGAGCTTGTTCTTCAGTTAGCTTACCAGCCGCGATATCACGTTCGATGAAGATGTCTAGGAACGTAGAAGTACGACCTAGAGACATAGCCGCACCGTTTTGAGATTTAACAGCAGCTAGGTAACCGAAGTAAGTCCACTGAATAGCTTCTTGCGCAGTTTCAGCAGGACGAGAAATATCACAACCGTATTTTGCAGCCATTTCTTTGATTTGACCTAGAGCACGGTGTTGCTCTGCGATCTCTTCACGAAGCTGCATTGTCATTTGTAGGTCTTCGCCGTTCTCAAAACGCTCTTGTAGAGAAGAGAACTGCGCGAATTTATCCTTCATTAGGAAGTCAATACCGTATAGAGCAACACGACGGTAGTCACCGATGATACGACCACGACCGTATGCATCTGGAAGACCAGTCAGTACGCCAGATTTACGACACGCCATGATTTGAGGAGTGTAGATATCGAAAACGCCTTGGTTGTGAGTTTTACGGTATTCTGTGTAGATTTTTTTAACTTGTGGGTCTAGCTCGCGGTCGTAGGCTTTGCATGAACCTTCAACCATGCGGATACCACCGTTAGGGATGATCGCACGTTTTAGAGGAGCGTCAGTTTGAAGACCTACGATAGTTTCTAGGTCTTTTTCGATGTAGCCTGCATCGTGAGCAGTGATGGTAGAGATAACTGAAGTATCAAAATCAACAGGAGCGTGAGTCGCGTTCTCTTGTTTGATGCCTTCCATTACCTTAGCCCAAAGCTTGTTAGTCGCTTCAGTACCTTCAGAAACTAGGAAAGATTCGTCGCCTTCGTACGGAGTGTAGTTCTTCTGAATGAAATCACGAACGTTTACTTCGTTTTGCCAGTCGCCTGCAGCAAAACCTTCCCAAGCTTTAGCAAATTGCTCTGCCATGACATACCTACCTTTTTAGTAGAAAAAAATACGTACTGCTTCGCCGTTGAGCCAGCTATCCCCAGATAAAAGAGGGGAACAGTACACTCTTATGAATAACAATATTTATAGTCTTAAATTTACGTATTCGATTTACAAAACTATAAATATTGTCACTAGTTTTAACGTTTCTCTTTTTAAGCAACAGTTAGAGGTTAAACTAAAATTTTTTTGCAAACCTTAAACTAAATCAATAAATCCTCAAAAATCTCGATAAAAATGGGGTAGCGACGAGCGCTACCCACAAATTTCTGGACTGCTAGCTTATAGCCAAGCTTGGATGCCATACTGGCCTTCAAGCATACCAACTGCAAGCATAGCAACTAAACAGATAACAAGTACGCTTACTGGGATCACAATCTTGTCTACAAATGATAGGCGAGACGCGCGCTCTTTATCTCCAATTAAACCGTTGTTATCTAAAAGCATAGTTAGTGCCCAAGCTAGAACTGGATTAACAACGGCAGAACCAAAGATACAAATGCCTGCTGCTTGTGAGTCTTTCGAGTCCTTCACCATCTGCATGCCAGCTTCAAGCAGTGGTAGAGATACACCAACGAGAAGAGCAACGCGCATAACTGGAGGCCATACTGCAACGTCCATAGGAAAACCAAGGATTGCAACAATAATACATAGAGAGCCTAGTAAGATGGCACCAGCAGGAATAGGGCGTTTCGCGATTGCAGCAGGGATCATGTAAGTCCCCCAAGATGATGTGATGTTACCACCACCCACTGCAGTACCGACCATTTGGCGAACGGAACACATTGTCATTGTGTCATCAACGTCCATCAGCACTTTCTCACTCTTACGTGGGTAGTTCATCTCTTGGAAGATACGGTGACCCAAGAAGTCAGGTGACCACATTGCTACCGCAAGAATGGCGAATGGTAGAGAAGCGATGAAGTGTTCCATATTAGGAAGACCAAGCATCCAACCTTCTTCTGTTGAACCCCACCAGTAGATTGGATTTAGGTTTGGAAGGCCTGTCTCGGTTACGAATTTAATATCGAAGCCTGCGCCAAGAGCAAGTGCGATTGCAAGCCCAGTGAAGGCACAAACAGGGATCGCTAGCCAGCGTTTGTTCACTTTAGCAAGGAACGCGTATAAGCCAATGGTAACCGCAAGAACAATTAGACCGATGTAACCCATGCTACCAGCGGCAACCGTATCGGATTGCAAACCAACAGCCCAAGCTTGAATAGAGTTAATTTGGCTCATGGTTCCGGTTAAACCTAAGAAAATAAGAAGGCCACCAGCCGTACCTTCAGAGGTGAGGTTAACCAGTTTTGACCCACCTTTTAAGAGGCTCAAAATCAAACCAAACACACCAATGAGAATTGCTAATGCAAGAGGGTGAGCACCAGCAAGAGCGATGGTACCAATAAGAGGGATCATTGGGCCGTGGTTGCCTGCTAGGTTGGCTTTAGGGTTAATAAAACCAGAGGCAAGTACACAGAAAAGAAGTGCAGGGATGAGCATTTCTACACGCGCAACTTCGATAGCAAAGTCCTTGCCTAAGTTTACGTGGTCCCATGCTGCAGTAAGACCTTCAGCCCAAGACATCATTACCGCAGAGTACATTGCGATAATACCGATAGTACCAGCAAGTGCTGGAACAAGGTCTTCAAGCTCAAAGCGGAAGTCACGACCTGGCAAGTTCAAGCCAAAACGACGTGGCTTCATGATTTGTAGTTCGTGGTCTAGGTAGTCTGAACGGCTTGCGAACTCAGATGCTGGACGATGAAGCTCACGGTAGCTCTTGGTCTCGATATCTGAATCAGAGTGCGTTTTGTTAACTGCGTCTGACATAGATTCCTCATATATTTAAAAGTTATGAATTCTTCATTCAATTGTGTTAATCCGCATCCTGCGGCACGCTTATGCTAGCTATTGTTAGATTTGTTACACGTCGACACTGTGCCTAAGCATAGCTAATAACTTATTGTGTTGAGGCACAAAAAAAGCCTCATCTTTTGGCAGGAGTCTAGCAAGATAGCCATTTAGGGTGATTGATTTAGATCACTTTAAGAATGGTTGTGAAATAAAACTACAGAAAGTTTCTGGCATGCGAATGAGATGCGGAGAACTTGTGTAATTTCATTACACAAGTTGCATAAAATTAGAACTTTTTGTCCTTTTGCACGAGATGCAGATTAAATGTCAATATTCACGATGATTATATAAAGCTGGCTTTATTCTTGCTTTGGACAGAGCAAAGACAATTTTTTGGCTAATCATTGCCGCTCAGTTTAGGAAAAAGACATGAAACAGCTTAAAGTACTGCCACTAGTGGCAATCATCTCAGGGTTAATGGTCGGTTGTGGCGGCGGTGGCGGTGGTGGCGGTGGTGCAGCGCCGAAAACTGCGTTTACTTTTGATTTTGCTATACCAGCAACAATGGCTGAAAGTGAAGCAACTACGAAAGGTTGTACTGTATATGACCACAAAACTGAGCTGAACGGCGATAAAACGGTTTTAACCTATAGTGCAGCGTCAAAAGAGCAAGTGACCAACTATGTTATCGGTTACTACTCTGATGCCGATGGCAAAAGATCCGGAGACATTATCAAACCTACCACTGATAACTTTAAGTTTTATCTTGAAGATATCCCTGACGGCGGCTTTGTAACGTTTCAAGCAATAGAATTTAACGGCAAAGAAGCTCGCGTAAACACGTTTTCAAAAGAGTTCTTGGAAGATAAGAAACTACGTAATGCTACTTTTGCACTAAACCGAGACTCTTTGAACAAATGCTTTACTGGCGGTAACTTAGCAAGCAATAAGTTTACTAACTTAGATTACCGAAACGCTGAATCAGGTGGCGGAGATTACAACTTTGTCTCGCAAACCGATATTTTCACGTCTCCGAACCCTGATATGTTGCCTACTGATGAACTGATGGGGCTTAAAGGTGAACCAACGGCATTGTTTCAGTATGAATCAGGTTCAAGCGACAAAGCGCTTTACCAGTATGGTATTGGTTCGTGGGGAACTGGTGAGATAGCCTTAGTTAGAGCGGATAATACGTCAAACATTTATTCGTCTTCTGACTATACTTACGACTCGCTCAACATTGGCTTTGTTACTAACGGCTTTGCATATGACGCGTTGAAGCTGGATAAAACGGCCGTTGAATATAATCGCCCTAGTGCAACGAATAAAGAAACTTGGGTATACATGGCGTTCTCAGAGAATCAAGTTAATGGTTGGGAGTCTCTACTTAACGAAACGATCTCTGACGGATGGGATATTGACGTTGATCCGAGTGCTTACTTAAATATTGATAACCTGCCGAACACAAAACCAAGTGTATCAGCGCAAGGAAGTGCAGATTCCGTGATTGATCTGGACATGGGCTTAACATCGTCTACTGAAGGCTTTACTCGTGTCGCTTACTTTGCAACTTCAGGCGACTACAGAGTCACACATCGCATTTTCACAACAAGTGATAGTGATTCTGTTGTTGTTCCAGAATTGCATTACTACAACTTCCCAACATCGGCCGTTAACGGTTTGAAAGTTTCAGCTTCGGACGATTTTAATCGCACTGCTTTAGTAGTGAATGAAGATAGTAATATTGATTCTAAAGTTTTCATGAGCTTCTTCTCCAATGGTGAAGCGTCAGAGCCTGAACTAGATGAAGACCTAGATGGCATCATTACTTCTGAAAAAGAAGGCTTAGAAAATGAAGTGACATTACGTACTTCAAACTCGTTGGTAGTCAGTCGTTTTAATTAATTCATTGCGACCTCGAATAGGTTTCAATTAACACTTTTGTAAATTTATTAAGCCCCTTTGAAAGGGGCTTTTTTATATTTAATATTCAACTTTTGAAGAATATGTTGCTATATATTGCATATTAATTTGTCTATCGTATCTTTCTATTCGAATTATTTAGGTTAATAATTTGTTGCAAGTTTCAAGGGGCGGTGCTAATTTGTTCCGAATTAGAGAGGGCGGAGTCCCTTAATTGCAGTGACAAAAACACAGGGAGTAGGGCGCATGAATGATGTACCAGCGCTAGATATAAAAGACCTGCACAAAACATTTGGACAAAATGAAGTTTTAAAAGGCATTTCACTTGCCGCGCACAAAGGAGATGTTATCTCCATCATTGGCTCTTCCGGCTCAGGTAAGAGTACCTTTCTCAGATGTATCAACTTGCTAGAAACGCCTACCGCGGGCGAAATTTGGGTAAATGGTGAATTAATCCAAATGAAGAACAACAGAGCAGGTGAATCTGTTCCTGCTAATGAAAAGCAAGTCCAACGTATTCGCTCACGCCTGGCAATGGTTTTCCAAGGTTTCAACCTCTGGTCTCACCTAACCGTACTAGAAAACGTGATTGAAGCGCCTGTTCATGTCTTAGGCGTGCCAAAAGCTCAAGCGATTGAAAATGCAGAAGTCTTGCTTAAGAAAGTAGGCTTGTATGAGCGTAAAGATTATTACCCTGGGCACTTATCTGGCGGCCAGCAGCAACGTGCAGCTATTGCCCGTGCGCTAGCAGTTGACCCAGAGGTGATGTTGTTTGACGAGCCAACTTCTGCGCTTGACCCAGAACTTGTAGGAGAAGTTCTGGGGGTAATGAGAGATTTGGCAGATGAAGGGCGAACTATGCTGGTGGTCACGCACGAAATGGCGTTTGCACGTGACGTATCAAACCATGTGATGTTTTTACATCAAGGCTTAGTGGAAGAACAGGGAAATCCAGCTAAGCTATTTACAAACCCGGATTCAGAACGATTACAGCAGTTTATCTCATCCATTTACTAATATTTGTTAGGCGGCAGACTATTGCCTCCTAAGCCAACACAACAAACAAAACGAAATAAAATAGCAATCACAGGAGTATGGAAATGAAAAAGTGGTTATTAGCAGCAACGATTGCTGCAACAGCAGTATCAGGTGTTGCCCAAGCGAAAGAATGGAAAACAGTTCGCTTTGGTATCGAAGGTGCTTACCCTCCGTTTAGCTGGACAGAAACTGATGGCTCAATAAAAGGCTTTGACGTAGACATGGCAAATGCACTCTGTGAAGAGATGCAAGTGAAGTGCAAAATCGTCGCTCAAGATTGGGATGGTATTATTCCTTCTCTGCTTGCACGTAAGTACGATGCCATCATCGCAGCAATGTCTATCACTGAAGAGCGCAAGAAAAAAGTCGATTTCACTGGCAAGTACGCACAAATTCCAAATAAATTTATCGCTAAGAAAGGTGCGGGTCTAGATTTTGATAATCTTAAAGATGTCAAAATTGGCGTGCAACGTGCGACGACACATGACAAGTACTTAACTGACAACTACGGCGATGATGTTGAAATTGTGCGTTATGGCTCTTTTGATGAAGCGTATCTTGATCTAGAAAATGGTCGAATTGCTGCTGTTTTAGGTGATGCTTCTGCTCTAGAAGAGGGTGTGATCAACAAAGCCGGTGGCGAAGCTTATGAGTTTGTTGGACCGTCGTTAACCGATCCAAAATGGTTTGGCGAAGGTATGGGTATCGCTGTTCGTAAACAAGACAAAGATCTGACGAAGAAACTCGACGCAGCAATTATTTCACTACGTGAGAAAGGTGTTTACCAAGAAATTGCTGGTAAATACTTTAACTACGATGTGTACGGTGAATAAACCGTAATTAAGCGACCGTTGGCTTGTTCCTAGAAGTAGTCAACGGTCGATTTTTTGAGTTTAGGGATTAGGAACTCACCTATGCTAGATTTACAAGGATACGAAGCTTCGATTTTGAAAGGAGCTTTAGTAACAATAGAAGTTGCAGTGCTTTCACTCATTCTCGCCATGGTCTTAGGCATGCTTGGCGCATTAGCTAAGTTAGCACCTTACAAATGGGCAAGGGCGATTGCCACTCTTTACACCACAGTCATTCGCGGCATTCCAGATTTGGTTCTGATGATGCTAATTTTCTTTGGTGGACAAATACTTTTAAATAACAGCCTTTACTCCATCAACGAAACGCTCAACGAGTGGTTTGCCTCGAGTGATCCAAACCATGAATGGACGTCTTACTTACCTGATTATATTGATGTCAGCCCATTTATAGCTGGTGTACTCACGATTGGTTTTATCTTTGGCGCCTACATGGCGGAGACTTTTCGTGGAGCGATCATGGCGGTGGACAAGGGTGAATTAGAAGCGGCGAAAGCTTATGGGATGAGCTCTGCTTTATCGTTTAGAAGAATCTTGCTTCCTCAGATGATTCGTCATGCATTACCTGGATTTGGTAATAACTGGTTAGTGTTACTTAAGACCACTGCGTTAGTTTCCATTATTGGTCTGGATGACATGGTGAGAATGAGCTCATTGGCAGCAGGTACGACCAAAATGCCGTTCACCTTTTACATGGCTGTCGCGCTCATCTTTCTATTTTTTACCAGCGTTTCGACCGGGCTACTCAAGCTTGTTGAGCGTAAGTTCAGTATTCATGCGAGGTAAGTTATGGACTTTTCTTTGATTATTGAAAGCTTTCCAACTTATCTTCAGGGACTTTGGACAACAGTTTGGTTAGTGGGATTAGCGTTGGTTATTGGCTTGTGTGTCTCTATCCCATTAGCCGTGGCACGCAATAGTACCAATTACGCTCTAAGCTTACCTTCTTGGGGATTCATTTACTTTTTCCGTGGAACGCCGCTATTGGTTCAGCTGTATTTGATTTACTACGGCATGGATCAGTTTTTCCCTGTGAAAGATACCTTATGGGAGAACGCTTGGTTCTGTGCTTTGGTCGCTTTTATTCTGAATACATCGGCTTACACCGCAGAAATTATTCGTGGTGCGATTAATGGTTTGCCGAAAGGTGAGGTGGAAGCTGCGAAAGCGTATGGCATGAGTAAGTTTATGACATACAGACGTATTATCTTGCCGAGTGCATTGCGTCGAGCATTACCAGCTTATTCAAACGAGGTCATATTTATGCTGCACGGAAGTGCAGTCGCGGGCATCGTTACCATCATGGATTTAACTGGTGCTGCGCGTCTAGTTAACTCGCGCTACTATGCACCATTTGAGTCTTTCCTGACGGCGGGGCTGTTCTACATGGCACTGACGTTTATGATCTTGTGGTGTTTCAAAGTGGCAGAGAAGCGTTTCTTAGCTTATCTGCGTCCTTTAAGCTAATTATCAATAGAGGCAATAGCATCGGAGTGGGTGCTATTGCTTTTGATAATTTTGTTATCTTCATTCCTATTTTTTCAGTCGATGTAAAAGACTCTTTCTTATTATTCATCAACTTACATTAACATTCGGTAAACTCATTGTTTAGTAAGTAAAAATGAAAAAAACAATTCTATCGTTGGGCATTGCCGCCTTAGCCACAGGATGTGGTGGGGGAGAGGGAGAATCACAACCTAATGCTCAAGTAAAACCAACGCCAGCTCCAGTTCAACAAGCTCTTGAAACTGGTAATGCACTGCTCGTTTCTGACCCGAGCGAATTCATTCGTAAAAGTCGTCAGGTTGTAGAAGCTCACAAGATGCAGTCGAATACGATCAAATCTGCAATTGCGAAAAACCTTTCAGGTCTTTATTGGGATCCAACCCATGATGCCGCGATCTTGGCACCTCAGTATGGCTTCAACGACACCATCTTGATGACCAATAAGGCCATGGCAAGCGGTTACAAAGATCAAGCTCTGTCAATTGGCGTTGCCGGGGAAAAGTCTAATGGTCAACGTTACGCACTATTAGGTAGTAACCCATTTAGAACGGCACAACGTTTTCCCGACTCTTCCAACGCAGCGATGACGAAATGGTTAAGTAACCTGGTCACTTGGTTGTCGGGCGGAGTTACTTCAAACGTCGTCATCGCGCAAATGGATCAGTCTTATTACTTTCCGGATGAGCAAGCGACTCGGAATTGGCTGAAAGACAATGTTTCACAAGAGTTGGTGTTTAACGAGGCCAACCTATGCGATGGTTCGAAGCTACTTAGCTGCTTGCAAACCAATACTCCAAACTTATTGATCTTGTCACAGCATCTGCAATCTGGAGATACCAACAAACCAGTACTCGAAGCTTTGGAATACGCTGAGCAAGCCCAAATTCCTGTTCTATACCTGCATTGGGATGGAGGACTAACTGATCTTGGCCAAGACATTTTGGGAAGATTCCATGTTGATTATGTGGGAGATAACTATTGGCGTAAGTTAGGCTTGGTCGACTGGGATCCTTCATCGTTGATGAACGTTGTGCCGGACTCTGTCATCACACAACAAGCGCTGTTGTCTCGTTTTGAATCTCAAAATTTCAACGTTGACTTGTCAAAGTGTGATGACAAATCCTGCCCTGACACTGCGAATATGGACAGTCAATTTTATGCAGGGGCAAACAGCATTCGCCATTGGTTGCAAAAGCTTGATGAACAAAAAGTAGATTTGTTTAATCAAAACGGCTACCAATACGAAAAACTCATGGTATTGCTGGCTGATCATTATCGTCAAACGGTTGTCTTCCCGATGGACAAACAGTCAACCCAAACGACCGAATTCCTAAAGTCGTACTTTGCCGATTACGTGCAATACAACAGCCGAAGCGTAAACCCAAAACAACCAAATATGGGGAACTTCAGCCGTAGTGAGTTTAGCCCTGAAATAAAGAGAATCAGTGCAACGATTAATATGGAATCAAAGCGTAACTTCCGTTCGGCTGGTGTATATGCGCTTCCTGGGGAAACCTTTACGGTTAAACGTAATGACAGCAATGATGTGGCGACTAAGATTGTCATCAACACTTTAAGAAGTGGTGCAACTCATGAGTTCAGCAAAGATGGATACACACGACCAAAACTGCTGACTTCATTCGGCTATGAAGTGAAGCCGGGTGAAACCATCACGCTGACTTCTCCTTATGGCGGCCCAGTACAGGTTCACTTTGACAAAAATGATGTTCCGGTTGAACTGAAATTTAATCATGTGGCACAGCATCCAGTTTGGAGAAGTGAGAAGGACAACGACGCTTTTATTCAACAGTTAGAAGCCAATTTATTCGATTGGGCTGAGCTGATCACTCCTGGGTTTGAAGTACACTCAAAGCGCGACAAAATGTTGGAGTCGGTCAACGATGAAATGTGGTCTACCCCTTCGGAAATGGCGCTTGCAACAGAAGAATATGTTCACAACTACCCGCATGTGCTGGCAGGTTTCCAAGGGCCGGGCATAGATGAAGTGCCTGAAATTATTCAATACGCCCAAAACCAAGGTTGGGAAATCGCCAATATTGATATAGTGAAGCACATGAACGCTGACCAAGCGACGTGTGGTTATGGTTGTTCGGGTAACCCTTACGATGCTTACTGGTCATTCAGCCCACTCGGTCACGGTGATTTACATGAGCTTGGTCATGGTTTAGAAAAAGGTCGATTCCGATTTTCAGGCTGGGAAGGGCATTCAACGACCAATTACTACTCGTATTACAGTAAGTCTCGTTTCTTCCATAATACGGGAAAAGTTTCAACTTGCCAAAGCTTGGATTTCAAAGGCCAGTTTGAATTATTGCAAGCTAGCCGAACTCAAGCGGATCCAAACGCATACATGGCTGCGCAAAATCAAACCAGTTGGAGTTGGGGCGCTCGTGTTTACATTCAAATGATGATGGCGGCGCAGCATGAAGGTGTGCTTAAAAATGGTTGGCATTTATTGGCGCGCTTGCACCTGATTGAACGTGAGTTTAACCGCTTAAAATCGGACGACGCGCTTTGGGATGAGAGACGATTGAGCATTGGTTTTGCCAACTACTCTCGGGAAGAAGCAAATAGCATCTCGAACAACGACTGGTTGCTTATTGCTCTGAGCTACATCTCTCAGCGAGATATGACTAACTATCTCGATATGTGGGGGTTCTCGTTCACAGAAAAAGCGAAACAGCAGGTTGTGGCGCTGAATCTACCGCCGATGCCGCTCACTTACTTTGCAAGTAGTAATACAGGCTACTGTCTGAACGAATTTGCTCAAACACCGATAACTATTGATGGTCAAACGGTTTGGCCGCTGAATCAGTGATTAACTGGTAATTTGTATGAAAAGGGAGACAGAGTCTCCCTTTTTATTGGACTAAGCTTAGCGTTGAGTCTCGCTTATAGCTTTGCAATATATTACTTAAATGTTGACCAGATTGGTGCGTGATCTGAAGGCTTCTCGATACCACGAAGCTCATAGTCGATACCAGATTCAATACACTTTTCCGCTAGAGAAGGGGTTGCCAAAATGACATCAATTCGTAGGCCACGGTTATCATCAAAACCGCGAGAACGGTAGTCAAACCACGAAAATTGATCGTTCACCTCTGGGTATAGCTTACGGAAGGTGTCCACAAAGCCCCAGTCTAGTAAGGTTTTCAACCATTCGCGCTCTTCAGGTTGGAATGAACATTTACCTGTTTTTAGCCAACGTTTACGGTTTGGTTCGCCGATACCGATATCTGCATCAATAGGGCTGATGTTGATGTCACCCATAACAATCAATTGCTCGTCGTTATTGTGATGATCGTTTAGGTAGGTCATCAGATCTTTATAGAATTGGCGCTTGTATGGGAATTTGGTTTCGTGGCTGATGTTATCCCCTTGAGGGAAATAGCCGTTTAGCACAGTGACCTTTTCGCCGTTTTCATTTAAAAACGTTGCCATGATCATGCGCTTTTGATGTTCCTCGTTATCCGTCGGGAACCCTTTTTGTACGTGTAGAGGCTCTTGCTTACAAAGCATTGCTACGCCGTAATGTGCTTTTTGACCATGGAAATACACTTTGTAGCCCATGGCTTCGACAGCTTCAATCGGGAATGCTTCATCGTGAACTTTAATTTCCTGAAGACCAATCACATCAGGTTGGTGTTTGTCGATTAGCGCTTGGAGTTGGTGCAGTCGCGCACGTAGTCCATTGATGTTAAAGCTGATTACTTTCATTATTTATCCTTTTGGGGGCGTACTTTTTTATGAATAGTATCATTGTGTAAGAGCACTGAAAATGAGTCTCGGTGAAAGGATTGAAACGCTCTGAGCTACTTTGCTTTTAATTTGTTTTCTAAGTCGTTTTGCACGATCTTTAAAGCGTTAAGCGCAACTTCTGGATCTATCTCATTGCTCTCAAGCAAATAGATTAAATCGACAGCCAGTTTGATCTCTTCAGGTGCGTCATCTAAAGGCGAGGTTGGTTGATCAGCCATTATTGATGTTTTTCCCTATGTGTAATTTGGTTCTCTAGCTTAAGAAGTGCTGCTTCACAACGCGCTAAACGTTGCTCGGTTGCTAGTAATACTTTTTGAGCGTCGGCACGCATAAAACTCGGAGCGCTTTCGACAGCACGTTCTTTTAATAACACCATCTCGCGCAAGCGTCTTGCCCACTCTTGGTGTTGAGCGAGTTCCTGATAAAGCACGTTGATAGGCTTGCGGAAATAGCTGCTATGTTTGATTTCATTCTTACGAATTTTAGTGGTAGAAATCTCGCGTTGAATCGCACCGATTTGCGCCACTAACCGTTCAGTGAGGTACTCAGCACGCAAAGCGGTGAGCTTACCTTCATTTTGCTCACGCACAATCGCATCCAGCGTGGCTTTTGCTTCTTTTACGCAAGGAGTAAGTAAGCGAGAGCGGCAACCAAATAAACGCTCATCAAAAAGCGGAACATGATGTTCGCCTCTTTGACGGTCAAGAACAGCGGCTTGCTTCGCCATTTGTTCTAGATTTTCCTGGAGTTGAGAAATGTTCATGACAAACCTACAAACCATGCGTCATAAGCCAATTTAATGGCTAGTATGCTGACGACAGTAACAAATACAGGACGAATGAATTTAGAACCAAATCTAATAGCGGAGTGCGCGCCAACAAAAGCACCAGCCATTAAACATACTCCCATTGTTAAGCCTAGCACCCAGTTGATATGTCCGAGGAATGCAAAAGTGATCAAAGAGGTAAAGTTACTGGTAAAGTTCATTGCTTTTGCTAAGCCAGAGGCGAGCAAGATATTCAGCCGGTACAGCGCCATTGAACTTACTGTCCAAAAAGCCCCAGTTCCAGGCCCTGCGAGTCCGTCGTAGAATCCTATGGATAAGCCTTGCATGTACTGTTTTTTATGAAGTTTTGGGCAAGGCTCGGGTATTGGACTTTGATGAGCAGAGTGGGGCGTTTTATGAAAAACGGTATACAACGCTGCCGCCAAAATAACAAGCGGCAATCCTTTTTCCAGCCAATCCGTACTAATCGCATCTACAAATAGCGTACCTAATGTCGCTCCGAAGAGTGTCGCCACGAATGCACGCCGCCAGCATTGAGGCTTGAATAGACGTTTTTTGTAGTACGTAAATGCCGCAGTAGAAGAAGCAAAGGTAGCGGCAAGTTTATTGGTGCCTAGTGCAATATGAGGCGGCAAGCCCAGCGACAGTAGAGCAGGTACGGTAAGCATGCCACCACCACCGGCAACTGCATCAATAAATCCTGCGACAAAAGCGACAAGCGCCAACACCAACAGCATGGTTGGCTCAATCATTTCCATAAATGGTGATTCTTCTAATATTCTATTTTACGTTTAAATGGAGGTAGTGAGTCGATTAAGGCTTGTCCGTATCGCTTAGTGACTAGGCGTCGATCAAGAATCGTTACTCTACCAGAATCTCTCTCTTTACGCAGTAAGCGACCTACGCTCTGGATCAGCTTTTTGCTTGCGTCTGGTACAGTTATTTGCATAAACGGGTTTCCTCCTTTTTTCTCAATGTATTCGGAATGAGCCTGCTCAACAGGGGAGGTTGGAACGCCAAATGGAATTTTTGTAATCACCAAGTTTTCAAGTAATTCGCCAGGTAAGTCTAGCCCCTCAGAGAAACTGCCAGTACCAAATAAGACGCTGGTTTTATTTGATTCTATTAACTTTTTATGTTTTTTTAGAATTTCTTGACGTGAGCTTTCACCTTGAACTTGCAACGCCCAGCCTTTTTTTATGAACTCCGAAGAGAGTGCCTTCGCGACTTGGTTCATCTGCCAATAGGATGAGAATAATACTAAGTTGGCTTTCTTGTCTTCCAAGTACTTAGGCAATATCTCGATAAGATATTCAGTAAATTGAGGCGCTGGTGGTTCATATTTCATCGCAGGGATGAGCAATTCTGCCTGGTTTTGGTAATCGAATGGTGACGCAAGCGCTAAAAACTGAGTGCCTGATTCTGGTTTTCCATCAATACCAACCTGATGGCAAAAGTAATGGAAAGAGTTTAATGCACGTATCGTTGCGGAAACCAAAATGGCGCCAATACATCTGCTCCAAATCTGTTGGTCGAGTTGCCATCCAATTTCAAGTGGCGAAACACTCACAATGAAATCACCCTCGCGATCGGGGTGGGTTTCTAACCAGCGAGCTAAAGGCGCACCTTTTTCACGAGTTGGTTCAGCCATTAAATGCCATACTTGCGCTAGGTTTTCTAACCTTTGAATGTAGAAACCGAGCTCTGCAAGCGCTGGTTCAGCCAACCTTGTCGCAAGCTCCCCGTCTTTTACTCTTTCCGCAATAAGGTCGGCAATTTTTGCCACGCTCTGATTTGCTTTTTTACTGAACTGTTTTAGTTCTTTGGATTGGTTCTCTAGCCACTCAGGTAGTTCACCGTGTTCGAAGCGGTAGATACCCTCTTCAAATTGAGCTGGGTCGAACTGTTTGGGCAATTGAGTCAGTGCCGGTATCAAGTTCTGAACCGCGTCTTGAAGGTCGTTGCGAAATCGAGCTACGCGTTTCTCGTCTGCGAGTGATGAAAACTTACTAATCGACTGATTTAACTTCTCAAGCCATGCTGCCGCACCTTTTAAACTCGCAGATGCTGAAGCATGGTCACGAGCGACGTGAGGTAAGTGATGTGCCTCGTCGAAGACGTATATCGTATTTTCTGGCTCAGGTAAAATCACGCCGCCACCTAAATCTGCGTCTGCCATGACGAGAGAGTGGTTAGCAATGATGACATCGTTTTTATCCAACTCTGAGCGCGCTTTTTGGAATGGGCAGCCGCGGTGGCCTGGTAAACTGTTATTGCAACTGTGTTTATCACTGACAATCAGTTGCCAAAGCTTATCGTCGATGGGTTTAGGCCAAGAATCACGGTCACCGTCCCATTTACCTTGCGCAAGAGAGCGATGCATTGTTTCTAACAGCTCTATATCTTTTTGCTTAGGTTTGGTTTCAAACATGGCTAACTGGCCACCATCAGCACCGCTAGCAGTAGCGAGCTTTTCTGCACAACAATAGCGTTGACGGCCTTTTGCCAAAATAAAAGAAAACTCTCGGTCGGTAATCCGACGAAAAAGAGGGAGGTCTTTATTTATGAGCTGCTCTTGCAGAGCGACGGTCGCCGTTGAGATAACCACTTTTCTATTGTTATGTACAGCCACGGGAATGGTCGCCATTAGATAGGAGAGCGATTTACCAATTCCAGTCCCTGCTTCTGCAACGAGTATTCGGTTAGATTTGTGATACTGACCGCACAGCGTTTTTGCAATCTCTGCAACAAGGTAGTTTTGTGCTCTTCTAGGCACAAAGTTATCAAGTTGATCTTGAAGGTTTTGATAGCTATTACGAATCGATTTTTGAATGTTACTGGTCAGCATACGGGCCTCAAATGCGTTGGAGGCGAATAGTAGCACACATCACTAGTTGTACAGTAGTTCACAAAACGGAATGCTTTTATAAGGAATGTAGATCTCCTTCACAAAAAAATATTGAACCTTATCTTAATGAAATTAATTTCATTATATGAAAAATATAAAACTCCAACTTGGTCTGATTTGTGGGTTTTTATTCTTTTTTTTGTTTTTTTAAATTTATTTATTGGATTAAAAAACCATTTGTTAATAATTTTGTAAATTACAAATAATAATGGAGATTGGTTAGATGTTCGTCGAATAAATAAAGGTAAACTTATCAAGTTATTGTTTTATAATGGTATTTTGTTTTTTTTACATTGGTATTTAGAAAATTTGACAGCCAGAATAATCTTTTGCACTCTTAGCTCCAGATTTTGAGGAGGTGCTGTATAACGTTTTGTTAACGCTCTACCTCAAACATATAAAAAAAGGGAACCGGACAAGGATATCCCGAACTAAGAAAAGGCAGTGGATTAATTATGAAAAAAACTCTATTAGCACTAGCTGTAGTTGCGTCTGCAACTTCAGTGAACGCAGCTGAAGTATTCAAATCTGAAGAAGGTTCTGTAGATTTCTACGGTCAGCTACGTCCAACTCTTCTATTCACAGAAAAAACTGATCACACAGCAGAGCTAAACACTAGCTCTTCTCGTACTGGTGTGAACGCGGTTTACGTTGTTGACGAAAGCCTAAAAGTTCTGGGTGAAGTTGAAATCGGTGTTGCTCTAGGTGACAACTACGACGCAGGTGCTGATTCAAGCGAGCGTACAGATGACTCTGTATACGTACGTCGCCACATCATCGGTTTTGATATGGGTGATATGGGTACTCTTCGCTTCGGTAAAGAAGGTACTTGGGCTGATGACGTATACTTCGCAGATTACTCTTACTTCTTCGGTGGTAACGCAGCGGAAACTGCATACGGTCACGCTTGGAACAACGATTCTCAAATCAAATACGCTTACGAAAATGACGCGTTCTGGCTAAAAGCTGGTTACGCGCTAGGCGAAAAAGATTCTAACGAAGAAGTACTAGAAGTATTCGTTGGTAAATCTTTCAACGACCTATCTCTACATGCTGGTGTACTTACTGCGAACAACGACATCAACGTAACTAAAGAGAAAAAACTAGTTCTTAATGGTGTAGAGCAAACAGTTTCTCACACAGAGCGTACTGATAACGAAAACCTATCTTTTGAAGTAACTGCTGAGTACGCACTAAACGAGCACACTCTAGGTGCTACGTACTACTACAACGAAAACGAAGATAAGCTAGGTAAATCAACAGTTGATTCACACTACATCGTTGTAGCTGGTATGTTCGCTGTCGCTCCTAAAACAACTCTATACTCTGGTTACGAGTACCTAGCTCAGTCTACTGACGAAGCAGGTAAAGTAGACGCAGACTCTTCTTGGTTCTACGCTGGTGTTGAATACAAGTTCTCTAAATGGGCACGTGTATTCGCAGAAGCGGGTTACACTTTCGAAGGTACTGACTTCGACAACAAAGACACAGACGACGCAACTAACTTCGGTGTTGGTGCTCGTTTCTACTGGTAATCAATACCCAGTTTGATATTGTAAGACCCAGCTATATGCTGGGTCTTTTACTATGAAGATAAGGATGAAAAATTCTATGCAGTTATCATTAAAAGTGGCAATGGCACTGTCTATTTTTGCCAGTACAAACCTCTACGCTGCAACGACTTTAGTGGTTCCAGAAGACGTGAAGTTATTGGCCGTCAACATGGAGAAGCCAGATCTAGAAGGTGGTCTTTTTTCTAGTGAGAAGACAATCGAACTACCTGACGGAACGAATCAAATTGTCTTCAAATATCAACCTACATTCGAAATTAACGAAAACCTTAAGACGGTTTACAGTGATGTAATCGTTGCTAAATTTGATGCTGAAAACGAAAAGCTAACGTTTGAACTGCCAGAGTTTAAAACTCTTCGCCAAGCGCAAAACAACATCTCGCCTCTAGATTGGCAATTACTGGATACCAAAGGCCAACCTATTGCTTTGGTCGAAGATGTATTAGAGTCAGATGGTGTTCAAATTGGTCGTAATTACCCTCAAGAAACTCGTAACTACAATATTGCTGGCGGTATCGCGAGTGTTGCTGTTAGCTATGTAACTGTGAATCAGCATCAACAATCAGTAAGTGATATCGAGCCTCGAGTTGAGACTAGTGATACCCGTTCAACAGGCGCATCGAACGACAGCCCAATGGTTGATGTATTAAAGACGATGTACCAGAAAGCGTCTCCGGCGGAAAAAGAGGCCTTTAAAAACTGGCTTGCTGAGCAGTAATCCCTTAGTTCATTAGATAGGGCTTAACTGAAAAAGTACGAATCTAAAAAGCAGGCTTTAAGCCTGCTTTTATCTTTTCTGCTTATTAGAGAGAGATTTCTCTCCATTCACCAGGCATTAGGTCGTTAAGGACGATATCACCCATCGAATGACGAATGAGGCGCAAGGTAGGGAAGCCAATGTGCGCAGTCATGCGACGCACCTGACGATTTCTTCCTTCAATAATGGTAATGGCTAACCAAGTTGTAGGGATATTTGCTCGAAAACGAACAGGAGGCGTTCTGTCCCAGACTTGTGGTTCTGGAATAACTTCAACTTCGGCTGGTAGAGTCATACCATCTTTTAGCTCTACTCCCTTTCTCAATTTTTCAAGATCTTGCTCCTGAGGAGCGCCATCGACTTGAACCCAATAAGTCTTCGGCGATTTTGACTTTGGCTGCGTTAGCTTCGCCTGCAAGATGCCATCGTTAGTGAGTACCATTAAACCTTCGCTGTCTCGGTCCAATCGGCCAGCCGCATAGACATTTTTGATCGGGATATAGTCCGCTAACGTTTTGCGACCATCGCCATCGGTAAATTGACTGAGCGTATCGTAAGGCTTATTGAAAATAATGACTTTACGATCTTTAGGGGGCACTTTTGGCTTTTGGCTCTTTGTTGGGCGATTAGGGCGGCGGTCTTGCTGAGTACGAGTCTTCGAGCCATTGCGAGCTCCTGAGTGTTTAAAATGGCCCGTTTTAGACTGGTTACGACTGCGACCTTTTTCCTGACCTGTACGAGATGACATGTTAACTACCCTGCAAAAATGTAAATGAACTGTGTTTGAAAGTTTTAAGTTTTCTCATGATCGGATATGATTTGCGCGCCTAAAACTAACAAACGCGCACAGAATGATAGACTAATTCGTGTTATTTGTTTAATTATATCAGTGCACTCATGGATTCAGAGCTTAGAGCTTCAAACTACAACAAAGAGTGCGAACCGCATGTGGCGTTAGTGAGGAGACATGTACTGCTAACGCGCAGCAATGCGTCAATTAAACCAACTCAGACGCTGAGTTGATCAGCCAACAAGTTGATTAAAAAATAGGGAAATTTCATGCCTACAGAAAAACCTACAATTATCTACACCATCACTGATGAAGCGCCGGCGCTAGCAACTTATTCATTACTACCAATCATTCAATCATTCACAGCATCGTCTGGCATCAATGTAGATACTCGTGATATTTCACTAGCAGGTCGAATTATCGCTAACTTCCCAGAGCATCTAAAAGAAGAACAGCGCATTGGCGATGCGTTGACTGAGCTTGGTGAACTAGCTCAAACTCCAGAAGCAAATATCATCAAGCTACCTAACATTTCAGCTTCAGTTCCTCAGCTTAAAGCGGCGATTAAAGAGCTTCAGGCGAAAGGTTACGATTTACCAAACTACCCAGAAGAGCCGAGCACGTACGAAGAGAAAGCGATTAAAGCGGCTTACGACAAAATCAAAGGTAGTGCGGTTAACCCAGTACTTCGTGAAGGTAACTCAGACCGTCGTGCTCCGACTTCGGTTAAGAACTACGCGAAGAAAAACCCACACTCAATGGGTGCATGGTCAGCAGAATCTAAGTCTCATGTTGCGAGCATGTCAGACAATGACTTCTTTGGTAGCGAAAAGTCTACAACTATCTCTGGTGCAACAGAGGTCAAAATCGAGTTTGTCGGTAATGATGGTACAGTTAAAGAGCTTAAGTCTGCGTTCCCATTACTAGATAAAGAAGTCATTGATACTTCAGTAATGAAGAAGAAGGCGTTGGTTGAATTTTTCGAGAAAGAGATTGCTGAAGCGAAAGCGCAAGACGTGCTGCTGTCTCTTCATATGAAAGCGACGATGATGAAAGTTTCTGACCCTGTCATTTTCGGTCATGCAGTAAAAGTTTACTACAAAGACGTTTTCGATAAGTACGGTAAGCTGTTTGAAGAGCTAGGCGTTGATGTAAACAATGGCATCGGTGATGTTTACTCAAAAATTGAGTCTCTACCTGAAGCGCAAAAAGCAGAAATTGAAGCGGCCATTCAAGCGGTTTACCAAACTCAACCAGAACTTGCGATGGTTGACTCTGATCGTGGTATCACAAACTTACATGTACCAAGTGACATTATTGTAGATGCTTCTATGCCAGCAATGCTTCGCTCTTCGGGTCAAATGTGGGGACCAGATGGTAAACAAAAAGACACCAAAGCGATGATTCCAGATCGTAGCTACGCAGGTATTTACCAAGCGGTTATTGATTTCTGTAAAGAGCACGGCGCATTTGATCCAACCACTATGGGTAGCGTACCTAACGTTGGTCTAATGGCTCAGAAAGCTGAAGAGTATGGTTCTCACGACAAGACATTCATTCTAGACGCTGCGGGTACTGTTCGCGTTGTTGATGCTTCAGGTAACGTACTGTTAGAGCAAGCGGTTGAAGAAGGTGATATCTTCCGTATGTGTCAGGTTAAAGACGCACCAATCCAAGATTGGGTTAAACTAGCAGTGACTCGCGCACGTGCAACAGGTGTTCCAGCTGTATTCTGGCTAGATGAAAACCGCGCGCACGATGCTGAGCTCATCAAGAAAGTAAACGCCTACCTACCAGATCACGATACTGACGGTCTAGAGATTAAGATCCTATCTCCTGTTGAAGCTTGTAAGTACTCACTAGAGCGTATGAAAGCGGGCCTAGATACTATCTCTGTTACAGGTAATGTTCTTCGTGACTACCTAACAGACTTGTTCCCAATTCTAGAGTTAGGTACGTCTGCTAAGATGCTATCTATTGTTCCATTGATGAATGGTGGTGGTCTATTTGAAACAGGCGCTGGTGGTTCTGCTCCTAAGCACGTTCAACAAGTAGAAAAAGAGAATCACCTTCGTTGGGATTCTTTGGGCGAGTTCCTAGCGCTTGCAGCTTCGTTAGAGCATTTAAGTGTAGCGACAAACAATCCTAAGGCTCAGGTTCTCGCAGATACACTAGATAAAGCGACCGGTGAGTTTTTAGACACCAACAAATCTCCGTCACGTAAAGTGGGTGAGCTAGATAACCGTGGAAGCCACTTCTATCTTGCACTTTACTGGGCGAAAGCGCTTTCAGAGCAAACGGATGATGCGGATCTTGCTGCTGAATTTGCACCAATTGCAAAAGCGCTGTCAGAGCAGGAAGAAACGATCGTTGCTGAGCTAAATAATGCGCAAGGCGTGAAAGGTGAGCTAGGAGGTTACTACTTACTAGACGATGCATTGGTTTCTAAATTGATGCGTCCAAGCGAAACCTTTAACGCAATCATTAACAAGTAAGTTAGTGTAAAAACACGTCGTTTTCGGCGCGTTTCCTATCCTGTAAGTGCGTTGTAAGTGTTCCTTTTGTAACACGTGCTCTAAATAGTAAGAAACCCGCTATCTTGGCGGGTTTATTTTTCTCTTCAAAACATCAACGTGGCGTTTCGAGAGCAATATTTTTATATTTCGACAGCGCTCTAATTATTTGGTTTGGCCTTCAAGAGGCACGACGCTACTCGCGTGACAGCCTTTGGGACCTTTTTCAATCTCGTAAGAGACTTGTTGGCCTGCTTTCAGTGTACGATAACCGTCCATCTGGATAGTTGAGTAGTGGGCAAAGATATCTCCCTCTTCTTCATCTGAACAAATAAACCCAAATCCTTTGGCATTGTTAAACCACTTTACTGTACCTGTAGCCATGCTTTACATCCCTCATGCATTTTTTACTGATGTTGTTACTGCAACCAAGTTATACCTTTAACTTGGTACTACTATTGTCAGCGAATGCCAACAAACGTCAAATCAATGATAAGTCACATTCATCAAACCACTTAAAGAAGAGAGGTTTCAAAATGATGATTTATGCATCGACACTTTCCACTGTAGTCAATGAATTTCGACAGTCAATAGCAGTGAGCAACAAACAGAAACATAATTGAAAACAAATCACTTTTGAGATTAACAAATTTGCAAACAGTTTTTCGTATATACGCAGAAGTTTAGTCAATTTGCCTATGAAGTGGCTCATACTGAAAAAGCCATACTGTCCGTGTTGCTTATGGGAGAAGAATCCTCTGACTGAATAAAAAATGAAGTTTTCGTGATAATTACCGTATTCTCAATGAGGAAGTGTGATCCAGATAGAAGATGATGGGGTGGTTTGCAATAGTCCGAAAGCAATAAATAGAAAGTTCTTTTATAAGAAAAAATGTGTAACTTATCGACAAGCATCTTTTATTTGCGCCGTATCAAGACGTGCATTAGTCTCTATATTAGGTAGCAACTTTTATCGATCAAAGATCGAATTCGGTGCCATAACTCACTACACCGCGCTGCACGCTTGTGGTAGATTGTTTTTATAGGTCGAAAACATCAACCCTTTGATACGATATCTTTAGATTGCCATGAGTAAAAATTTTGAATGGGTCACTCCGGACTCTGATCTTCTGGAGCGAGAAAGTACGAAAGTCCAGCCACCTAAGCTGTACAATGTCGTACTCAATAATGATGACTATACACCTATGGATTTCGTCATAGAGGTGCTTGAGCGATTTTTCTCACATGATATTGATAAAGCAACTCAAATCATGCTTCAGGTCCACTATGAAGGAAAGGCAATCTGCGGCACATACAGCGCAGAAATTGCCGAAACAAAAGTAGCGCAAGTTACGATGTACGCAAGGGAAAATGAACATCCGCTACTTTGCACTATGGAGCAAGCGTAAACAAAGAAGACTTGCTCGAACAACCCCAGTTGTTTTTTCGGGAGGTACTTATGCTAAATAAAGAACTAGAGTCAAGCCTTAACGGTGCATTTGCTCGGGCGCGAGATAAACGCCACGAGTTTATGACTGTCGAACACCTCCTACTTGCATTGTTGGAAAATGATGCAGCTAAGGAAGCCCTTCTAGCTTGTAAGGCGGATCTTGACGCTTTACGCAACGAACTCGATATTTTCATCGATCAAACTACGCCTCTTATCCCAGATAGTGATGAGACGCGTGAAACGCAGCCGACTTTGAGTTTTCAACGTGTACTACAACGCGCCGTCTTTCATGTACAGTCGTCTGGTCGTAATGAAGTAACAGGCGCCAACGTGCTTGTTGCTATCTTCAGTGAACAAGAGTCGCATGCCGCTTACTTACTGAAGAAAAATGACATCTCCCGATTAGATATTGTTAATTTCATCTCCCACGGTATTACTAAAGCATCAGGTGCAGGTGAGGATTCATCATCAGACTCGTTTAGCTCAGAAAGTGTTGAAGAGCCTAATTCTGAAGAACGCCTAGAAAGCTTTGCGACGAATCTTAATCAAGTCGCTAAAGATGGAAACATCGACCCACTAATTGGACGTGATAAAGAGTTAGAGCGCACTATTCAGGTACTTTGTCGACGCCGCAAGAATAATCCACTACTAGTGGGTGAGGCAGGGGTTGGTAAAACAGCCATTGCGGAAGGTCTTGCATGGCGAATTGTCGAAGGGCAGGTCCCTGAGGTCATTCAAAACAGCGTGATTTATTCACTAGATATTGGCTCTTTGCTCGCTGGTACCAAATATCGCGGTGATTTTGAAAAGCGCTTCAAGGCGATTTTGAAACAACTTGAAAAAGAAGAAGATGCCATTTTGTTCATCGATGAAATACATACCATCATCGGTGCAGGCGCGGCATCTGGTGGTCAAGTCGATGCAGCAAATCTTATTAAGCCTCTTTTGAGTAGCGGTAAGTTGCGTTGTATTGGTTCGACGACATACCAAGAATACAGCAACATTTTCGAGAAAGAGCGTGCGTTGTCTCGCCGTTTCCAAAAGATAGACGTTGTAGAGCCTTCATTAGATGACACAACTAAAATCTTGATGGGCTTGAAGCCGAAGTACGAAGCTCACCATGAAGTACGTTATACCAATAAAGCACTGCGTGCCGCGGTAGAACTGTCGGCTAAATACATTAATGAACGCCATCTACCAGATAAGGCCATTGATGTCATTGATGAAGCTGGTGCGCGTAGTCGTCTTGCTCCTGCAAGCCGTCGTAAAAAAACGGTCGGAGTGGCTGATATCGAATCAATGGTTGCCAAAATGGCGCGAATTCCAGAGAAGTCGGTTTCTTCTTCAGATAAAGACATTTTGAAAAACTTAGATAGCAAAATGAAGATGTTGGTATTTGGTCAAGATAATGCGATTGATGCATTGTCCGAGGCGATCAAGCTGACACGTGCAGGTTTGGGTGTAGACAACAAACCTGTTGGTTCATTTTTGTTTGCAGGCCCAACAGGGGTTGGTAAAACAGAGGTGACAGTGCAGTTATCTAAGCTTCTAGGTATCGAGCTACTTCGTTTTGATATGTCTGAGTATGGTGAGCGTCACTCCGTAAGTCGCTTAATTGGTGCGCCTCCTGGTTATGTCGGTTATGACCAAGGTGGTTTGCTAACTGATGCTGTTATTAAGCACCCACATTCAGTCGTATTACTTGATGAGATTGAAAAAGCGCACCCTGATATCTTTAACCTGCTGTTGCAAGTCATGGATAACGGTACGCTAACGGACAACAATGGTCGCAAAGCAGACTTCCGTAATGTCATTCTTGTTATGACAACTAACGCAGGTGTGGCGGAAACCGAGAAGAAATCAATTGGTTTGATTCAACAAGACAACAGTCACGATGCAATGGCGGAAATTAAGAAGGTGTTTACTCCTGAGTTCCGTAACCGTCTTGATAACATCATCTGGTTTAACAGCCTTGATGAAAGCGTTATCCATCAAGTGGTTGATAAGTTCATTGTTGAACTGCAAGTGCAACTTGATGCGAGAGGCGTTTCAATGGAAGTATCGCAAGACGCTCGCCATTGGTTAGCACATAAAGGTTATGACAAAGCTATGGGGGCTCGCCCAATGGGGCGTGTTATCCAAGAACAGCTTAAGAAGCCTTTGGCTAACGAACTGTTGTTTGGATCTTTAGTTGACGGCGGTACAGTGAAAGTAACGCTGGTCAACAATACGCTTGAGTTTGAATACTTAAGTGAGAAAGAGACAGCGATGCATTAATCGTTATTCGGTAACAAACGCAAAAGCGCACGAGAAGATCGTGCGCTTTTTTATCTGAACTAAATCGGAAAAAATTGTGCAATAAAAAACGGAGCAGCTTGCTCCGTTTTTTATTGCATCCGAAAATCAGAGATTAACGAGCGCGGAAGACGATGCGGCCTTTTGACAGGTCGTATGGAGTCATCTCTACAGTTACTTTGTCACCCGTTAGGATACGGATGTAGTTCTTACGCATCTTGCCAGAGATGTGAGCAGTCACAACGTGACCGTTTTCAAGTTCAACACGGAACATAGTGTTTGGTAGAGTGTCAAGGACTGTGCCTTGCATCTCGATTACGTCTTCTTTAGCCATTTAATCCTCTTTAGAAATTAGGCAATATTAGCGGGCTATATTCTGCCGCTAAATAGTAATTATGTAAAGTTGAGGCGTATTCTACCCTCGCCAACGCTGATTTACTAGCCTTTGGTGGCGTTGAAAGCGTGTTTTGTAGCTCATTGCTGGGCACTCATCAATCTGATATCCCAAATATAGCCACTGCTGTTTGTTTTCTTGGCAGTATTTAATTTGATAAAGCACTGCTAACGTGCCAAGAGATAACTCGTAGTCAGGGTCAAAAAAAGTATAAAAAGCACTCGAGCATTGTGGCATCAAATCTGTCACTGCAATGGCGAGCAATTGATCTGATTCATCGTAAATGTGTAAAAACGACGTTGTCAGCCAGCTCGTTTGAGCAAATCGAGCAAACTCATCACGCTTTGGTGGGTACATAGTGCCGTTTCTATGCCGTTTGCAGATGTACCGACTGTAAAGCTCAAACCATTCCTCATCCATTTCAGGTTTCATTTCCCAGCGTAAAGACTGTGCTTTATTAAGCAGCCTCTTCTGACTTTTTGATAGTCTAACGTCTGGAATCGAGACTCGAATTGGCTGGCAAGCGGTGCAATGCTCGCAATGCGGTTTATATATGGTATCTCCGCTACGACGAAAACCGTTAGCCATGAGCAACTGGTAATTTTCTTCAGTATGCAGCCTTTCATCAAGCGCCACCGCAACCCGCTCTTGCCGTTCAGGCAAATAACTACAAGGGTGATTATTCGTCAACCCTATTCGAATATGTTGTATATCCGTACTCATACTGAATCCTGCAAAACTTGGGGCTGATAGGCATCAAATAGTGTTTGCTTTTCTCTTAAAGATAGTAGTTTTTGCATAAATTCGTCACGCTCAAGTTCAAATGCGCCAAGTGATGCCAAGTGAGAATTCATAACTTGGCAATCGATTAATTGACCTTGCTTTGACGCCAAATGGTTGCATAAGTACCACAATGCAATTTTGGATGCGTTATCTTTTAGGCTAAACATCGACTCCCCGCAAAAAAGTTGGCCCACGCAGATGCCATATAGTCCGCCAATCAGGTTGTTGTCATGCCATACTTCTACAGAGTGACAGTGACCAAGTTTGGCTAACTCAATGTAGGAAGCTTGCATTTCCTCGTTGAGCCATGTTTCCTCTGCAGGGCGTGTTGAAGAACATAGTCTAATCACTTCTTCTGTCGCGAAATTGAGTGTTACTTTATAGTTATGTTTACGCTGAAATTTTTTGAGACTTTTAGATGGCTTAAACTGCAATGGGTCAAACACGGCGCGCGGAGAAGGGCTCCACCATAAAATAGGTTCACCAGGACCATACCAAGGGAAAATGCCTTGATAGTAACCATTGAGGATTCTCATGGGGTTTAAGTCACCACCAAAAGCCAGCAAACCATTGGGGTCGCTGAGTGCTTTATAGGGTGAGGGGAAGTTGAACGTTTCATCGAGTTCAGTTAAATAAATAGCCATAAGAAGTCGTTACCAACATTGGAGTCAGAGGAGTTTATGATGACCTGGTTAAGAAATATCGTAAAAGTATGGCTTGGGATCATACTGTTTTTATCACTTGTCGCCAACGCAGCCTATGAAAGAAATGTTGCCAAGCCAGTTAATGAAGTAGTTTACGGGAAGATTGACTCTGTCCGTTATATTACTCAACAAGAGGTTGTTCAGTCGAAAAGTAACGGTTGGAAGACACTACTTGGTGCCACTATCGGTGGTTTAGTCGGTAATCAATTTGGTGGCGGTACGGGAAGAGAAGTCGCGACGGCAGTGGGTGCGCTTGCAGGTGCCGCAGTTGCTCAAAACCAAAGTAATTACCAATACACGGTTGAATATAAGTTAGTTGAGCTACTCATCAAAGTGAAGGGTGATAAGCTAATTAATGTCATCCAAGATGTTGATAAAAATATGTTATTTAGTCGAGGGGATGAAGTTCGTATTTTATATTTTGATGATGGAGTCAGGGTTGATATCACTTATTAACCCTAGGTTGTTTTAGCCTAACGAAGCCTAATCAAGCATGTACAGTCGGGCTGGCTTATTGTCAAATCAAGTCGAAATAGTTTGCTGTTTCGCCGTGCTTCTTTCGCTCTTATTTACATCGCTGGCAATGCCTTTAATTCTGTATCTTTAGGCTGCTTGAGGATATTCATAAATTAGCGCCGATTTACTCTGGTTTTGTCGTGTTTTTTTGGGTAGTCTGAATTCACGAAGAATTGTTTAGCCCTCATAAAAAATCGTATGTTGAGGGCACAAAGGATTATCAACTTTTAATGGAAAGCCTAACGTTACAACCTATCAATAAAATTCAAGGGGAAGTGAACCTTCCTGGCTCTAAAAGCGTTTCTAATCGAGCTCTTTTACTTGCTGCTCTTGCTAAAGGCAGAACTCGCCTTACTAATCTCCTCGACAGTGATGATATTCGCCATATGCTGAATGCGCTGACTAAACTAGGCGTTCAATACCAACTTTCCGAAGATAAAACAGAATGTCTCGTTGACGGCCTTGGGCGCCCGTTTTCTGTCTCAGAGCCGGTAGAGTTATTTCTCGGCAATGCTGGCACTGCGATGCGACCATTAGCTGCGGCTCTTTGTCTTGGAGAAGGGGAGTATGTACTGACGGGCGAACCTCGTATGAAAGAGCGTCCAATTGGTCACCTTGTCACGGCACTGAAAGATGCTGGTGCGAACGTTGAGTACATGGAAAACGAGAACTTTCCGCCTCTCAAAATAATTGGTACTGGCCTAAAAGCAGGTACAGTTTCTATCGATGGGTCCATTTCAAGTCAGTTCTTGACCGCTTTCTTAATGTCTGCGCCATTGGCTGAAGGTGAAATTCGCATCAACATCGAAGGCGATTTGGTTTCTAAGCCTTATATCGATATCACCCTGCATATCATGAAGCAGTTTGGAGTCGATGTGATCAACAACGACTATCAAGAGTTTGTGATCCCAGCCGGTCAGCAATACATCGCTCCAGGCGATTTCTTGGTTGAAGGTGACGCGTCTTCTGCTTCTTACTTCTTGGCGGCGGCAGCCATCAAAGGCGGAGAAGTTAAAGTCACGGGTATCGGTAAAAACAGCATTCAAGGTGATATTCAATTTGCTGATGCGCTTGAAAAAATGGGTGCAGAAATTGAATGGGGTGATGACTACGTAATTTCACGTGTTGGTCAATTAAAAGGCATTGATATGGATTACAACCATATCCCTGATGCTGCAATGACCATCGCGACAACAGCGCTATTTGCCGAAGGCACTACCGCTATTCGTAACGTTTATAACTGGCGTGTAAAAGAAACAGACCGTTTGTCAGCTATGGCGACTGAGTTACGTAAAGTTGGTGC
Organism: Vibrio sp. YT-18; assembly: GCF_033337345.1. Lineage (NCBI taxonomy): Bacteria > Pseudomonadati > Pseudomonadota > Gammaproteobacteria > Vibrionales > Vibrionaceae > Vibrio > Vibrio sp. YT-18. Next base: position 75,672 of record NZ_JAWOQO010000011.1, on the reverse strand, counting down.
GGAAGTGGAAGAAGGGGAAGACTACATCATCGTCAAACCTGTCTCTCAGTTAAAGCATGCTGCGATTGATACTTACGATGATCATCGAATGGCGATGTGTTTTTCGCTGGTGGCACTTAGTGATACGCCTGTGACGATTAACGATCCAAAGTGTACGTCGAAAACGTTCCCTGACTACTTCGACAAACTTAAGGCTTTAAGCTGCTAAATATTCTGACCTGAAACCGGAAAGCCAGAGTGAATAACACTCTGGCTTTTTTGTTTCCCAATACTATTTAACCAGCGTAAATTCCTTAGAAAGGTGATGCGCTAAGTATTTAAACATATTGAATACTGCAGTCGTATTTGAAGTTGGTAAACCTTTGTCATCAAGGAAGTATTCACCTTTAAAAACTAAAACACCTTCTTTTTCTTCTACGCTTGTTGCTCGCATTCCCTCGATGTAATCATCGTGCTCTTGGATGATTTGGTTAGCGATCAAAAGAAGGTCGAACTCTTCGATAAACGTTCTATCAGACATATTCTTTCTACCATTCTATTCAGTTAAGAGCGCTGAGTATACCTACAACTAAAATGGGTTTGCATGATTAATTCAGTCAATCGTTCAGTAAGACTAAACAGATCAATTTTTAGAGTATAAGCATGATGCGGAGGAAGATGGCAGAACATTGAACCAAACTATTTTGTGATGGGTAACAAAATTTATTGCATTGGATTAGCGGATGCTAAGTTTGCCTGTTTAGATATGCCGCTCAATACCTTTCAGAACCCTGTCTCTTTGAAGTATAAAGACGATGAATTGTCAACCAATCGGATCTGAATTTCAAAAAAGCAGTTGATCTTCTTTTCATCTCGCACAATAGTAAAAAAAGAAGCAATGAAATAGAACATTATGCGGGTGGCCTTTAAACAAGGTTTCTACCCGCATTATTATGAAGGACGTTAGAGTCAGTTATGGGTAAATCACTCGTTATAGTGGAGTCACCAGCCAAGGCAAAGACGATAAATAAGTACCTTGGTAAAGACTTTATTGTTAAGTCTAGTGTTGGTCATGTGCGTGATCTGCCTACGGCCGGTCAAAGCACTGGTGAGAAAAAAGCCGCAGCCATCTCAACTAAAGGGATGAGTCCGGAAGAGAAAGCGCGCGTTAAAAAAGAGAAAGACCGCAAAGCGTTGATCAAAAAAATGGGGATTAACCCATATCATGACTGGGAAGCGAATTACCAAATCCTTCCAGGCAAAGAAAAAGTTGTCAACGAACTACAAAAACTCGCCAAAGACGCAGATTGCGTTTATCTCGCAACCGATTTGGACCGCGAAGGGGAAGCAATCGCATGGCACCTTCGTGAGATCATCGGTGGCGATGAAGAGCGATACAAACGTGTAGTTTTTAACGAAATTACGAAAAACGCGATCCAACAAGCTTTCCAGACACCTGGCGAGCTGAACATGGATGGTGTAAATGCCCAACAAGCACGTCGCTTCATGGACCGTGTCGTTGGTTTTATGGTTTCACCTTTACTTTGGAAAAAAGTGGCTCGTGGCTTATCTGCTGGTCGAGTGCAGTCTGTTGCGGTGAAATTGTTAGTTGAGCGTGAGCGTGAGATTAACGCGTTTGTACCAGAAGAATTCTGGGACATTCATGCGAATACGAAAACGAAAGACAAAGCGGACTTTAAACTGCTTGTTGCGCAGAAAGACGGTTCTGCGTTTAAGCCAGTTAATGAGGCAGAAACCAAAGCAGCGATGTCTGTACTTGAGAATGCAAGTTACGAAGTATGTAAGCGTGAAGACCGTCCTACAAAGAGCAAGCCTTCAGCACCTTACATCACCTCTACGCTTCAACAGGCAGCGAGTACACGTCTGGGCTACGGCGTGAAAAAGACCATGATGCTAGCTCAGCGCCTCTATGAGGCCGGTTACATCACTTACATGCGTACTGACTCGACTAACCTAAGTGCCGAGGCTGTGGACGCTGTACGTGACTTTATTGGTTCTGAGTTTGGTGATAAGTACCTGCCAGCGAAACCATTGGCGTACGGTAGCAAAGAAGGGGCACAGGAAGCGCACGAAGCGATCCGTCCTTCAAATGTGGGTGTTAAGGCGGAAGACCTGCAAGGTGTCGATGCTGATGCGCACAAACTTTATGCTTTGATTTGGAATCAGTTTGTAGCGTGTCAAATGACGCCAGCAGAATACGATTCAACAACCATCAGCGTAAAAGCGGCAGAATACACGCTTAAAGCGAAAGGTCGTATCCTTAAATTTGACGGCTGGACTCGTGTACAGCGTCCAATGGGCAAAAACGAGGATACAATCCTTCCAGCGGTACAACTTGGCGATAAGCTAAGCTTAGAGTCACTTGACCCTAAACAGCACTTTACAAAGCCACCTGCGCGCTACACTGAAGCAGCACTGGTTAAAGAGCTGGAGAAACGAGGCATTGGTCGTCCGTCGACTTACGCATCGATCATTTCTACGATTCAAGATCGTGGCTATGTGAAAGTTGATCAGCGCCGTTTCTACGCTGAAAAAATGGGTGAAATTGTTACTGACCGCCTTGATGACAGCTTTAACGATTTGATGAACTACGACTTTACTGCGCGTATGGAACAGAAATTGGACCAAATCGCTGAAGGTGAAGTGAACTGGAAAGCTGTGTTAGACAACTTCTTTGCTGATTTTACTGGCGATCTTGAAAAAGCGGAGCTGGATGAGTCAGAAGGCGGTATGAAGTTAAACCACATCGTCATGACGGATATCGAGTGTCCGACGTGTAGCCGTCCAATGGGCATCCGTACTGCTTCGACAGGTGTGTTCTTAGGCTGTTCAGGTTACGCGTTACCACCAAAAGAGCGTTGTAAGACAACCATCAACTTGGGTGACGAAGAAGGTATTATTAACGTTCTAGAAGAAGACGTTGAAACCGCAGCTCTTCGTGCTAAAAAGCGTTGTCCGATCTGTGAAACAGCGATGGACGCATACCTGATTGATGACAAGCGTAAGATGCATGTTTGTGGTAATAACCCGAATTGTGAAGGCTACCTTGTTGAATACGGCGAGTTCAAAGTAAAAGGCTACGATGGTCCAGTTGTTGAGTGTGACAAATGTGGCTCTGATATGGTGCTTAAGAACGGTCGCTTTGGTAAATACATGGATTGTACGAGCGAAACGTGTAAGAACACTCGTAAGATTCTTAAGAATGGCGAAGTCGCGCCACCGAAAGAAGATCCTGTTCATTTCCCCGAGTTGCCATGTGAAAACTCAGATGCGTATTTCGTACTTCGTGATGGTGCTTCAGGTCTATTTATGGCGGCAAGCAACTTCCCGAAATCGCGCGAGACACGTGCTCCTTTGGTTGCTGAACTGGCACGTTTTGAAGAGCGTTTACCTGAGAAGTTCAAATACCTAGCGACCGCACCGCAAGAAGATCCTGATGGTCGTCCTGCAGTCGTACGCTTTAGTCGCAAAACAAAAGAGAACTACGTTCGTTCGGAAGAGAATGGCAAACCATCTGGTTGGACAGCGCTCTTTGTTGACGGTAAGTGGGAAGTCACTGATAAGCGTAAAAAAGCGAAAGCATAAAAACGTACGATCTAAGTAATGTAAAAAGGCAGCGATATCGCTGCCTTTTTTGCGTTTTGTTTTGCGTAAAGGCCACTGTGTTGTTCGTATAGATCTTTGCTGCTTTGACTGAGTTTTGCTGACGCGAGAAGATCCCAGCATCAATATTTCGTAGTCGCTGATGTATTTTTTATGTAAAAAATATTCGTTGTAACTTTCATTTTGCATTCACATATTTGTTATACATTGGGCTAAAAAATCGGTGGTGTAGTGAATCCGTTCGTAAATTGTTTTCACAATGTAATCGTTTGCTTTTCCATGTGTGATCTAGATATCGTCTTGAGTACGCAAGAGCTGTATGGTACACAGAATGGCGTATTAAAAATTGTAATTTAGAACCCGCTTAGATAATTTATTACAAAAATTAGTGCAACTGTGTGCATTGTTTGCGTCAAAAAATAAGGAAAGAGTGGACGTTGCATACTGGAAGTGCCGTAGCTTTTTTATCCGTGTTGTAAGAGTTCACAGAAACTCAGAGACGGTTGCTAAATGTATTCGCTTGACTCCCCGAGTATGACTCATTCAAGCGAGTACCAAATCCAAGCTATAACGATATGGAGAACAACAAATGGCTGGTGTTTTGGGAATGATTCTTGCTGGCGGTGAAGGCTCTCGTTTGAGACCTTTAACGGAATCTCGCAGTAAACCTTCGGTACCGTTTGGTGGTAGTTATCGATTGATCGATTTTGCTCTAAACAATTTTGTTAATGCGGATCTGATGCGCATTTACGTCCTAACCCAATTTAAATCTCAATCTTTATTCCATCACTTAAAAAAGGGGTGGAACATCAACGGCATTACAGACCGCTTTATCGATCCTATTCCCGCTCAAATGCGTACTGGTAAACGTTGGTACGAAGGGACGGCGGACGCGATCTATCAAAACCTGCGTTTTATGGAATTAGAGGAACCAGAGCAAGTTTGTATTTTTGGCTCTGACCATATCTATAAGATGGATATCAAACAAATGCTGAACTTCCACTCAGAAAAGCAGGCTTCTCTGACGGTATCTGCATTGCGCATGCCACTAAAAGAGGCGTCGCAATTTGGGGTTATCGAAGTGGATAGTGAAGGTCGTATGATTGGCTTTGAAGAAAAACCAGCAAATCCGAAATCGATTCCTGGGGACCCTGATTACGCTTTAGTTTCAATGGGTAACTATGTTTTTGAAGCTCAGGTACTGTTCTCAGAGTTGGTCGAAGATGCGGATAATGAAGCTTCATCACATGATTTTGGAAAGGACATCATTCCAAAGATGTTCCCTAGAGGTGATGTGTTCGTGTATGACTTCAGTACCAACAAAATCAGTGGCGAAAAAGAAGAGGTGTACTGGCGTGATGTCGGAACTATTGATGCGTATTGGCAAGCGCATATGGATCTGCTAGAAAAAGATGCTCCATTTTCGCTGTACAACCGTAAATGGCCATTGCACACCTACTACCCACCATTGCCACCTGCGACATTTACCGACTCTGATAATGGTCGTGTGCAGATAATCGATAGTTTAGTGTGTAATGGCAGCTATGTTAGAGGCTCAAGAATCGAAAAGTCGGTGCTTGGTTTTCGCAGTAATATTGCTTCTGCTTGCGATATCAGCGAATGTATACTTCTTGGTGACGTAAAAATTGGCGAAGGCTGTGTTTTACGTCGTGTGATTGTCGACAAGGATGCCGATATTGCTCCTGGTACTCAGATTGGTGTGAATCTTCAAGAAGATAAAAAACACTTCCACGTGTCTGAGGAGGGCATTGTTGTTATTCCGAAAGGAGCTCGAGTTGGCTACTAACAACTTATCTATTCTGTTTGTAGCTTCTGAGGTTGAAGGCCTCATTAAAAGTGGTGGCTTGGCAGATGTTGCCAAGGCACTACCGGAAGCCCTTCAAAACTTACAGCAAGACGTAAGAATTACCATCCCTGCGTACAGCAGTATTGATAAACTCGCAGACGCAGAAGTTGTATTAGAAACAGAATTAACATCATGGCCGCATACGGAGTATCGAGTTTTGCGGCTCATGTTAGGTCAAAATCCTGTTTACCTGATTGATTGTCCGCCGTATTTCAATCGACCATCAATGTATGCGGAGAACAACCAAGCGTATACTGATAACGGCGAGCGCTTTGCGTTTTTTAGTGCAGCATGTCTCGATATGTTACCCAAGCTCGCCTTTCAACCTAATATCATACACGCGAACGATTGGCACACAGGTCTTGTTCCATTTTTGCTCAAGCACAGGTATGGCAATGATCCGTTTTTTGCTCATACTAAAAGCGTCATTTCAATTCACAATGCGGTCTTTAAAGGCGTATTTAGTTATGAAGATGTGCAGTGTTTGCCAGAGTTTCATTGTAGAAACGTTCCCGATGCTGCGGTGAGTGCAACGCATATTACGATGCTTAAAGCTGGTGTAATGAATGCAGATAAGATAAACGCGGTTAGCCCTACGTACGCAGAGGAACTAAAAACAGAGCTTGGCAGTCACGGCATGGCTTGGGAGTTTCAGCAACGCGCGCAGGACTTAGTTGGTATTTTGAACGGTTGTGATTACAGTGCTTGGAACCCGGAAACGGATACTTACTTGCCAGTTAATTACTGCGCCGACCAGCAAAGTATGTCGCAAGGGAAGAAAGCTTGTAAAAAAGCATTACAACAACGACTAAATTTGCCCGAAAAAAATGTAGCTATGTTCGGTATGGTTTGTCGATTGACCCAGCAGAAAGGCGTTCATTACTTGTTGCCTGCTTTGGCCGATTTTTTGAAGCACGATGTTCAGCTAGTTGTCGTTGGGACCGGAGACCCTATTCTTGCCGCTCAGCTACGAGAGGTTGCCGCGCAGTTTTCTAGCAAATTTGCCTTTGTAGAAGCGTATGACAATGAACTTGCGCATATCGTTGAAGCTGGTTCTGATTTCTTCTTGATGCCTTCTGAGTTTGAACCATGTGGCTTAAACCAAATCTATAGTATGGCTTATGGGACATTACCGATAGTACGCGGTGTTGGTGGCTTAAAGGACAGCGTTAGCGATTATGATGTAAACTCATCTGAAGCAACGGGGTTTGTTTTTTTCGAACCGACACCGCAGGCATTGTTGTTAACGATGCTGAGGGCACTGTTGCTCTACGCTCAAAACGAGCCTGAAGTGAATAAAGTACAGTTGCACGCGATGCAACAAGACTTTTGTTGGCAAAAGGCCGCAGAATCTTATTTGCAGCTTTACCACTCAGCGTTAGTTTGACTTAAAATTGTAACGAAAGGCACCGAATGAGGTGCCTTTATTATCTTGAGTAAGGGGAGTGTGGTAGGATGGCTTTTTACTCAATAGCACGATCTTTTTGATACTCAATATGACCCAGCCGCTACTTTTTCATAAAACCTATTTGCACCCTACTAGTAATGAGTGGGTTGTATTTGTGCACGGTGCTGGTGGTAGCTCTTCTATCTGGTTCAAGCAAATTAAAGCTTACAAGCAACACTTTAACTTATTGCTGATCGATTTAAGAGGTCATGGAAAGTCAAATCAGTTACTTAAAGAGCTCATTGCTAGCCGTTATACCTTTACGGAAGTTACCCAAGATATTTTGAAAGTATTGGACCATTTAAAGATCCAATCCGCTCATTTTGTCGGTATGTCGCTTGGTACTATTATTGTTCGAAACCTTGCTGAATTGTCATCAGAGCGCGTACGTTCGATGGTGCTCGGCGGTGCTGTCACAAGGCTTAACACTCGTTCTCAGATATTGGTGAAATTAGGTAATTTTTGTAAGCATATCCTACCGTACATGTGGCTCTACAAACTGTTCGCTTATATTGTTATGCCTCAAAGAAGCCAACGAGAATCTCGCCACCTTTTTATTCGCGAAGCCAAGAAGCTTTGCCAAAAAGAATTTAAACGTTGGTTTATTCTTGCCGCTGATGTAAATCCGTTAATGAAATATTTTAAAGATCGAGAGTTACCCATTCCGACTCTTTACTTAATGGGCGACAGGGATTACATGTTTATTAAACCTGTCAAAGAAATGGTTGCAGCACATAAGCTCAGCATTCTACGAGAAATCCCGAATTGTGGTCATGTATGCAATGTAGAGCGTCCAGAAGACTTCAATCAACACTCCATCGAGTTTATTAAACAGCAAGCTGTATGTGCTTAAAACTGAGTGCATCCACTGAATAGGAGAGCCGCTATAGCTCTCCTAGTTGATATCCACATTGCCAACATGCACCAAATTGCCCTTCGTTTATTTCATGACATTTTGGGCATTGCCAATCTTGATACTCATGCCTATCGGATTGTTTTCGATATGCTTTTACTATTTCTTCAGCTTTCATCTTTTGTGCCGTGTCAAAAAGCCACACATAAGGATCGGTATCATCACCAAACGGCAGTTCTCCTTTTAAGCCGAAAATACCTTCTCCGCGAACTTCACAGTAAATTTGTTCCACTTTAAGCAGCTCACATACAATGTGTGCTTCTGCTGGGTTTTTAGCGATAAATATTTTCATCAAAATACCCACTTCACCAATTACGAGTTTTGCTGACTTGGTGTCGGCCTTACTTTATTCATAACCCATTTAGTGATGATTGGAAATAGTCCCAATAGCGCAAAAGACGCTAATACTGCGGGTGAAACAATGCCCGATAGGCTTTCAATTGTTGCTAATTGAGTACCTGCATTCAGATATACGGCTGTGCCTGGCAGCATACCTATTTGGCTAGTGAGATAAAATCGACCTACAGACATCGGTGTTAAGCCCATCAGTAAGTTGATTAGAAAGAAAGGGAATACAGGGATTAGACGCAAGGAAAATAGATAAAAAGCTCCGTCTTTTTCGACACCTTGATTAATTGCGTTGAGTTTATTTCCGAATTTGTTTTGTACCCAGTCACGCAATAAGTATCGGCTGCTCAAGAAGGCCAGTGTTGCCCCCATAGTGCTAGCGAAAGAAACCAGTAGCAAGCTTGTCCAAAAACCAAATAAGGCTGCACCAAGTAAGGTGACTACTGCCGCTCCTGGGATAGAAAAAGCGGTAATTGCAATGTAGGTAAAAAAGTAAATCGCAGCCGAGAATACAAAATTCTGATCGATGTATGTAGTTAGTGCTTCTTGTTGGGCTTTTGCATTCTCTAAGGTTAAATACTGGCCAAAGTTAATACCTAAAAAGACGATAGCCGCTAGTAGGATGAGACCTAATATCAGTTTCTTATTCATAATTTTGATTCCAATTTGGGATATATGTAATAAGACAGTAGGAAAACCGAAAAAATTTCACAAAAAAACCGCAGATTAGACTGCGGTTTTACAAGATAGTTTTTAGGCCGACTTTTATTGGAGGCCGTTCATCAACTCATCTCGGCGAGCTTGAGGTACCACACTCCAATGAGTGCCGTTGATAGCACCTTCTAGTGCCCATAGCAACTCAATGTTGACGGTTGCAGAGTGCGTATCTCTTATCGCTTTATAGGCGTTAAGCGCACCTTCCTCTTCAAGCTTCTCTACGGATTCGATGCCGGCTTTTTTTAGCATGCGCTCGGTAGCCAGTCGTAAGTTAGGCAAATCTTTCAAACGGTTAGGCTTTGTACTTGCTTGCTGTTCTTTCTCAAGCTTTGCCTTTTTCAATGATTGATTCGCTACTTCGATTAAGCGTTCGCTTGATTCCCATAAATCGCTGGAAATAGCGTAGTACTTTGTAACGACTGGGAAGCCACGTTTTTTATAAACGTAAGGCTTTAGCCCTTGTTTCTCGAAGTCAGATGAAGTTTTTTGGTCTGCTCTGATATGAAGCTGATTGTTTACCACTAGTGCAAACATTGTTTCATCAGCGAATAGTCCGAAGCCACCAAACATTGAGCGCGACTTGATATTACCAAGTGCCTCAAATAGCTTCATAGAGTCTTTGAGTATCGGTTTATCCATGTTTTGTTATCTCGGTGTAATTAATATTACGCCACCAAAAGTCAGGTCCGAGAGAGTAGCAAACATGCGTAAAAACAATGTCATTACAGAGTAAAGTCATTGCTTACACACTTGCCATCGGTAACCCCGCTACCTTCCATATCGTAATATGGTTCAGGCCGGAGGCTTTGCGTCCCACTCTTTCGAATGGTTTGCCCTGTGCGTGACACAATGAGCATACTTCTTATATTGAATTAACATCACGGTTTAGCGTTAAAAGTGTGATTTCGGTTCAATAAAAATGATAGATTGAATGCTCTATTTTGCATATGGAAAGGTGCAAATTGGCCTTTGAAAAGGAGTTCTTAATATATATTACATTTATATAAAACAGGGAGTTAACGTTAGTCAATTGTTATTAGAGTGGTGTGAAGTATTAGAGAATGCTTAATTTTTCCAAAAAAATAAGCGCCCCTGTAGAGCGCTTATTTAACACGGTTAAATACAGTGAAATTTAGTTCATTTTTTTCACAGTATTTCGAATTACAAGCTCAGGTTGCATTTCGAAAATTCGTTTTTCGTGTTCTTTATCTTTGATACGCTCAAGTAGAATTTCGAATGCATTTTTACCAACACGACGTTTAGGTTGGTGGATAGTCGTTAGCGGTGGAGAGAAGTATTCCGCAAGCTCGATGTTGTCGTAGCCGATCACTGAAATATCTTCAGGAATTTTGATCCCGTTTTGTTGCAAGCGGCTCATTAGGCCTAGAGCCATTGTGTCGTTAAAACAGAATACCGCCGTCGGGCGCTTGTCCATTGCGGTAATTTTATCTGCAACTAATACGGCCGTATCACATTCAAAGTTACCTTCAAGGATCCAGTCTTCATTTACAGCTAGGTTCGCTTCGCTCATTGCGCGACGGAAACCTGCAATGCGCTCTTGGCAAGCAAGCTTTTCAAAATGACCGCTTAGACAAGCGATATCCGTATGACCATTGTCAATCAGATGTTTGGTTGCAATGTAGCCACCTTCTTCTGAGTTATCCATGATCTTGTCTGCTTGTGAGCTCTCTGGGCCCCAATCCATGACCACTTTAGGAATGTCCGCATGACGGTCAAGCATCTCTTTTAGTTCTTCGGTTAAGTCAGAACACATCACTAGGATGCCATCAACGCGCTTTTCAGCCAGCATACGAATGTAATCGCGTTGTTTTTCGTAAATCCCGCCTGTGTTACATAAAATCAGAGTATAGCCTTGGCGGTAACAGTAGCTCTCAACGCCATCAATCACTTCTGAGAAAAATAGGTTAGTTGATTGAGTTACTAACATGCCAATCGTACGAGTTGAGTTGCATTTTAGGCTGCGTGCAACGGCACTTGGCGCGTAATTCAGCTCGTCAACGGCTTTCATTACTTTTTCTTGCGTTGCTTCTGCAACGAAACGCGTTTTATTGATAACGTGCGAAACTGTCGTAGTGGAAACGCCGGCTAAGCGAGCAACGTCTTTTATCGTGGCCATAAATGGTGTCCTGTATCGAGCTACTGAAATATGTCGTATTGGATGTACCTGATGCTCTAATGGTTTCACACCTAGCAATATAAAATTGGCGCTAAGTGTCTCGGCAGCGGTTGATCCAAGTGCGACAAAAGGGTACGTAGCAGCATCGGTCGATGAATTTTATCTTTTTTCTATCTGATGAGAAATTGCCATCAACCTGTTAAGAAAACACAAAAACCGCTATATTTCAGCGGTTTACATATAAATCATATTTAATCGTTTGCGCTCACATTTTAGCCCTATGTGGACTGACTAGCAATGTTTTCAGCAAGAGATTTGTGTATTTGAAGTCACATTTTGACTGCTAAATAACCAAGCGTCTTTGCGCTAAGTTAAGGCAAACGAATATTATACCCAAGTTACTTACAATTGGTCACTTTCAGGCATACAGGAAGCCCGATAGGCAGGCTCCCTAAAAATAGGCGGCAATTATTCACCAAGAAGGTAGGCGCTGTCTAGTTTACAAAATGCAACTAATAGTTTCGCGACACTCGAGTAAAATCCAAATTCGTCGAATTGTTTACATTTGTCTGAAAACTGAGGTAACCAAGACATCAATTGTTGCTGGATAAAGTCGTTTTGTTTAACGAAGGCTTCTTCCATGTGTTTTTCTTGTTCAAGCTCGTTTGAGCGGATAATCATGTTCCCGAGAAAGTCGAGCTCAACGGCTAAGTGATCCGCAGGTTCCTTTAGGTTTTCGTCTACTTGAACGCCAAATTCAGCCATCAACTTTTCCATTTCCTCAGCTGGCTTGTCATTCAGTAAACCTGATTCACCAATGTACATGGATGCGTAAGGAAGAGCGCCGTATTTTTCTGTCTTCAAAAACAGTTCACAAAAGTCAGCTGCAAGCTCTAGTTGTGCATCTTCACGATCTTGTAACCGATTCAATGCATCAACTAGGCTATCAACGGCTGGTTTTAGCGACTCATTTTCACCTAAACCTGCGAGAAAACTGCGAATTTCAACACTGTGATAGGCTTCCAATTCTTTCTCTGTTAGTTCTTTTGCGAACAAGCTCGAAAACCACCAGTAAATTTCAGCGCGTTTCTCATTAAAAGCTTTCACTTCTTGCATTTTGGGCTCCTGAATGATGCTTCAAGTCATGCATCACAAAGTCAATTAGGGATATCCCCTAAGTGTAATCAATTAAAATGAATAGCAGTAACTATAATTGTTATGTTTTATGGTCAAAAATGACCGTTTATTAATAGCAATGGGCAAGCTTGTTTTGAATCAATAAAAACGCTAAATCTTGCGTTTTAATGTATCTATGACTAGAAATGTTACTAGTTATGAATAGAATACGTCTTGGATAATAAGAAGACAGAAAAGTGGTGTAAATGAGCTATCACGTATTAGTCGTAGAAGATGATGTTGTAACTCGTAGTAAGCTTGCGGGATATTTCCAAAATGAGGGCTACCAAGTCAGCGAAGCAGAGAGTGGCGCAGAAATGCGTGAAGTTTTGCAAGCGGGCGATGTAGACCTGATCATGCTGGATATTAACCTGCCTGGTGAAGACGGCCTGATGCTTACTCGTGAGTTACGTAGCCAATCGGATATTGGTATCATATTAGTAACAGGACGCACGGATAGCATTGATAAAATCGTAGGCCTAGAAATGGGTGCTGACGATTATGTGACAAAACCTTTTGAACTGAGAGAGCTGTTAGTTCGCGTTAAAAACTTGCTGTGGCGTATTTCAGCGGCGCGCAGTGGCAGCTCGAAAGCGAATGAAACCAGTGAAGAGCACATTGTGCGCTTTGGGGAGTGGACATTCGACATTCAACGTCGCGCACTTAGCCGCAACGGTGAGCCAGTAAAACTAACTAAAGCAGAGTATGAACTTTTGGTGGCATTATCGTCTTATCCTAACCAGGTGTTAAGTCGTGAGCGTATTTTGAACATGATCAGCCATCGAGTGGATGCGCCGAATGACCGCACCATTGATGTTCTTATTCGACGTATGCGCGCAAAAATGGAGTTCGATCCTAAGAACCCACAGATTTTTGTAACGGTGCACGGCGAAGGCTATATGTTTGCTGGTGACTAGTTTGAACATAACTCAATCGTAAAAAGAAAAGGAGAGCTTCGGCTCTCCTTTTTTGTGGCTTCAAGATAATACTAGTTTGCTTCAACCATTGGTGTTTGGCCGACAGTATCACGCAACCTTTGCCAAATACTGCCCAAGTACTCATGCCAATAAAGCTCTGTTTGTTCTAAGTAACGCGCTTTAGGTGAGTATTTATCCCAAGGTTGACTTATCTCGCTAATAGCTAAGAAGTTGGTCGGGGCTGGGATTGGTTTAATGCCTGCTGCGTTGAACTCATACAATGCACGGCTCATGTGACTCGCAGAAGTGACTAACACCATCTCCTTTTGTTGAACGAATGCAGCCGCTTGACGCGCCTCTTCCCACGTATCTTTCGCATCTTCTAATAAAATGATATCGGATTTCGCGACTCCCAACGCAAGGGCAACGTTCGCCATCATTCGCGCGTGGCTAATTTCAGATCCGCCAGCATAGCCGGATAAGATTAATTTCGCGCCTGGATACATTCTTAAAATACGAATGCCCTCAGTTAAGCGCATTAATGCTGCACGGCTTAACTGTGAGGTGGGTGGAATTTCGTCATCGATAACATGACCATTCCCTAAAACCATCACGTAGTCGATGGTGCCAGAAACTGGCAAAAAGGCTTTATGCTCTCGCTCTAACGGCATAAGAAGCTTGGTTGAAACAGGTTGGAAGGCAACAAGAAAAATGCCAACAAAAGAGAATAGAACAACGAAGCAGCCAGTTTTACGTTTTGTAGTAAAACTAATGAGAGCAAGACCCAACAAGCCTATCAGCAGCAATGCCGGAAGGGGCATAAGCACGGCTGACACTACTTTTTTCAGCTCAAACATACATAAATAGTCCGAAAAAACATCAATTGATAATAAAAATGAGGGTATCCCTCTTTATTCCTGCTTTCCTTGTGCCAGAATAGCGGCACAATCCGTTATGATAACTCAGCAGAAGTGACAGAAGACCGCAATTTCGACGATATCGCCCACAAATTTGCAAAAAATATTTACGGCTCCGATAAAGGGGAGATCCGCCAAATCATTGTGTGGGAAGATTTTCTACAGATTCTAAGTGAATTAGATGCTGACCAGCAACCCCTAGAAGTGTTAGACGCTGGTGGTGGTTTGGCACAAATGTCGCAAAAGCTTGCTAAGCTCGGACATCGAATCGCTTTATGTGATCTATCTTCGGAAATGCTGCAGTTGGCTAAGCAGGATATTGAAAAAAACGGTTTGCTTGAGCAGTATCGCCTGATTCATTCGCCTGTCCAATCCATCGGTGAACATATGGATGGACAGGTCGATCTGGTTATGTTCCATGCTGTGATGGAGTGGCTGGTTGATCCTAAGGCCGCACTTGAAACAGTTCTAGAACAAGTAAAACCGGGAGGCATCGCATCAGTCATGTTCTACAACCACCACGGTTTAGTCTATAAAAACGTGGTTTGTGGCAACATTCCTCATATATTAGACGGCATGCCTCACCGAAAAAGATTTAAACTACAGCCGCAAAAAGGCTTAAAACCTGAAGAAGTCTACCAGTGGATAGAAAATTCAGGTTTTAATATTTGTGGCAAATCTGGTATTCGCTCATTTAGTGATTACATAGGCAATATGGAATACATGGGTGATTACGAGTTTGAAGATGTGTTGGCGCTAGAAAAACAATTTTGTCGACAAGAGCCATACCTCTCATTAGGCCGCTACATTCATGTGTGGGCTAAAAAGAACGATAAACAGGAATAACAATGAGTGAGATGACTCTCAATGCTGCAGAGCAACCAATCGATGAGCTGGTTGGCTGGGTTAAGCAGCACGATTTCTCGTTGAACCTGACCACAGAGCGATTGGCATTTTTGATAGCCATTGCCGTACTGAGTAATGAAAGGTTCGATGAAGAACTGGGTGAAGGTGAACTGCATGATGCATTTGCCATCGTCACTCGACTATTTGATGAGACCGGCGAAGCCTCCGCTTTTCGTGCGAACAATGCGATCAACGAGATGGTTAAGCAGCGTCTTATGAGCCGTTTTGTCAGTGAGATTACTGACGGAGCGAGCATTTACCGCTTGTCGCCATTAGCGATAGGAATAACCGACTACTACGTGCGCCATCGTGAGTTCTCAAAACTGCGTCTATCTATCCAGCTATCCATGGTAGCGGATGAAATGGCGAAAGCGATTGAGGCAGCACAAAAAGGTGGCACACCGGGTCACTGGAAGAAAAACGTATACGGTGTTTTAAAATATTCTGTAGGCGAAATCTTCGATCAAATTGACCTCAACCAACGTGTTATGGATGAGCAGCAACAGTCAGTGAAACAACAGATTGCTGACCTGCTTAACAAAGACTGGCGCGAAGCGATCAACAACTGTGAAGCACTTCTGTCAGAAACATCAAGCACGTTGCGTGAACTTCAAGATACGCTGCAAGCCGCCAGTGATGAACTGCAAACTCAGATCCTCGATATTCAAGAAATTGTTTACGGTGACCCTGAGCTGGAGTTTATCGAAGAAGCTTTGTTTGGTCTGCAAATGAAACTAGACCGAATCACAAGCTGGGGCCAGCAAGCTATCGACCTTTGGATTGGTTATGACCGACACGTGCACAAGTTTATTCGTACTGCAATCGATATGGATAAGAACCGTGCGTTTAGCTCGCGTCTGCGTCAATCCGTCAAAGAATACTTCGATGCGCCTTGGTATCTGACTTATGCAGATGCGGAGAGGCTTTCTGACCTTCGTGATGAGGCCCTAGTACTGCGTGATGACGAGGTCACGGGTCAAGTTCCGATGGAAGTAGAATACGAAGAGTTTCAACAAGTCAATGATGAGCTGTCTGAACGAATTGGTGACATGCTAAAAGCGCATAAAGATCAAGGCACACCAATCGATTTGAGTGTGGTACTGCGAGATTACCTTGCACAGCACCCTTATACTCATCATTTTGATTTAGCTCGCATTATCGTCGATCAAGCTGTACGTCTAGGGTATTCAGAATCGGATTACCAAGCGATTCAACCAGACTGGAAAGCAATCAACGAATTTGGGGCAAAGGTACAAGCGAATGTCATCGACCGATACTAATGAATACATGTCAGAGAATCTGGCAAAAGCAATTTCTAACCCTCTGTTCCCAGCGCTAGACAGCATGCTTCGAGCAGGGCGTCATATCTCAAGTGAAGATCTAGACAACCACGCGTTGCTGTCGGATTTCGAACTTGAGCTTTCTTCTTTCTACCAACGCTACAACACCGAATTGGTGAAAGCGCCAGAAGGTTTCTTCTATCTTCGTCCTCGTTCAACGTCTCTGATTGGCCGTAGTGTTCTTTCTGAACTGGATATGCTGGTGGGCAAGGTACTGTGTTTCCTTTATCTAAGCCCAGAGCGTCTTGCGCACGAAGGCATCTTCACTAACCAAGAGCTGTACGACGAACTGCTTGCTCTAGCAGATGAAAATAAGCTGATGAAGCTAGTGACGAACCGTGCTACCGGTTCTGACCTTGATAAAGAAAAGCTGTTTGAAAAAGTACGTACGTCACTTCGTCGTCTGCGTCGCCTAGGCATGATCATCAACATCGGTGAAACCGGTAAGTTCAGCATCAGTGAAGCGGTATTCCGCTTTGGTGCCGATGTACGTATTGGCGATGACATGCGTGAAGCGCAACTGCGTCTGATCCGTGATGGTGAAGCAGTAGTGCACACCAAAGAGCCAAGCCAAGGCAGCCTATTGTCTGAAGAAGATCAAGACGACCAAGCCCAAGAAGAAACGACAGAAGAGGGTGAAGCATGAGCATGATTGAACGCGGTAAATACCAATCGCTGACCATGGTCAACTGGAACGGCTTCTTTGCCCGTACGTTTGACATCGATGGTCTGGTCACCACGCTATCAGGTGGTAACGGTGCAGGTAAATCAACCACAATGGCGGCGTTCATCACCGCATTGATTCCTGACCAAACGCTACTGCACTTCCGTAACACCACAGAAGCAGGCAGCAGCCAATCGTCTCGCGACAAAGGTTTGTACGGTAAGCTACAGCCGGGCGCATGTTATGCGGCGCTAGATGTGGTGAACTCACGTAACCAACGCCTATTGTTCGCAGTAAAACTGCAGCAAGTTGCGGGTCGTGATAAGAAAGTAGACATCAAACCGTTTGTTATCCAAGGTCTTCCAAGCCATGTGAAACCAACGGATATCTTGATTGAAAGCGTATCAGCGACTCAAGCTCGTGTACGTCAAATCAACGAAGTAAAAGAATCGATCGCAGAATTTGAAGGTGTTCAATTTAAAGCCTTCTCTTCGATCGTGGATTACCACGCGCAAATGTTTGAATTCGGTGTGATTCCGAAGAAACTGCGTAACTCTGGTGACCGTTCTAAATTCTACCGCCTGATCGAAGCATCGCTTTACGGTGGTATCTCAAGTGCGATTACCCGTTCGCTACGTGACTACCTTCTGCCACAAAACGGCGGCGTGAAGAAAGCGTTCCAAGATATGGAATCGGCGCTGCGTGAAAACCGCATGACGCTAGAAGCGATCAAAACTACGCAAGCAGACCGTGACTTGTTCAAACACTTGATCACAGAGTCGACTAACTACGTGGCAGCGGACTATATGCGCCATGCTAACGAGCGTCGTAAAAAACTAGAACAGACATTGTCTTTGCGTTCAGAGTTATTTGGTTCTCGCGAGACCTTGATTGAGCAAAACAATCTGCTTAATCGCGTTCAAGAAGAGCTGGAACTGCTGATCGAATCAGAATCTTCTTTAGAGCAAGACTACCAAGCGGCTTCTGATCACTTGCAACTGGTGCAAAACGCGCTGCGTCAGCAAGAGAAGATCGAACGCTATCAAGAAGATCTTGAAGAGCTGAGCGAGCGTCTTGAAGAACAAATGATGGTAGTCGAAGAAGCGCAAGAACGCGTGATGATGGCTGAAGAGCAAGCTACCGTTGCAGAAGAAGAGGTGGATAGCCTTAAGACGCAACTTGCTGATTACCAGCAAGCTCTTGACGTTCAGCAAACTCGCGCCCTTCAATATCAACAAGCAGTTCAAGCGCTGGAGAAAGCGAAGCAGCTACTTGGCGATGACAGCCTAACGGCAGAATCGGCACAAGCGCTTGTCTCTGAGTTTAAGAGCAAAGAATCAGAAAACACCAATGCGTTGCTATCGGTTAAGCACAAACTGGACATGTCTTCTGCAGCGGCAGAGCAGTTTGAAACCGCGCTTAAACTGGTACAAAGCATCGTTGGTCAAGTTGAGCGCAAAGACGCGTCTGAACATGCGAAAGCTGCAATCGCGAAAGCGCGTGAGTCACAACAAATCGCACAAAACGAACAGCAATGGCGAGCACAACACCGTGATCTCGAACGCAGCCTTAACCAGCAGCGTCAAGCACGTGAACTGGTTGCTGAATACAAAAAGCAATATCACGTTGAACTAACCGATGAGGTTACATTTGAACAAGAACGTGAACGTCATGCGACGCAAATCGAATCACTAGAGATAGCTCAAGAAGAAGTTCGTGATCAGCGTGGTGAACAGCGCCGTCTAGAGCAAAACGCGGCGGCAGAAATCAGTAAGCTTGAAGCAATAGCACCAGCTTGGATTGCGGCGAACGATGCGCTAGAGAAACTGAGAGAGCAGAGCGGTGAAGAGCTTGAGGATCGCCATGCGGTAATGAACCACATGCAAGTTGTCCTTGAACAAGAAAGGGAGCTGTCTTTAGCTAAAGATAAGCTTGCTGAGCGCCGTAGCCAGCTAGACGCTGAGATTGAGCGCCTAGCTTCTCCTGGTGGTTCAAACGACCCTCGCCTGAAAGGTTTGGCAGATACGCTGGGCGGTGTATTGCTGTCTGAGATCTACGATGACATCACGATTGATGACGCGCCTTACTTCAGTGCGATGTACGGTCCGGCTCGTCACGCTATCGTTGTTTCTGACTTGTCAGGCATCGAAGAAAAACTGGTAGAGCTAGACGACTGTCCAGAAGACTTGTACATCATTGAAGGTGACATCGATGCCTTTGATGACAGCTCGTTCGATGCAGAAGAGTTAGAGGGCGCGGTTTGCGTTCGTATGAACGATCGCCAAATGCGTTACTCTCGCTTGCCTGAGATCCCATTGTTTGGCCGTGCGGCACGTGAGCAGCGTCTAGAGTTGCTGCGTAACGAACGAGAAGAAGTGGTAGAGAAACACGCGAAAGCGGCGTTTGATTCTCAGAAAATGCAGCGCTTGTACCAAGCGTTTAACCTATTTGTGTCTAACCACATTCAGGTTGCTTTTGACGCCGATCCAGAACAAGCACTGGCAACTATTCGTGATAAGCGTAACCAAATTGCTCGCGTGTTGGCGGATCTGGATGCGAAAGAGCAACAACAACGTTCTCAGCTTCAAACCAGCAAGCAAGCGTTGTCTTCTCTGGACAAGCTAGCGTCACACATGGTGCTTGTTGAAGATGAGTCATTGCAAGCGCGTTTTGATGAGCTAGAAGAGAAAATCGCTCAGCTTGCAGAGGCAAAAAACTTCTTAAACAACCATGCAAAAGCCGTCACGCAATTAGAGAATATTGCGTCTGCGCTTGATGCTGACCCAGAGCAATTCGATGCACTAGAAGCAGAATACAAAGCGGCAGACGAGCGGCTACAAGATCTT
Source organism: Vibrio sp. YT-18 (assembly GCF_033337345.1). Classification (NCBI taxonomy): domain Bacteria; kingdom Pseudomonadati; phylum Pseudomonadota; class Gammaproteobacteria; order Vibrionales; family Vibrionaceae; genus Vibrio; species Vibrio sp. YT-18. The sequence goes on along the minus strand of NZ_JAWOQO010000011.1, from coordinate 55,874 downwards.
AAGAAGCAAATCTTTGCACTCTCGGATCTCGTTGAACGTCGTCACTACTTCGCTTACTCAGATTCAGTAGACCTACTGAACAAGAGTAGCGAACTGAGTGAGCAGCTAAAAGCTAAACTGGTTCAAGCTGAACAAATGCGTACTCGCTCTCGTGAAGAGTTGAAGCAATCGCAAGGTCAAATGAACCAATACAACCAAGTATTGGCATCATTGAAGAGTTCACACCAAGCGAAACTGGAAACGGTTCAAGAGTTCAAACAAGAACTTCAAGAGTTTGGCGTGAACGCTGACGAAGGTGCGGAAGAGCGCGCAATGCGTCGTCGTGACGAACTGCACGAGCGTCTACACTCGTCTCGCAGCCGTAAGAGCGAATACGAGCGCACGATCACCTCTACTGAACTAGAGATGAAAGGCTTGGCAAAACGTCTGAAGAAAGTTCAGAAAGAATACGTTGAGCTGCGTACGTTCGTGGTTGCTGCGAAAGCTGGCTGGTGTTCAGTACTTCGTCTGGCGCGTGAGAATGATGTTGAGCGTCGTCTACACAAGCGTGAACTGGCTTACATGTCAGCGGATGAACTGCGTTCGATGTCGGATAAATCACTGGGTGCGCTGCGTCTAGCGGTTGCGAACAATGACGACCTGCGTGATGCGCTGCGTCTATCAGAAGACAACGCTCGCCCAGAGCGTAAAGTTCTGTTCTATATTGCTGTATACCAACACCTTCGTGAGCGTATTCGTCAGGATATCATCCGTACTGATGACCCAGTTGAAGCAATCGAAGAGATGGAAGTCGAGCTGGCGCGTCTAACGGAAGAGCTAACGCAACGTGAAAACCGTCTAGCGATCAGCTCTGAGTCAGTAGCGAGCATTATCAAGAAGACGATTCAACGTGAGCAAAACCGTATTCGTATGCTGAACCAAGGCCTGTCGAACATCTCGTTTGGTCAGGTGAAGGGCGTACGTCTGAACGTGAAGATCCGCGAAAGTCACGAAGTGCTACTGAACGGCCTAGCGACACAACAAGAGCAGCATAAAGACCTGTTTGAATCGACTCGCTTTACCTTCTCTGAAGCAATGGCGAAACTGTTCCAACGCGTGAACCCACACATCGATATGGGTCAACGTTCTCCTCAAGTTCTGGGTGAAGAGCTACTGGATTACCGTAACTACCTAGAGCTAAGTGTAGAAGTGAACCGTGGTACAGATGGTTGGCTACAGGCTGAGTCTGGCGCGCTATCAACAGGTGAAGCGATCGGTACCGGTCAGTCAATCCTTCTTATGGTTGTTCAAAGCTGGGAAGAAGAGTCTCGTCGTCTACGCAGCAAAGACATTGTGCCTTGTCGTCTGCTCTTCTTGGATGAAGCCGCGCGTCTGGATGCGAAATCGATCGCGACATTGTTCGAATTGTGTGACCGTCTGGATATGCAGCTTCTCATCGCGGCACCTGAAAACATCAGCCCAGAGAAAGGTACGACCTACAAACTGGTGCGTAAGGTGTTTAAAGACCACGAGCACGTACACGTAGTTGGTCTGCGTGGTTTTGGTCAAACGGATAAGCCTAAGACTGAAGCGCAAGAGATGATTGAAGAGTTTGAATCGTAAACCCCGAATCTAATAAAACGCCCGCAATGAACGCGGGCGTTTTTGTATCTATTTACGAGGTAGGCTTCGAACAACATAAGACAAGCCGAGACTGTAGGACGGCAGTCTCGGCTTATTAGCGGAACTTCACGAGGAAGCGACGTTTATTCCTCTGGAATATCGTCCCTGACTTCGATCATTTCAGCAAGCTCTTCGAGTGCTTGGACAGAAAGCTCAGACAAGCGTTGTAGGTGTTGGTCTAAGCTCTCTTGTTCTTCAAGCTCTGGTTCATCATTATTTGTTTCTTTTATTAGCATTTCCCAACCTCTCAAGTTGAGTAAGGGGAGCTCTCATCATACTCAAAAGGCAAAGTAGAAAAGAAACGATCTATGTTGATTTTGTTAGCTCGATCATTGATTCAACTTATATATGAGAAGGATGTGTTTAATAAGGAGAGCAAGTGCAAGGTTTTTGGATGCGGGAACAAAAACGCCAGTAATCATGACAATTACTGGCGAGTAATAACGAACATTATGTCGGAGGGTTAGAACAACGGCTTCACACCGAACTGCTCTGCCGCGTAAGCGACGCGTTCAATCGGTTTTGGATACTCAGCAGGTGTGCCAAGGCTCTCTATGTGTTTCAAACGAGGAAGCAAGCCTGCACCATTAGCGATTTGGATTGCCAGACCAGGGCGAGCGTTAAGCTCTAAAACCATAGGTCCTTCATCTTTATCCAGCACCATATCCGTACCCATGTATCCCAAACCTGTCATTTCCCAGGCACTTGACGCAAGCTCCAGCAAGCGCTCCCAATGCGGTACTTGAAGGGTCGAAAGGTCTTTACCTGTATCAGGGTGATGAGTCACTGGATGATCGAACTGCACCGCTCTGACGGCTTTACCTGTCGCGATGTCAATGCCTACTCCTACGGCACCTTGGTGAAGGTTTGCTTTGCCGTCGGAAGCCGCTGTAGAACAGCGCATCATCGCCATAACTGGATAACCTTTAAATACGATGATCCGAACATCTGGTACGCCTTCATAACTGAAGCCATCAAAACAGTCATCAAACTTGATTAAGTTTTCAACCACAGCAACGTCATTTTTACCACCAAGAGAGAAAAGGCCAGCAAGCGCATTACTAATGTGACGCTCGACCTCATCCCTACCAATTGTAGAGCCGGAGGGTTTGGTATATACCCCGTTTTTGTGAGACGTAACAACCAGAATGCCTTTACCGCCACTACCTTGTGCAGGTTTGATTACAAAACCAGGCCAGTTCTCAACCATTTTGTGGATAGTCTTAACTTCAGCTTGGTTATGAATGACACCGATCAGGGCAGGAACTGTTGCTCCTGCTGCCTGTGCAATAATTTTGGTCTTTAGCTTGTCATCGACAAGTGGGTATTTAGAACGATCATTGTAACGGCCAATATAGCTGTGGTTACGCTTGTTCATCCCCATAATGCCTTTATGGCGAAGCTTAGACGGCGAAGTAAAACTTTCGAACATCGTTTAGTCCTCCGCTAGTGGTTTGAAGCGTCGTAGCTCAGTGAGGCGGTAACCTGTGTAAGTACCTAGTAATAGAATACCGGCCAGAACAATCAACTGTAGACCAATGAAGTTAAAGGTTAAGTGTTGAATGTATGAGTTCGTCATTGCAAGGTAAACTAATACCGCTGTCAGCAATGAACCACCACCTTGCAGAGCAACTTCCTTCGCACCTTCTTCTTCCCATAGGATTGACATACGTTCAATCGTCCAAGACAAGATGATCATAGGGAAGAAGGTAATTGTTAGGCCTTCCGTTAAGCCCATCTTAAACGCAACAACGGTGAACACCGAGATGATCATAATAACGGTAATAATGACCGCAGATATCCTTGCTACCAGCAATAAGTTCAACCTAGACAAATAGCTTCGAATAATCAGGCCTGTACCTACAATTAGCAAGAAACCGACAATACCCGTTAATAGTTGAGTTTGAACAAAAGCAACGGCAATCAACACAGGCATGAAGGTACCGGATGTTTTCAGGCCGATAATCACACGCAAGAACACAACGATCAGAGCACCAATAGGGATGAGCATGATGGTTTTGAACATCGCTTGCTCTTCCAAAGGTAAGCTATGAATTGAAATATTCAGTAATCCATCTGCTTCTATTTTGTTGTTTGTAGCTTGTTGTGGTGTCATTTCTTGCTTAATCATCGAGAAATGCACTTGGCTATTTTTACCACCAACAAGGTCAAGTAAGGATACGTTTGATTCATCCCACACTAACAAGTTGGGTTTCACTGCTTTTTGTTCGGATTTTGGTGAAAACAGTACCCAATCTTTACCTGACCAAACCTGAACCATTGGTTGAATTGTTTGGCGTCGACGACCATCTTCTAGTTCGATAACACCGACGGTTTTGCTCTGTATACCTGCGGTAAGCAAAATATTATGCAGTGCATCAGTACGGCTGAAATCGTTCAGTAGTAGCGACGAGTTTTGGCTATCTGGGTCATTAAGCGCTTTGATAAGCTCACGAGTAAACGTCACATTATCGGCTGAGCGACTCATCGCACGTTCGATAAGGGCATTTGCCGCTGCTGCTTGTGGTGCTGATAGCGTTGGTGGCGTAATGTCTTCCGTTGGCGGTAAAGGAGTGACTTTAGCCTGAGGGTCTACTAAGAACTGGGCTTTGTAGTATATGGTTTGTGGCCCTTGAGCTTGGCGAATTGACCATTCTGCACGACGGCCTGAATCGTCATTGATGTAGGAAACGCCATAACCTGATGAGGAAGCAGATTCACCAATAAGTGTGTAACCACTTTGCGTATGCGGTGCTGCAAGTGACGCTTTTACTTCGTTGCCGTTAGCATTGAACTCAATACGAGCTTCTACATCCCACACCTGGCGAGTTTCGCCTGGCGTCCAAGGCACGCCGTAGTTTTCATGCCTGAAAACACTCAGAGCAATGCCCGCAATCACCAATAAGATGATAGAAAGGTAAAACGGTATTTTTGACGTCATAATCTACCTTATTATTTTTTATCTTCGTCCGTTTGGATATAGGTACGACTTACATCGACAAGTGCTATGTCGCGCATAAATTCTCTACCCAGTAAAATAGGATGGTTCATATGTGAGCGATCTGCCAACGTAAATTGCGCTTTTTCATGAATTTTTCCAACGCGCACCCAAAGTTCTACCACAGCGCGGCGTTCTAACTCTTCACTGGTAACCTGGCGGATTTTGACGTAGCGAATGACAGGAGCTTCGATCCAAGTACTTTTCTCTTCTTCGGATTTACTGGTGTCTGCTAAGTGGAATCGGACCCATTTTTTGCCATTTCTTTCGAACTCTTCAATATCAACGGCATTTAAAGACGACGTCGCGGCACCAGTGTCGATACGTGCATCAAAAGTTTGCTTAATCGACTCTACAGTGACCTTTTCGATAGAGCCAAGGACAATATCGTGAGTTGGGGTTGGTTCCACAGGAGCGGGAGATTGGACAATAATCGGCTCTTTCGGTTTTTTTACTTCTGCCATTGCTTCATCGCGAAATGTAAGAAGTTCAACCTGTAGTTTATCGACTTGTTCTTCAAGGCTGTCGATATAGTCCGATTGGTTGCTGAGCTGCAGCTCTAGGTTGGTAATGCGATTATTGACATTCGCTTCTGAATTTTGAATCGCCGCTAACGTTTCTTGGTGGTACTGTTCGCCTTTGGTTAGTGAGCATCCAGATAGTAAGGCGATGGCAACAATCGGGGTCAATCGTAATAACATTGAAAACCTTGGGATTGGATTAAGTTGTTTATTTTTTAGGAGTTTAGCTTATATCGATAAAGCCTCACAAGTAAGAATGTTTCTCTATTACTTATTGTTTGAGGAATAGTGATGAAAAGCCAAAAATCAAGGACATAAAAGCGCATCCTTATTTAGAGCGTGCTTATATTTTGACGTGACAAATGGATTCAAAAAACAAACTCGCTCATTACGAGGAAAGAGGGTAATGTCTTAACTCGTAAAATGAGTTAAGACAATGTCAGGAATCTCAGCGAATTATGATTTGCGAGCGACAAGAACCGCGCGGCGAGGGGCAGGGTAGCCTTCTACAGTCTTGCTTGGGTCGTTCGGATCTAAGTAGTCAGGTAGAGAGTTATGCGTCATCCAATCTGTGGTACGTTGTTCGTCTACGGACGTGATGTTTTCATCAACGATACGAACATCTTCAAAACCGACCAATTCTAGCCACACTTTTAGGGCTTTTGCTGAAGGGAAGAAATAGACATTACGCATTTGCGCGTAACGAGAAGTCGGGACCAGTACTGCATTCTCATCACCTTCAATCACGAGTGTTTCCAATACGAGTTCACCTCCAGATACTAATTGATCTTTTAGTTGCACTAAATGATCGAGAGGCGAGCGGCGATGGTAAAGCACGCCCATGCTGAATACCGTATCGAACGCTTCTAACTTAGGTAGTTGTTCAATGCCCAATGGCAATAAGTGTGCACGTTGGTCATCGCCCATTAGTTTACGAATTGCTTCGAACTGAATCAGGAACAGGTGAGATGGATCGATACCGACAGTTAAGCGTGCACCTTCGCCTAGCATGCGCCACATGTGGTAGCCGTTACCACAACCTACATCGAGTACGCTGCGATTCTTTAATGGAGAAATATGTGGAAGCACGCGGTCCCATTTCCAATCACTGCGCCACTCAGTATCAATATGGATGCCGTGTACGTGGTATGGGCCTTTGCGCCAAGGATGGAATGTACGAAGTAAGCTTTCTAGCTTTTTAAGTTCCCCTTGAGGCATCGGCTCATTGTTTGAAATCGTGACAGAATCAACAATGTCGATGTTGTCCGGTCTACCCGCTGGGATTTTGTTCAGGGCTTTCAACCAGCGACCAAAGTCACCGTGCTCTGCATTTTGCCAATCCGTTAGCTGTTGTGGAAGCACATTAAGCCAAGGTTGAAGACGAGTGTCTTGGGCAATCAATTGGTAGAAATTTGCAAAGTTAAACATAGTTAGTTAATCGCTGAGTTGATGGGTATAAATTATTAACAAAAGCCGAAATCGGTATGGTTCAGGTTTGGTATGCATGGTCTATTTAATCGCGAACATGGAGCCGAAGTTAAAGCATTGGAACCAAACATCGTAGCTAGAAAAGCCAATTTTAGCGAAACGCTCTTTATGTTCTTTCTTTGAATCTGGGCGCATTACGTTTTCTATCGCGCTGCGCTTTTGGCTGATTTCTAGTTCGCTATAACCATTCGCACGTTTAAAGTCGTGGTGAAGGTCAATTAACAGTTCGTTCGACACTTCATCTTCGAAGACGAATTTCTCAGATAGAATCAAAATGCCACCCGGACGCAGGCCAGCGTAAATTTTTTCGAGCAAGGAGTAACGATCTTCTGGAGAGAGGAATTGCAAAGTGAAGTTCAACACCACCACTGACGCGTTTTCAATTTCGATATTGCGAATGTCTGCTTCTACTACATCCACAGGAGTGTCACTGCGGTAAGCGTTGACGTGAAGTTTACAACGCTCAACCATTGCAGGAGAGTTGTCCACTGCGATGATTTGGCAACCTTCTTGTTTGATATGGCGACGCATAGACAATGTTGCAGCACCCAAAGAACAGCCAAGGTCATAGATGTTTGAGTGAGGTTTTACAAAACGCTCTGCCAGCATACCGATTGCAGAAATGATATTGCTGTAACCCGGTACCGATCGTTGAATCATGTCAGGAAATACTTCCGCTACGCGTTCATCGAACGTGAAATCCCCAATTTTATCGATTGGAGCCGAAAAAATAGTATCTGGATTGCTCTTAGGGTTCATAACTAAGTCTCTGCATACAAGCCGCCTGAAAATGTCAGGCACCAAAAAAGGCGCGTATTTTATGGGAATTTCGCGCCTCTGTCATGTGTTGCGTTAGAACATCTGTAACTGCGAGTTGCCATCGTCAGCTGGGAAAGGCGCTAACTCAGGGAGCGTGATACGTTTTTGTATGTCTTTATACAGGTTTGCAGCCAACTCTGGCGCAATTATATTGTCTGCGGTATGGATCATGACATATGGCTGTTTACCTTCGGCAATCCATTGTGGCAACTTGTTGAGCCATGGTTTAAAAAACTCGTAATTTTGCTGTTCTTCTGGATGACCAATAAAGCGAATCAAAGGGTGTGAAGCGGTAGCAATGGCGTGAACAGGGACTCGTGGTTTTTTCATTTGTGCATCAATAATCGCCTCATTGTCGGGCTTAGCGGCAAAGACTGGGCGGCTATCCATAATAATGCGGTCAATATTATTCTCTACTAACCATTGGTTAAGTGCTCGCTCTTCTTCGCCTTTGGAGAAAAATGCCATATGGCGAACCTCAACACCGAGAGGGAAGTTAGGTGGAAAGCTCGCACAGAACTTTTTCAGTCGATCAAGGTGCTCAGGACCAAATGCGGCTGGTAATTGAATTGTCCATTGGCCCACACGGTCATGCAAAGGCTCCATGACTTTCATGAAATCTCTCAGTTGTTCGCTGCAACCTCTTAGCATTTGCTCATGAGTAATGGCTTTAGGAAGTTTGAAAGTAAAGCGAAAATCATCGTGGGTTGCGGCTCTCCAGTTTTGCACTGTATTGAGCGTCGGTGTGGCATAAAATGTCGTGTTGCCTTCCACGGTATGAAACACTTGCGCATACCTTTCTAAACGTTCAGCGGGCTTTGTCCCGCTGCCGTAAAAACTTTGTTGCCATTGATTGTGCGACCACATCGTCAATCCAAGTCGAAGAGGTAAGTTATCCATTATTCTTTACTGCTTGCTACTCGTGTGAATACTTTACGAGAGTTTTGCTGAAATAGGTAATTTCACGCTATAATCCTCCCCAATTTTTTCGCTTTGGTGCGCTTTTGAACATTTGTTGTACTAAAAAGCACCAGTGAATGATAAAACACACGTAATTGTATGTTGAGTAGTCGATTTTCGTGGACATTCAGCGTATAACAGAATCTTTACTCTGCTTAGCAATGAGGCTGACAGAGCGTAGTTAACAACATTTGAGAGATTGGGAATTTCATTATGCGTACCCATTACTGTGGTCACCTGAACAAGTCCCTTGCAGGACAAACTGTAGAACTTTGCGGCTGGGTTAACCGTCGTCGTGATTTAGGCGGTCTTATTTTTATCGATATGCGAGATCGCGAAGGTATCGTTCAGGTAGTTGTTGATCCAGATATGGCAGATGCGTATGAAGTGGCTAACACACTTCGTAATGAATTCTGTATCAAGCTAACTGGTGAAGTTCGCGTTCGTCCAGAAAGCCAAGTAAACAAAGACATGGCAACAGGTGAAGTTGAGATCCTTGCGAAAGGTCTTGAAATCATCAACCGTTCTGATGTTCTGCCTCTAGACTTCAACCAAAAGAACTCTGAAGAGCAACGTCTGAAGTACCGTTACCTAGATCTACGTCGTCCAGAAATGAGCGACCGTATCAAGCTACGTGCTAAAGCGTCTAGCTTTGTTCGTCGTTTCCTAGATGACAACGGCTTCCTAGACATTGAAACACCAGTACTAACAAAAGCGACACCAGAAGGCGCTCGTGACTACCTAGTACCTAGCCGTGTTCACAAAGGCAGCTTCTACGCGCTTCCTCAGTCTCCACAGCTATTCAAACAGCTTCTAATGATGTCTGGTTTTGACCGTTACTACCAAATCGTTAAGTGTTTCCGTGATGAAGACTTGCGTGCTGACCGTCAACCAGAATTCACTCAGATCGATATCGAAACGTCATTCATGACGGCTGACCAAGTTCGTGCAACGACTGAGAAAATGGTTCGTGAAATGTGGCAAGAGCTACTAAACGTTGACCTAGGTGAATTCCCAGTAATGCCGTTCAGCGAAGCGATTCGTCGTTTCGGTTCGGACAAGCCAGACCTACGTAACCCACTGGAACTAGTAGACGTTGCTGACCTAGTGAAAGATGTTGAGTTCAAAGTATTCTCTGGCCCAGCAAACGACGAAAAAGGCCGTGTTGCCGTTATTCGCGTTCCAGGTGGTGCTTCTCTGACTCGTAAGCAAATTGATGGCTACGGTGAATTCGTTGGCATCTACGGTGCGAAAGGTCTAGCTTGGATGAAGGTTAACGACCGTGCAGCGGGCATGGAAGGTATCCAATCTCCAGTCGCTAAGTTCCTAAATGAAGACGTGATCAACGGCATTCTAGATCGTACTCAAGCGGAATCTGGTGACATTATCCTATTTGGCGCTGATAAAGCGGGCATCGTTGCAGAAGCAATGGGTGCGCTACGTCTGAAACTAGGTAAAGACCTAGAGCTAACGGATGAGTCTGCATGGGCTCCACTATGGGTTGTTGACTTCCCAATGTTCGAAGAAGATGACGAAGGCAACCTACACGCGATGCACCACCCATTCACATCGCCTCTAGGTGTGACTGCAGAAGAGCTAAAAGCAAACCCTGCTGCGGCAAATTCTAACGCTTACGATATGGTTCTAAATGGCTACGAAGTGGGCGGCGGCTCTGTTCGTATCCACAACGCAGATATGCAAGAAGCCGTATTTGATATTCTAGGCATCACACCTGAAGAGCAACAGCTTAAGTTCGGCTTCCTACTTGATGCGCTGAAATTCGGTACGCCTCCACATGCTGGTCTTGCATTCGGCCTTGACCGCCTGGTGATGCTGCTATGTGGTACAGAGAACATCCGTGATGTTATCGCGTTCCCTAAAACAACAGCAGCGGCGTGTCTACTAACAGACGCACCAAGTATTGCGAACCCAGCAGCGCTAGAAGAGCTAGCAATCGCAGTGACTGCAGCGAAAGAAAAAGACGCAGAATAAGCGCACAACATTTGAAGAAAACTCCCGCAACTGCGGGAGTTTTTGTTTAAATAAACCCAAGAAACTTCCAAAGCAATTTCCCAAGCAACGCTTTTAGAACATGTCTGCTATTAAGCGTCAAAATACATTAAAAGGTGAATTATGGCTGGTCATAGTAAATGGGCGAATATTCGTCACCGTAAAGCAGCGCAAGATGCGAAGCGCGGCAAAATCTTTACTAAATTAATCCGTGAAATCGTTGTTGCGGCAAAAGAGGGGGGCGGTGAGCCAGAAAATAACCCACGTTTGCGAGCAGCAATTGATAAAGCACTGTCTAACAACATGACACGTGACACTGTCAACCGCGCTGTCAGCCGAGGTGCTGGTGGTGAAGGCGACGACAACATGGAAACCGTGATCTATGAAGGTTATGGTCCAGGTGGTACGGCGGTCATGGTCGAATGTATGACGGATAACCGAAATCGTACGGTATCTGGCGTACGCCATTCATTCTCAAAGTCAGGCGGTAATCTGGGGACGGATGGTAGCGTCAACTATCTTTTCGACAAGAAAGGCGTGATTTCATATGGCCCAGGTTTAGATGAGGATGCGGTAATGGAAGTAGCATTAGAAAGTGGTGCTGATGACATTGAAACGGCAGAAGATGGCTCGATTGATGTCTACACGGCCCCAGGCGATTTTGGACTCGTAAAAGATGCTCTTGATGCCGCAGGGTTTGAGGCAGAGAACGCTGAGGTGTCGCTGATCCCATCTACGAAAGCAGATTTGGACGCGGATACTGCGCCAAAACTACTTCGTTTGATTGACGCTTTGGAAGATCTGGACGACGTTCAAGAGGTTTATCACAATGGTGATATCTCTGACGACGTTGCGGCTACGCTAGATTAAACTCAAGGTGTCGGGAGCGGTATTTGCTCCGAAGTTAGCAAGTAATAATAAAAAGACTGAGGCCGAATTAGGCCTCATTTTTAGGAACATTCATGTCAATTATTTTGGGCATTGACCCAGGTTCGCGCATTACCGGCTATGGGGTCATTCGTCAAAATGGACGCCACTTGCAATACCTTGGTAGTGGCTGCATTCGTACTTCAGAAAAAGAACTTCCGGGTCGGCTTAAACAGATTTATGCAGGCGTCACGGAAATCATTACCCAGTTTCAACCGGACGTTTTCGCGATCGAGCAAGTGTTTATGGCCAAAAACGCGGATTCAGCGCTAAAACTTGGCCAAGCTCGTGGCAGTGCAATTGTTGCTGCGGTGAATGCGGAGTTGCCGGTATTTGAATACGCGGCTCGTCTTATTAAGCAAGCTGTCGTCGGCACTGGTGGCGCGGACAAAGCGCAAGTTCAGCATATGGTTCAGCAGATGCTTAAATTGCCCGCCAAGCCTCAAGCGGATGCAGCCGATGCTTTAGGTGTGGCGATTTGTCATGCCAATACTAACAAGACTCTCGTTGCGTTAGCGGGCAAAGCAACCAGTGCCAGAAAAGGGCGCTACCGTTAAAATTAACTGGATGTCTATCCAGTTCTTTATTATCCTGTCGCAAATTCATTTCCAAAGAGTATTTATAGTGATTGGACGTCTTCGTGGCATACTGATTGAAAAACAACCACCTGAAGTATTAATTGAAGTTAATGGTATTGGCTATGAAGTCCAGATGCCAATGAGCTGTTTTTACGAACTGCCAAATGTTGGCGAAGAAGCCATTATTTATACTCACTTTGTTGTCCGTGAAGATGCGCAATTGCTATACGGTTTCAACACAGTAAAAGAACGAGCACTTTTCCGTGAAGTGATCAAAGCCAATGGCGTTGGTCCTAAACTCGGTCTTGGTATTCTCTCTGGTATGACAGCAACGCAATTTGTTACTTGTGTGGAACATGAAGACGTTTCTACGCTGGTTAAGCTTCCAGGCGTTGGCAAGAAAACCGCAGAGCGATTGGTTGTTGAAATGAAAGACCGCTTGAAAGGGTGGGGCGCTGGCGATCTATTTACACCATTTACGGATGCTGCTCCTGCGGATTCTAGTGCGACATCCAACAACGCGGAAGAAGAAGCAATCAGTGCGCTTCTAGCTCTAGGTTACAAGCCGACTCAAGCGTCGAAAGTGGTATCTCAGATCGCTAAACCGGACATGAGCAGTGAGCAAATGATCCGTGAAGCTCTAAAATCAATGGTGTAACGCAAGTTGCACAGTGAACATTTGTTCAAGATAACTCATTCTCTAAGGTTAATGCCAATCGCTTAACGATGTTTTTTGTGTCATTCCAGCGAGCCTGGCGAGACTGGGAATCTAATAGCAGCACGCTGAGCGGTTAATGAAACAATTTGACCATAAATCGCTCGGATAGAAGATCCTGTATCACGCTCCTTCGTCGCTGTACAGGATGACGAGATATAGAAATATGCCACTTGCTGTTAAACGAGCGGTATTATTCTCTCAGGTAACCATTTTTCAAGGTAAAAAGATGATTGAAGCCGATCGTTTAATCGCGCCAGAAAACCCTGCCTTTCGTGATGAAGATGTCATTGATCGTGCTATTCGGCCAAAAAAATTAGCGGATTACCAAGGTCAGGACCATGTCCGTGACCAAATGGAAATCTTCATTAAAGCTGCTCAGTTACGTAGCGAAGCACTTGATCACCTTTTGATTTTTGGTCCCCCAGGTTTGGGTAAAACCACACTTGCGAACATCGTTGCCAATGAAATGGAAGTGAACATTCGCACTACTTCAGGCCCTGTACTTGAGAAAGCAGGCGATTTGGCCGCGCTGTTAACCAACCTCGAAGAAAACGATGTGTTGTTCATCGATGAGATTCACCGCTTGAGTCCGATGGTTGAAGAGGTGCTATATCCGGCGATGGAAGATTATCAACTGGATATTATGATCGGTGAAGGTCCGGCCGCTCGTTCTATTAAGATCGATTTACCACCGTTTACGTTAATTGGTGCGACGACCCGAGCGGGCTCTTTGACGTCACCATTGCGCGACCGCTTTGGTATTACTCAGCGCCTTGAGTTTTATAAGATAAAAGACCTCCAAGATATCGTGCAGCGAAGCGCGGATTGTTTAGGTTTATCAATGGAACCTGAAGGTGCATTGGAAGTGGCAAGACGTGCGCGTGGCACACCACGTATTGCTAACCGTTTGCTACGCCGTGTTCGTGATTATGCGGAAGTAAAAGGCAATGGTCACATTTGTGCCGATGTTGCCGATAAGGCGTTGAATATGCTTGATGTGGACGCCGAAGGCTTCGATTACATGGACCGTAAGCTACTACTCGCGATTATGGAAAAATTTGGTGGTGGTCCGGTCGGGCTCGACAACATGGCAGCGGCGATAGGTGAAGAAAAGGACACTATTGAAGACGTTCTTGAACCTTATCTTATTCAGCAAGGTTATTTACAACGCACTCCGCGTGGAAGAATCGCGACAGATCGTGCGTATTTGCATTTCGGAATTGAAAAATAAGATTCCCTCGCTGGGCCTTTGTTGCCCAGCGCTTCATTAAAGTTGACCAAACTCACATTTTTTGAATTTTTTCTCATACTGGTTTAGTAAGTAAAAAGCATTGATTGTTAACTCGATGTTTGCTTGCAACTGGTTAATTTCTCTCCTGATTACTCTCTCTTAACATCCGTATCCAATACTGGTTGATCTAGATCAATGTGATGGATTTTTGTGCAAATTCCGCGCATAAACATTGATGTATATCAAAGCGCGTTACGGCTATAAACCTTTTGAAACAATCTGTTTTTACAAGTAATATTAGCCCCAGCTATATTAGCTGATGCTTAACAATTAACTAACCAATGAAGCACATTTTTGCAACAATGAGTTGTGATAATTCAACATTTTTCAAGTGTAAATAACACCTGAATATGGATTGCAATATGTAGAGAGTGTCATTCAGCCGACACATAGGAGTTACCATGATTGACGTAGTTGATCTATCGCGGTTGCAGTTTGCACTGACAGCGATGTATCACTTCCTATTCGTACCATTGACCCTTGGTATGGCCTTCCTTCTGGCCATTATGGAATCGATGTACGTAATGACGAACAAGCAAATCTATAAGGACATGACCAAGTTCTGGGGTAAGCTATTCGGTATTAACTTTGCACTTGGTGTGGCGACAGGCCTTACCATGGAGTTCCAGTTTGGTACGAACTGGTCTTACTACTCCCACTATGTAGGTGATATCTTCGGTGCACCGCTAGCGATCGAAGCACTTGTCGCATTCTTCCTGGAGTCAACTTTTGTTGGTCTATTCTTCTTCGGGTGGGATCGTCTATCTAAACGCCAACACTTAGCGGTTACCTGGCTTGTGGCACTAGGCTCTAACTTCTCTGCTCTTTGGATTCTTATCGCAAACGGCTGGATGCAAAACCCAGTAGGCGCAGATTTCAACTTCGAAACCATGCGAATGGAAATGGTGAGCTTCTCTGAGGTTGTACTAAACCCAGTTGCTCAGGTTAAGTTCGTGCATACGGTTGCTTCTGGTTACACTTGTGGCGCAATGTTTATTCTAGGCATCAGTTCATACTACCTATTAAAAGGTCGTGACATTGCGTTTGCTCGTCGTTCGTTTGCTATTGCTGCTTCTTTCGGTATTGCAGCTATCTTATCTACCATCGTTCTTGGTGACGAATCTGGCTACGAGCTTGGTGAAGTTCAAAAAGTGAAACTCGCTGCAATTGAAGCAGAGTGGCACACTGAACCTGCACCTGCCGCATTTACGTTATTTGGTGTTCCTAACCAGGAAACGATGCATACCGATTACGCAATTAAGATCCCTTACGTAATGGGTATTATCGCGACACGCTCTTTTGATGAGCAAGTAACAGGTCTTCGTGATTTACGTGATGAACACGTCGATCGTATTCGTGACGGCATGTACGCTTATGAACTTCTAGAGAAGCTTCGTGCGGGCGACAAGTCAGAAGAAAACATGACTGCGTTTGATGAAGTGAAAGGTGACCTAGGTTACGGTCTACTTCTAAAACGCTACACAGACAATGTTGTTGATGCAACAGAAGAGCAAATCCAAGCTGCTGCGGACGACTCAATCCCAACAGTATGGCCGCTATTCTGGTCATTCCGTATCATGGTTGCTTGTGGCTTCATCATGTTGTTTGTCTTTGGTGCGGCGTTTATCCAAACGTGTCGTCAGAAGATTGAACAGAAACAATGGATTCTAAAAGCTGCACTATTTAGCATTCCACTACCTTGGATTGCAATTGAAGCGGGTTGGTTCGTCGCTGAGTACGGCCGTCAGCCTTGGGCTGTAGGTGAAATTCTACCAGTGCATGTTGCAGCTTCTGCGCTAACTGCAGGTGAAATCTGGACTTCACTCTTCGCAATTCTGGCGCTATACACGGTATTCCTGATTGCAGAAGTTTACCTAATGTTGAAATTCGCTCGTAAAGGCCCAAGTAGCCTGAAAACGGGTCGCTACCACTTCGAGCAAAATGCTGACTCTGTTGAAGACAAAGTTAGTCGCCAAGTAGAAGCGTAAGGTAAGGAGATAACAAGATGTTTGATTACGAAATCTTGCGACTCATCTGGTGGGTACTAATCGGTGTTCTACTAGTTGGTTTTGCAGTAACAGACGGCTTCGATATGGGTGTAGGCGCGCTTGTACCTATCATCGGTAAAAACGACACGCAACGCCGTGTCATGATTAACTCAATTGCTCCTCACTGGGATGGTAACCAAGTTTGGCTTATCACTGCTGGTGGTGCACTGTTCGCAGCTTGGCCTTTGGTTTACGCAACGTCATTTTCAGGCTTCTACTTAGCGATGATTTTGACACTAGCAGCGCTATGGCTTCGTCCTCTTGGCCTAGACTACCGCTCTAAAATCGAAGATCCAAAATGGCGCAATAGCTGGGATATCTGTATCTCAATCAGTGGTTTTGTTCCGCCAATCATCTTTGGTGTAGCGTTTGGCAACCTTCTACAAGGTGTACCATTCCAATTGAGTGAGTTCTTGATGCCAACATACCATGGCTCATTCTTTGGTCTACTAAACCCATTTGCACTGTTGTGTGGTCTAGTAAGCTTGTTCATGATTTTGATGCAAGGTTCTACTTGGCTACAAATGAAAACAACAGGCGAAGTGCATGTGCGTGCGCGCAACGTTGCTCAGTTGGCTGGTTTACTGACGGTTGCTGCGTTTGTAGCGGCTGGTTTCTGGATCCAAAATATCGATGGCTACGTCATTGTTGGCGGTATCGACACTAACGCAGCTTCTAACCCTCTAAACAAAGAGGTTATCCGTGAAGCTGGTGCGTGGATGAAGAATTTTGAAAACTACCCATTACTATGGGCTGCTCCTGTACTAGGTGTTGCAATGCCGCTTCTCGCTGTATTGGCATCTCGTCTTGAAAAATGTGCGATTTCGTTCATTACTTCAAGCTTGGGTGTTGCTGGTGTTATCTTTACTGCAGGTTTTGCGATGTTCCCATTCATCATGCCTTCAGACTTAATGCCAAGCCACAGCTTAACAATGTGGGATGCAACGTCATCTGAGCTGACTCTGAACCTAATGACAGGCGTTGCGTTTGTTATGGTGCCAATCATCCTTGGCTACACATCTTGGACTTACTACAAGATGTTTGGTCGCCTTGATGACCAGTACATTGAAGACAACAAAAACTCACTTTACTAAGGAGCATTTACTATGTGGTATTTCGCATGGATTCTAGGTGTACTACTTGCTTGTGCATTCGGTATCATCAACGCTCTTTGGCTAGAGCACTCAGAAATGATGGATAAAGACAGTGAGTAACCTCGCTGATAAGGTAGCGAAACTTCACGCACCAATGGATAAGACTCTGCTACGAGTCTTATCTCTCATCCTTGGCTTTATGCACGTAGGATTGGTGATGTGGGACCCTGAAGCTTACCATCAAGCAATTGGTGGTTTTAACTCAATCATCGCACCAGCACTGATTTGGTCTGTATGTTCAAGCATGGTGTATGGGGTGGGCTTCAAGCCAAGAAACTGGTACTGGCAAGTTTTGTTTAGTCCTTATTTCTCGTTAGCTATCTTAATTTATCTAACGGCACTTTATTTCATTTAGGCTGAAATATGCTGTAATAAAGTCGGTTACTAAATCATCGAATAAAAGCTAGGTATCTCGCCTAGCTTTTATTTTTTCTACAAATTTCAAAAATATTTCCTTAGCTCGGTACCAATTGCTGTCGCTTCAGTTATAGTAATTACTTTAAAGAATTGAATATATTGGTACTCCCTTGCAAGGCACATCAAATCTCTTTCACTGGCCGATCACCGTGTACTATGAAGACACTGATGCGGGCGGTGTTGTATATCATTCTAATTATCTAAAATTCTTTGAGCGCGCACGGACAGAGATGTTACGTGCTAAAGGCATTTCTCAACATGTGTTACTGGAACAAAATATCGGCTTTGTTGTCCGACACATGGATATCGATTTCAACCAAGGGGCTAGGCTGGACGAGCATCTGACAGTCGTAACCCGAGTGTCAGAAATAAAACGTGCTTCTCTGCAATTCTGTCAAGAGTTGGTCAATGATCAAGGCAAGATATTGTGCAAGGCCTCGGTTAAGGTAGCATGTATCGATAATAAGAAAATGAAACCAATAGCTATTCCAACCTTTATAAATTCGGAGCTAACAAATAGTGACTGCTGATATTTCCATTTTAGATCTCTTTCTTCAGGCCAGTCTGTTGGTAAAGCTTGTGATGCTGACGTTGCTTGGCATGTCAATTGTGTCATGGGCAATGATCATCAAGCGCAGCAAAGTGCTTTCTCAAGCATCAAAAAATGCAGAGCAGTTTGAAGACAAATTTTGGTCGGGTACTGATCTTTCTCAGCTTTACCAAAAAGTAAAAGCGCGTAAAGACGAAATTGAAGGCACAGAAGAAATCTTCTACGCAGGTTTTACAGAGTTTGCTCGCCTACGTAAGAGCAACGCAAATTCACCAGCTTACATCATGGAAGGCACTGGCCGCGCAATGCGCGTTGCTGTTTCTCGTGAAGTAGATGAGCTAGAAACAAGCTTACCGTTTTTGGCAACAGTCGGTTCTATAAGCCCTTATATCGGCCTATTTGGTACCGTTTGGGGCATCATGCACGCCTTTATTGCGCTGGGTGAAGTAAAGCAAGCTACGTTGTCTATGGTTGCACCGGGTATCGCCGAGGCACTTATCGCGACAGCGATGGGGCTATTTGCGGCTATTCCGGCAGTAATGGCGTACAACCGCCTAAGCAATAAAGTGAGTAAACTAGAGCACACTTACGCAACATTTTCTGAAGAATTCCACAGCATCCTTCATCGTCAAGCGATGGCTGGCCGAGACAGCGCGGATAAGGAATAAAGCATGGCGGGTTATCAACCTAAAAAGCGAAAAATGACAGCGGAGATCAACGTTGTTCCGTATATCGACGTAATGCTCGTACTGTTGATCATTTTTATGGCGACCGCTCCATTTGTGACTCAAGGCGTCGACGTTGATCTTCCGAAAACATCGACCGCAGAATCTATGCAAGACCTTGCTGGCGAGACTGACAGTAGCTTTATTATCATCGAAATTGATAGCGAGGGTAATTTAGGCCTAAGCGTAAATGATGAAGAAGTTCAGCGAGGTTTGTCGTTGCAAGATGTTATTGTGCGAGTGAAAGCGGAGCGAGAGGTTAAGCCGGATTCACCAGTTGCGGTAGGTGGCGACGCGGCAACACCATATGCCGATGTTGTTCTATTGCTAGATGAACTAAGTCGAGCTGGTATCCCTAAGGTAGGTCTAATGACCGATATCAGGGAATAGACATCAATTATCTATGAAAGATCACAAGAAGAAACCCAACCAATACGCCAAACCGATAGCAATATCGGTTGGTTTGCATGCAATTCTAGTTGCAGCCCTGCTTTGGGGGACGGACTTCAACATGTCTAAACCAGAGCCTACAGGGCAAATGGTTCAAGCTGTTGTCATCGATCCAAAACTTGTGCAGCAACAAGCGAAAGAAATTCGCCAGCAACGCGAAAAGGCAGCGAAAAAAGAACAAGAGCGTCTTGATAAACTGAGACGCGAAGCAGAGCAGCTAGAAAAAAACCGCAAAGCTGAAGAAGAGCAAATTCGCAAGTTGAAAGAGCAGCAAGCGAAAGATGCTCAAGCGGCACGAGAAGCAGAAGCTGCACGTAAGAAAAAAGAGCAAGAGCGCAAGCAGGAAGAAGAACGTGTTCGCAAAGAAAAAGAGCGAGCTGCTAAGCTAGAAAAAGAGCGCAAGGCAAAAGAAGAAGCCGTGCGTAAAGCTGAGCAGGAGCGTTTAGCAAAAGAAGCGGCTATAGCAAAAGCTGAGCAAGAACGTTTAGCTCGTGAAAAAGCAGCAAAAGAAGCGGAAGAAAAAGCACGTCGTGAGCGTGAAGCTGCTGAAAAAGCTGAACAAGAGCGCATTGCAAAAGAGAAAGCGGCAAAAGAGGCAGCGGAGCGAGAGCGTAAAGCGAGAGAAGCAGCTGAGCGTGCCGAGCGTGAGCGTAAAGCTCAAGAAGCCGCGTTAGATGATATTTTTGCGGGTCTCGAGGATGAGGTCAGTAAAAACAGTGCTGCGCGCAATCAATTTATTGACGACGAACTTTCTCGTATGTCATCCATCTATACTCAAAATATTCAGCAAAAGCTGATTAAGGATGACTACTTGCTGGGAAAGGAGTGTAGGGTAAACATCAAATTGATTCCGACAGGAACTGATATGATGGTCTCTGGTGTTACCGTTTTGAGTGGTGATACTCGAGTATGTGCTGCGGCGAAGCGAGCAATAGCTCAGGTAGGGACGTTCCCTAAATCTTCAGAATCAGCGGTCAATGAAAGACTAAAAGACATCAACATAACTGTTGCTTTGGACTAAAAGGAATAAGACGTGATTAGACGCCTTTTACTAGGAATGTTTGTACTGTTTAGCAGTATGACAAATGTGGCGAATGCCGCATTAGAGTTGGTCATTACCGATGGTATTGATTCAGCACGACCAATTGCTGTTGTTCCGTTTAAGTGGGAGGGCACACAAGCGCTTCCAACGGATGTTTCTGCTGTTATCGCCTCGGATTTACAACGTAGTGGTAAATTTAGCCCAGTTCCAACGAGCAAAATGCCACAAACACCGTTCAGTGAATCAGAAGTTAATTTTGATGCTTGGACCAATTTAGGCGTGGATGCGCTATTGACTGGTTCAATCAAGCAAAACGACCAAGGTGACTACGTTATCAACTATCAACTTGTTGATATTGTGCGTGGTCAGTTAACGGGTGGGAAGAGTAAGGCGCTTGGTAGTGACGGTGAATTGGTTCTGTCAAAAGATCATGTGCTGTTCAATAAAGTAGCCACTGTTCAAGGGCCTCGTATGCGTGAGTACGCTCACCGTATCTCTGATTTGGTGTATGAGCAGTTGACTGGCGACCGTGGCGCTTTCATGACTCGTATCGCATATGTGGTAGTGAACGATAAAGACCGTTTCCCTTACCAACTTCGAGTCGCTGATTACGATGGCTACAATGAGCGTCTGGTTTTACGCTCTAAGCAACCATTAATGTCACCAGCGTGGTCACCAGATGGTAAAAAGCTTGCGTATGTTAGCTTCCAAAATGGCCAAGCAGAAATCTTCATAATGAACATCTACACCGGTGAACGTGAGAAAATTACTTCATACCCACGTCACAATGGTGCACCAAGATTTTCGCCTGATGGCAATAAGTTAGCGATTGTTCTTTCTAAAACAGGCTCGCTTCATGTTTATACGTTTGACCTTAACACTCGTAAACTGACGCAAATTACGCGTGGCAGATCAAATAATACGGAACCGTTCTGGCATCCGGATGGAAAATCGTTGATTTTCACATCGGATAGGGGTGGTAAACCACAGATTTATCAAGTAAATTTGGGCAGCGGTTCTATTGACCGTTTGACTTGGCAAGGCAGCCAAAATTTGGGTGGTCAGATTACTCCTGATGGGCGATTCCTAGTTATGGTGAACCGCAGCAACGCAGGATTTAATTTGGCGAAACAAGATTTGGAAACTGGTGCTCTTCAAGTCTTAACTAAGACCTTGCTTGATGAGTCTCCTAGTATTGCCCCAAACGGTGGCATGGTTGTGTATAGCTCGATTTACAACAAGAAAAACGTACTATCGATGGTGTCAATTGATGGTCGATTCAAAGCTAGATTACCGGCAACAAATGGGCGTGTTCGAGCGCCTGCATGGTCACCGTTTTTGTAGTAATAAGTTTGATTAATAAAGGAAAATAAGATGCAACTGAACAAGGTTCTAAAAGGGCTACTAATCGCGCTTCCTGTAATGGCTGTTACAGCGTGTAGTTCAAGCGACGACGCTGCTTCTAACACTGGTGCAGCAACAAACAACAATGGCGCAGTGGAAACAACAGTAGCTACGCCAATTGATCAAAGCGGTCAGTTGACAGAGCAAGAGCTAAAAGAGCAAGCGCTACGTGAAACTCAAACAATCTACTTTGCTTTTGACAACTCAACAATTGCAGCAGATTACGAAGAGATGCTAGCGGCTCACGCTTCTTACCTAAGCAAGAACCCAGCACTTAACGTAACTATCGAAGGTCACGCTGATGAGCGCGGTACACCTGAGTACAACATTGCTCTAGGTGAGCGTCGTGCACAAGCAGTAGCGAACTACCTACAAGCACTAGGTGTTCAAGCTGACCAAATCTCAATCGTTAGCTACGGTGAAGAGAAGCCACTTCTTCTAGGTCAATCAGATGAAGTTTACGCTAAGAACCGTCGCGCGGTTCTAGTATACTAATTCGAGGTAATCCTCATGTTCAGTAACACTAAGCGCGCTGTTGCGCTTACGTTACTGGCAAGTGCAGCGAACTTTGCGTTCGCTGCACCAGCTCCAGTATCTGATCTCAACAGCACATCATCCGTCTCTAAGAGCCGTTCATCTGAAACGGAAGTAGAGCGTCTAGAACGTTTGCTCCAAAACCGCAATCGCGTTCAGCTCCAAATGCAACAGCAAATTGACCAAATGTCGCAAGAGATCAGTGAATTGCGTGGTCAATTAGAGCGAAATAGCTACGAAATGAAACAAATGTTGCAACGTCAACGTGAGTTGTTTGTCGAGCTGGATCGTGTTCGTGGAGAGATAAAATCCGCGCCTGCGCAAGAAGCGAAACCGGCTAAAACAGGTGGTCAGTACACACCAAATGTTGATGAGCAAACGGCATACCAAAATGCAGTCGACCTCATCCTCAAGAAACGTGACTACACTGGCGCAATTGCAGCGTTCCAGCAGTTCCAGAAAGATTATCCTGATTCTACATATTCAGCGAATTCTCACTACTGGCTAGGTCAGTTGTACTTCGCTAAAAAGCAGGATGAGGATGCAGTGAAAAGTTTTGCCGCTGTGGTGTCTTACAAAGACTCCAATAAGCGAGCCGATGCGTTGCTTAAATTAGGCGAAATCGCTGAGCGTAATAACAATGCAGCTCAAGCGAAAAAGTACTACCAACAAGTGGTTGATGAATACCCAGGTAGTGCATCTGCAAAACTTGCCAGCTCTAAGCTGTAAGACGTTATGTTTTGAAAAGGAAGCTTCGGCTTCCTTTTTCTTTTCCATTTTCTGTTGGTGCAGAACGGCTAAGTCGATAGCAATGATGCAGAGCCTCTGACCTTGTGTTGCACCGAATTTCGCTACTCGGAAATGCTACCTGTAACAAAGATATACGGCTAGACCGCTAGAAATCCCCGCGACAAGTTGGTTTTTGAAAATTAACGAGGTTACAATACTCGGATTAAAGGAAGTTGCGTAGAGCAAGAGCAATGAGCCATATATTAGATAAAATCGACACTGTTTACCCATTCCCACCGAAACCAGTTCCATTAAGCGAAGAAGAAAAAGCATCTTACATTGAGCGTATTAAAAAGTTACTCAAAGAAAAAGATGCGGTACTTATCGCGCACTATTATACCGACCCTGAGATTCAAGCCCTAGCTGAAGACACTGGCGGGTTTGTTGGTGACTCGTTGGAAATGGCGAAGTTTGGTAATCGTCACCCTGCAAGTACATTGATTATTGGTGGTGTTCGCTTTATGGGCGAGTCGGCCAAAATTCTGACACCAGAAAAGCGCATTCTAATGCCAACGTTGGAAGCGGAATGTTCGCTCGACCTTGGCTGTCCTGCGGATAAGTTCAGCGAGTTTTGTGATGCTCACCCTGATCATACGGTTGTAGTTTACGCAAACACCTCAGCAGCGGTTAAAGCCCGTGCCGACTGGGTCGTTACATCGAGTATTGCGCTTGAAATCGTGGAACACTTAGACGCTGAAGATAAGCCAATTATTTGGGGACCAGACCGTCACCTAGGATCGTACATCGCTAACAAAACTGGCGCAGATATGCTGCTTTGGCAGGGTGAGTGTGTGGTTCATGATGAGTTCTCTGCTGATGCGTTACGAAAAATGAAGAGCGTGTATCCAGATGCGGCTATTTTGGTTCACCCTGAGTCACCAGCAAGCGTCGTAGAACTTGCCGATGCCGTTGGATCAACGAGTCAGCTGATCAAAGCAGCGAAAGAGCTTCCTCACAAACAAATGATCGTTGCGACAGACAAAGGTATTTTCTTTAAAATGCAGCAACTAGTGCCAGAAAAAGAACTTATCGAAGCACCAACCGCAGGTGCAGGCGCAACATGCCGCAGCTGTGCACACTGTCCTTGGATGGCAATGAACGGTTTGAAAGCAATTGAGAAAGCGCTTAGTGAAGGTGGTAAAGAGCACGAGATTTTTGTTGACGAAGAACTGCGTGTTAAATCCCTTATACCACTTAACCGCATGCTAGATTTTGCTGAGCAGCTAAATATGCAAGTGAAAGGTAATGCTTAAAAAGTAGGCGTAACTGAAAGTAAATCTCAAAAACCAGCCGAATATGGCTGGTTTTTTTGTGTCTTACTATCAATGAGTTACTATTGATGCAATCAATGAATATCGAGGTCATAAATTTATGGCGGTGTGGTTAGTAGTTAAAAAGTGGCTTAGTTCACACCTTTTTAAATTGAGCAACCGAAGCCTTCTCATCTTTAGTGGCTTATATGTGAGCCTTTCATGGTGGCTGCTGGTTCTCGCTGGTGAAACCGCATTAACAGACAGTTTCGCTAACTTTATCTATTACCTCATGGTTACGGCGAGTACGGTGGGTTATGGCGACCATTCTCCAGTAACAGATTTGGGTAAATGGGTTGTCGTGCTATTTGTAATCCCCGGCGGTTTGAGCTTATTCGCCGCATTATTGGGGCGTGTCGCTGGAGCAGCGATGGACTATTGGCGAGCGGGTATTTTAGGAAAACGGAGAGTAAGAGTGGAAAACCATATTGTATTGTTGGGCTGGAATGGATCGAGAACGATGCACCTTATTCGCATGTTACAACATGAAGAAGAGGGAAAGCGTCCGATTGTTTTATGCAGCCGTTCAGAAATAGAGAACCCGTTACCTGGCGAAATCAGTTTTATCAAAGTGACCAGTTATACCGATTCGCAAGAAATGAAAAACGCCAATATTGCCGAAGCCGCTTGCATTATTGTGGATAATCTCTCGGACGACATTACCTTGTCAGCCGCTCTATACTGCGCATCTGTAAACCCTTCCGCTCATTTGGTCGCTTACTTTAAAGATGAAGCGCTAGGCCGACTTCTAAGTCAGCATTGCCCGAAAGCGGAATGCATACCTGCTGTTGGCGCAGAAATGTTGGCAAAAGCGGCGGTTGACCCGGGCTCAAGTGCGCTTCATCAGGAGCTTTTGGCTTCAACACGAGGTATGACGCAATACTCAGTTATTTATCCCGAGGGTCAGTCTGCCACCACTATTGAGAATCTCTTCGTTTTTCTCAAAAGACGCCATCATGCCACGCTGATTGCTTTTGATATTGGCGATGGTATTCAACTCAACCCAGATTTAGATGCTGAAGTACCCGCGAGTACCAAGCTGTTTTACATTGCAGATGAACGTATTGAAGATTTTGCCTGGAAAGAAATGAACAAGGAACAATAATGCACATGATTGCTGGCCTGTTAGCAGGCTTCCCAAACTTTTTACTCTATTTCTCTGTTTCTATTATTTTTGTATTGGCGTTTAAGTTCATCTACGTCAAGTTGACGCCATACGATGAGTGGCATCTGATCAAAGAAAAACAAAATACAGCAGCAGCGATTGCGCTAAGTGGGGCCTTCCTTGGTTACTGTCTCGCGATTTCGGGGGCGGCAAAAAACTCAGTCAATATCGTCGATTTTATGGTATGGGGCGTTGTTGCAATGCTTGCTCAAATTATTGCATTTGCAATTGTACGCTTTATTTTACTTCCGAAAGTGGCAGAGCGTATCGAAAAAGATGAACTGCCAGCCGGTATTGTATTAGCAGCAGTTTCTGTTTCCGTTGGCGTATTGAATGCCGCGTGCATGACCTACTAGGAGGAACGATGAAGCGGAGTTCTAACGTTAAACGTTCTTCCATGGACAAAAGCTTAAAGCTTGGGAAAATTCTTCCCTTTGCTGCCTTTGGTGGTATTTTCTTCTTTGCTACGTACGAGTCAAAAACAGAAGGGTACATTTTTTCTGATGCTGATGAGTGTAAATCTAACTCGCCTGAGTTTAGTGAACAGTGTGACATTGCATACCAAGAAGCTTTAGCTCGTGCCGAACAAAATGCCCCTCGCTACCGCAGCGAGTTCGAATGCGAGAATGATTTCTACGAGGATGATTGTTACTACAGTTCCAGTTCCCGAGCTTATGTACCTAACTTTGGCGGTTTTTTTTACAGTCGCTCATTAAGCGGGTTGAAAGGTTATAACAAGAGCTATTACTCAGAGCCGATGTACCGTTATAAATCCAAATTCTATAATGGAGCAGGACAATTCTTTGGCTCCTACCGAAATCAGCCGACCAAAGTTGCGACGAATAGCCTTAATAAACGTGGTGGCGGCACCATTGGCAGGGCGATGTCTCGAGGCGGGTTTGGTAAAGCGGTGTCGGTCAGTCGAGGCGGTTAAAAAGCACTATGTTTCGACGAGAAATACAAGAGCGCGAAAACTGGCGTGAATTAGCACGCCAGTTTGGTTTTGGTTTCCATACCATGTATGACCAACCGTATTGGGATGAGAGTGCTTACTATCAATTCACGCTGGAGCAAATTGAGCGCGATATAGAAGCGCCCACTGAAGAGCTGCATCAGATGTGCCTGGCTATTGTGGATGAAGTCGTTCGGAGTGAGCGGTTGCTGACGCAATGTGCGATCCCTGAATCTATGTGGGAGCAGGTCGCTTCTTCATGGAGACGAAGCGAACCTTCGCTTTATTCGCGGCTGGATTTCGCGTACAACGGGACCTCGCCTGCAAAATTACTGGAAAACAATGCGGATACGCCAACCAGCTTGTTTGAAACTGGCTTTTGGCAGTGGGTGTGGCTAGAAGGTGTTGTAAATAAAGGTCGAGTTCACCAGAGCGCGGATCAATTCAATATTCTTCAAGACTTTTTGATCGAGCGCTTTGCCGAAATAGCAAAATACCAACCAGGACAAACACTTCACTTTAGCTGCTGCAAGTACACTGAAGAAGATAAAGGGACTGTCCAGTATTTAGAGGATTGCGCGCGAGAGGCAGGGTTAGCAACGGCATTCGTGCATGTCGAAGATATTGGAGTGACGGAAGATGGTCTGTTTGTGGATGCTGACGACAGAGCGATTCGTTGGATGTTTAAGCTTTACCCTTGGGAGTTTATGTTTGAAGAGGAATATGCGAAGTACTTAGCGACTGCGAACGTAAACTGGTTAGAACCGATGTGGAAGTCGATTCTATCCAATAAAGCACTTTTACCGTTATTGTGGGAGCGTTTTCCTAACCACCCGAACCTTTTGCCCGCTTATTTTGCTAACGATTCAAAAGCGAACACTATGAGAGATTATGTCATCAAGCCACTATTTTCTCGAGAGGGCGCGAACATCGAGATCGTCATCGATGGAAAACGTTTTGTTAAAACGTCAGGGCCTTATGAATCTAAATTTAATATCGTCCAGCAATACCATCCACTACCTAAGTTTGGGCAAAACCATACGTTAATTGGCAGTTGGTTGGTCAATGATAGAGCTGCCGGTATTTCGATTAGGGAAGACAGTAGCTTAGTGACTCAAGATATGGCGCGGTATATTCCACATGTAATTTTAACATGATCAAAAAAGCTCTCCATTTGGAGAGCTTTTTGTCTATTCAGCCGTTCAATCTTGATGGTCGACAGCGTTGCGTCTATTGTTCTTCAGCTAATGCAACACCGCGCTGGGTAAGGCCACATAACATCACTGGCATTGCATTGAAGATCTCTTCAAACTGCTCTAAGCCTTCCATACCTTGTTCGGCCAATGTTTCAATGGTTGTTTCTGGGTCGTAAAGCATAGTAAGAGAAAGTAAAACACCACCGAGTAGTGCATTATCTTCGCTATCCTCAGGCATCAACGTTTCCCAGTCATCACGCGCAAGTTGCCAGCCTTGTAATACACCTTCACAGAAATCGCGAGCCTGACTTGTTACAATGTCTTGCTCATCTAGCGCGCACCCTGCAGGCCACTGCCAAGTGCCTTCTAGGAGAGCGGGACGAGTTTGGTTCCACATTTGTACAATCTCGTCAATGTACTGCTCTAGTTGTTCACCGTCAGTAAATGGCGCTGTTTCTTCTCCACCCCATAAGAATGGCAACCACTCTTGAGGCATTAATACGTTTGGCGCTGCAGCCATCGCTGTTACAAAGCCTTGAGTTTTTGCTAGGTTTAGTAGTTTACCGTCAAGTTCTAGGAGAGAAAGGATGTCTTGTAGTTTCAAAATAGAATACCATTTGTTAATGGGCTGGTTGATTGCGCTCATCTTACCAATCAATTAGTGATAAATCGATATTAGGGAATGATTCACACATCTATGGAAATTCGCTCATCACTTAGAAAAAAAAGCATTCTCGCCCTAACACTTTACCTGTGCTTCTTTATCGCCACTATCGGTTCTGTCGCCTATTTGGTTGTTGAGCCACCGGTTAGACAAAAGCTAGAGCAAAACCTAGAGTTACGTACCCAACTCCTGGCTCTTGAGATAAAAGAGCCCCTCCTCAGTTCTACAGGTGTATTGAGCAGCTTAGTAGGGCTAGCCCAAGGGACTGAAAATATTCAATCTCTCAACACAATAATTCCACATATTCTTCAATTGAGTGACAAGATGCTTGTTAGTGGTGGCGTATGGCCTAAACCCGAGCTCAAAGCAGAACAATGGAGATATAGAAGTCTATTCTTCAATAAAAACAGTGATAGTGGTATTGACCAAATTCACTCCTACAATAACCCCGAATCTGGCGGTTATGATAATGAACCCTGGTATGTCGCTGCCGCCGATGCTCCGGTAGGTTCTGTTAGTTGGTCTACGGTTTACATCGATACCTTTACTCAGGTCCAGATGATTACCGCGTCTTCTCCGTACTACCAAAACGGTCGATTCGCTGGAGTTGTAACGGTAGACCTATCACTTGATGCACTTTTTCAGTTTATTCGAGAGCACACGAACCAGCATTCTTTGGGGGTAGTGGTTCGCGATGCTGACTCAAACGTGATTATTGAACACAACTTTCAACTGACGGACGAAATTTATGTCAGCGAGCTTGATTTCGGAGAGTTCGATTGGCGCATGGAAGTTGTCAACGCAAAAGCTAAAGTCGCTGATCAAGTGTTTGAACAAGTGATGAGCGTTGAGGGGAGGATCATTCCATTTTTGCTCTTGTGTGTCTTGGTCGGTTACTACTTACTGAATCGCTATATTGTTGAACCAATTGTTCGCATTGCCGCTAAGATTGATGACTCGAAAACTGGTGGGATCATAGATATTGACTATGATAGCGATGACGAAATCGGACAGCTTATCGAGAAGTTCAATGAAAAGACGATCTATTTAGAGCAGGAGAGAATAAAAGCTCAGGCTTCGACAAACGCTAAAACGGCATTCTTAGCCACATTGTCCCACGAGATTCGCACACCAATGAACGGTGTACTAGGAACTGCCCAGATACTGTTAAAAACACCACTTACCGATGAGCAGCGTAAGCACCTGAGAACACTTTATGATTCAGGTGATCACATGATGACATTACTCAATGAGATTTTAGATTACTCAAAAATTGAACAAGGGCATGTTGAGTTTGAAAATAAGCCTTTCCCAATTGAGTCGATTATCGGCAGTATCAAGAGTGTTTATCAAACGCTGTGTGCAGAAAAAGGTCTTCGCTTTAGAGTCGTCTCGCATTTACCAACGGGTCGTTGGTACAACAATGACAAAGCCCGTTTACGTCAAGTACTGTTCAATCTACTCAATAACGCTGTTAAGTTCACCGATCGTGGCATAGTAGAGGTAGAGCTAGCCGAGAAATCGAGTAAGGCTGGCACCAAGCTGATACTAAAGGTAAAAGATACAGGGATTGGTATTTCAAAAGAGGCACAAAAACGCATTTTTCGTCCTTTTGAGCAAGCGGAGTCATCAACGACTAGACGGTTTGGTGGTACAGGGCTTGGTTTAGCAATAGTCAAAGAAATCGCGGAACATATGGGTGGGCAAGTGGTTGTAGAGAGTCAGGAGGACGCTGGAACGACTTTTACTGTCGAGATTGCCCTTACACCTTGCAAGCCAGGTAAAGTAGAGTCAATCAATACACATAAATTGAACTGTAAAGGGTTGAAAGCACTCATTGTTGAAGACAACCGAACAAATGCGATCATTATGGAAACTTTCCTCCGAGCCAAGGGCTTTGAGTGCACAAGTGTCGAAAATGGTCAGCTTGCAGTCGATGAGGTTGCGATCAAACCATTTGATTTGATACTGATGGATAATCATATGCCTGTTCTAGATGGCGTTGGGGCCATATCAGCCATTCGAGCAATGAGTTCACCTGCTAAGTCGGTACTGATTTTTGGCTGTACAGCGGATGTGTTCAAAGAAACACAAGAGCGTATGATTAATGTAGGAGCAGATCACATAATAGCGAAACCAATAGTGGAGTCTGAATTAAATGATGCACTGTATCTTCATGCGACACAGTTATATCAGTACCAATCGGACTTTGATGGAAATGCAGCAGATAGCTTTAATGCTGAAAAGTGGTTACTCAACTTCTATGTCGCTCTAGATAATGGACATCTTAATGAAGCACTTGAGGCTATTTCAGCGATCATTGCGGAGGCTCCCCTTGAACTCAGTGACGACGTTTCTTCAGTCGCTGAACGGATAAGAAGTAACTTAAAGCGTCAGCAATCCCCAGACCAAGATGATATCGATACATTAACGATTTTGCTGGCCTCACCATAACTGAATCAATATGGCGCAACTGTGAATTGTTCTTACTATTCATACGTCATCCAGCTTCGTGACAAACTCTTCTAACCTGCAATGAACAGGCTTGCAGTTTTACTTTTACGAGTAAAGCAGCAAGACCTTCTACTGTGATTATATCGGTAATACTCTGAATTTTCGCAGCTTGGTAGCATAAGCTATAGGAGTGACTGTTTACAGTCCGAGTTTTGTTCTAACTTTACGCCAAAATAATTATCGTAACCCCTTTTTATGTAAGTGAAATCCGTGTTTTTGTACCATTTTTACGTAATTTTAGGCGTTTTTACTCGCCATTGGTGAAAAAAACTACTTTTACTTTAAAAGTTGGTTATAAATTTACAACTTAATTTTAAATACAGAACCATAAGCTAGTTTTTGTGTGCTCTAATTGCATCATTAACTGGCTTGGTGTCTTTTTAGTGGTTAATAGTTTTATTATTTTTATTAATTGCAGTGTTTGATTTTAAGGGTTTTGTAAATGAAGTCTCGTGGACCATTTTGTATTCGTCACGCCGCAGCGGATACCTTTGCTATGGTTGTTTTTTGCTTTATCACAGGGATGATTGTCGAGATTTTGATTTCAGGGATGACATTTGAGCAATCTCTAGCATCGCGTACGCTATCGATTCCAGTGAATATCGCCATTGCTTGGCCGTATGGGGTTTTTCGTGATTGGGTGCTGCATCAAGGTAGTAAGGTGTCGCCGTCTTCCTTTATGAAGAACATCTCTGATCTGGTCGCTTATGTACTATTTCAATCTCCAGTTTATGCGGGTATTTTATTCGCAGTTGGCGCGTCTACAGATCAAATTGTGACCGCAGTGGCAAGTAACGCTGTTATTTCTTGTGGCATGGGTGTGTTGTATGGGTACTTCTTGGACATGTGCCGCCGTTGGTTCCGTGTTCCCGGTTATTCTCAAAGCATGTAAATGCCCCAGTTTTGCTCAATTTAGTTACTTAGTGAGCAATCGATTCGAAAAGGGCGCTTTTTTTTATGTTTAGCCTTGACCATCAGGCACATAATCATTAAATTAGCGCCTCGTTAGCCAATGATGCTAGCCAAAATTTGATTCGGTGAGTTGTCCGAGTGGCTGAAGGAGCACGCCTGGAAAGTGTGTATACGGCAACGTATCGAGAGTTCGAATCTCTCACTCACCGCCACATTCTAAAAGGTCTGATTTATCAGGCCTTTTTTCGTATCTACACTAAAGTAATGCGTCATTGAAAGTACACAAGAGTGCTCAAGGTGCAAGCGCCATTCTATCTACAAGCCAACTATTCACATCTCACCTCTATACAACGCCAAAATTGAAGATGCTATACAGAGGCAGCCATAATCTGATTGGTGCGGGTTAGCACATCCGCTTTAATCTAGAATTTAGCACCCATATCACATGAGGTATGAATACGGCCACAAGAATGAACGTAGTGCTACTAGATGCTAAGCAAAACAGCCATGAACACGAATACAACAGCAATCATACCAAAGAGATCTGTGTTTAGATTGAGGTCATCAGGGTTAAATTTTTCAATGCTTTGCGTCGTTTTGCATCTTATCTTCATGTTCTTGTCCTTATTTCATGTACGATTTCAACAGCAACATAACATGCAATTGAGTGTTCACAAGTCATAAAAAGCATAAGTATACTTGCACCTCATTGAGCGCAAAAAATACTCAAAGCGTTTTAAAGTGGTGGTCTACCTTTTGTAACATCAAATGTTCTTTCTGTTTTTGTGCCTGTATCGCCATCGTTGAGAAATGGTTATTTCGTTCTAGTTAGGAACAAACTACTGGCTGCCGTTACATTCTCAAGCGTTTCCACTCAGTCGCCTTGGGTAGATACTTTAGTCGTGAGTACTGCAAAAAAAAACGCCGCATGAGCAGCGGCGCTTTGTTGAGGAATTCCCTTCCTACTTGTAGCTAAGTTCTGTCGCTTTGCCTTTGAAGATCCGGTATACCACAAAGGTGTAAAGCAATATCACCGGCATAACAATCATCACACCGTAGCCCACGATTATTAATGTCGCAGGTGAGGAGGCCGCTTGTTGTGCGGTCATTAATCCCGGCACAACTTCTGGGAAGAAGCTATACGCAAGCCCGAGAAAGCTCAACGCGAAAATGACAGTGACACCAAAGAAAGGCCAGCGCACACCCAGATCATTCACCATTGGAACCTGACGCAAATAGCGATCAACTAGGAAGATGGTTGCCAATACAATTAACGGAACTGGGGCAAGCAACAAGATTTCTGGGAAGCTGAACCAACGCAAGGCAACTTGTTGATTTACAATTGGGTTTACAACGCTAACCACCAAGATTCCTAAGGCTGCTAACCAACCAGCACGGCGAGACCAACGGGCCGAGCGTATTTGCAAATCACCTTCCGTTTTTAGTACTAACCATGCGCCACCGATGTAAACGTACGCCGCCGCTACACAAAGTGCGCTTAACCAAGCAAAGCCAAATGCTTCGGTTGATTGTTCAAATCCCATGATGTAACGACCCACCATGTAGCCTTGGGTTAGCGCGGTGACTAACGAGCCAATTCTGAAGCACCAATCCCAGTGAGGTTTATGATCCGAGTTCGCTTTGGCTCGGAAGTCGAACGCCACGCCACGCATGATCAGTGCGATAAGCATAATCGCGGTCGGCATATAAAGTTCCGTCAAAATCAAGCTATGAGCAGTAGGAAAGGCAATCAGCAGAATACCGACGGCTAACACCAACCACGTTTCATTCGCATCCCAGAAAGGGCCGATAGACGCTATCATTCGGTCACGTTGCGCTTCATTATCACTCGGTAAAAGGATACCGACGCCAAGATCGTAGCCGTCGAGCACGGCATACATAAAGACCGAGAAGCCAAGCAGCAGAAGATAAATTTCTGGTAGATAGTCGAGCATGATTAGGCCTCTTGTTGTGTCAGTGGGACTTCATGGGCTGCAACGTCTTTGCGCGCCAAATAGAATAGGGTATGGATGTACGCAACCAGCAATGCAGCATAAATGGCTAAGTACATAATGAGCGAAGTCATCACGCTACTGCTCGCAACCGTGGTGACGGCTTCGGATGTTCGCAATACACCGCTGACCAACCAAGGTTGTCGACCAATCTCAGTAACATACCAACCCGCCAGTGTGGCTATCCAACCAGAGAACGTCATGGCTAATACCGTGTACAGGTAAGGTTTAGGTAGCGCTTTTTTACGTGCTAGCTTCACCGCGCCATACCAGCTAACAAGCAACATAAGGACACCAACACCAACCATCACGCGGAAACCAAAGAACAAGGGCTTCACTGGCGGGTGGTCAGGTGCAAACTCGTTAAGTCCTTGGATTTCCCCATCTAAGTCATGCGTAAGAATCAAACTCGCCAGCTTTGGGATGCCCACTTCAAAATCATTGCTGCGAGTTTCTTCATTTGGCATCGCAAACAGAAGAAGAGGCGCGCCTTGCTCGGTCTCCCACACGCCTTCCATCGCTGCGATTTTTGCAGGTTGATGTTCAAGCGTGTTTAACCCGTGAAGGTCACCGACAAAGATTTGAATTGGGATGAATCCAGCCGCCGCGAACAGCGCGACTTTTAGGCCAAGTTTGGCTGAGCGGTGATCTGGCTTTTTCATTATTTGATAAGCTGAGATACCCGCAATCAAGAAGCTGGCAGTCAGCGCCGATGCTAATAGCGTGTGCAGAAGACGGTAAGGTAAAGAAGGATTGAAAATAACTTCCTTCCAACTGGTTACATGTACAATTCCGTCAATCACTTCATAGCCACTTGGTGTGTGCATCCAGCTGTTAAGCACTAGAATCCAAAACGCGGACATACTTGTCCCAACAGCAACCAGAACGGTGGCGAGAGTATGAACCCATTCCGGCACTCGTCCTCGTCCAAAAAGCATCACGCCAAGGAAGGTGGCTTCCATAAAGAAGGCGGTCATCACTTCGTATCCGAGCAATGGTCCTGCTACGTTACCGACTCGTTCCATAAAGCCTGGCCAGTTGGTACCAAACTGGAAACTCATCGTAATGCCGGATACTACACCTAAGGCGAAAGTAAGAGCGAATATCTTGACCCAGAAGTAATAAACATCGAGCCATACGGGGGCTTGGGTGCGGTTATATCGCCACTTGAAAAACACCAACATCCATGCCAACGCGATGGTGATGGTCGGGAAGAGAATGTGAAAGCTGATATTGGCCGCGAACTGGATCCGCGACAGCATGAGGGTATCTAACATCTTGGTTCCTCAAAAACGTGCCATACTAAAAATCGTGTCTATCTGTAATTTAGTTACGAAAAGTCGGGCAGTTTGGATTCATGTATCGAGAAATACAGGTGATTCTGTTTTCTTCTAACCATGATTTATATCAACTAAGGGAAAGAAAGGAGTGTAGGAAATTGTCTCAAAATGCCACTAATAGTCGCGAGAAGTGAGTAAAAGAAAGCAAATGTAACTGAAGGAGCATGGATTAAGATTAGTTCGAATTATCCTTATGATGGTTTCGATAATCCTGAAATAAAATTACAAAAACAATATTTTTAGTAAGGAAAATTGCCTTGCCTTCACTTTGAACCTCCATACTATTTATACACTAGTCATGTCGAGATCATCTCAAACACAGCAAACTTACTGGCAGTTAAGGTGGGAAACTTTAGCTAATTGATAAACTTAAAATTGCACTGCTAATGACATATGCATCATAAGTTCGTTAGCACTCGACCAGAAGTGCGATAGGCTACATTTTTATACTAGCGAACGATTTGGCGCTAGGTAATTCGGCTTTCACTAGATCAACAAGTCGACTGCGGACCATTTTCGATTTCTGATGAGTTTCAATCCAAACTGACACTTACTTTTCAGCAAGTGTGCTAGTGTCTTTCTTATTATTTATTAAATAATTAATAGATGCCGATATGGTAAAGAGAGTTGTGGACAGCTATCTCGAGCAGTAGACTGGCGCTAGCCAGAGAGTCTGACTTTGAGGGGGGCATTCTACATGAATTTTGGATTCTGCCACCGCAAAGCTGATATTGAATTTGATGGAGATGGATAATGAATGACAGTTGGGCTAATTTCTTTCCTTACTTTGCTGGAGCTTTTAAGCTTATTGTATTAGGGATAGGAGCCTACTTAGCCATTAAATGGCATTTTGACGAAGAGCGAAGGGTAAGAGAAGCGGAAGGTGTGGTGTTTGATAACCCAAGTCTCATGAAAAAGTTTGCGAAGACGCTAACTCTGCCATTCCTTTTGTGTCTTCTCGTTCTTCTTGTTATATATGCTACCAACTGGTTCCTGTATTGACGGCTTTATTGTTTGTTGTAGTAAAGCTGAATGCTGCCGCCTCTGAGAGTCGAGCCGTAGTTGAAGTTAACGCCTATGCCGAAATTGTCCAACCAATCAAAGGGCTTTGGTGCATAAAATAGCCATCCTATAGAAGCTTCGTAGTAATGCGGACTTCCCAGTTCATCGCTTAAATCATGCGAAAGGTCGACTCTTTTAATCCCGGTAAATAAAGCCTGCTCACCGTGATAAATATTGTAGTAACCGGTGATTTCATTAGATAGGTACCAACCTTTAGGGTTGCCTATATTGCCGTTATTTGCGCTTCCCCAGCTGTGCCCAATGAATGAATTCAATGTCGAACTGGCATGCCATTTCCCCCAAATTGTGGGAGACGTGTATTTGGCTTTAATGGATGGTTGAACTATTGCCGCCCATGCTGAAACGTTAACGGCACGGCCGTCTAGGATTCTTCCAATGATGGATGAAAGTTTATTATCGGTAGAGAATGAGTTTTTATAACGCATAAGGTGAGTCGTCGTTCTGGTGCTAAGGGTGACGTTTTCACTTGCTTTGTATAGATACCCATAACCAATCGATGCACCGTATGTCCTTTCCTTGAGAAGATCCTTACTTGTGCCGAATAGTTTGAGATCATTCTCTGTTTGTATCGTAAATGCCTTAAACGACAGCTCATGTAAGTCCTCGCTGCCCTCTATGTCAAAGTTAGTCGTGTAAGGGAGAACATATACGGATTTGCTTCGACGTTCATTGATTGACTCGTCAGTCCCGAACTCTGGGTTGGCGGTATCAAATAATGCATTCGGATCAAAGTCGCCAATACCAAACGCAATTGCGTCAGTGTCGGACAGCAAAACCGCGATAGAAAAACGTTGTTGGAGAAGGTTGCTAATTTCCTTATCTAGTGGATCCGCTTGAGCTGTGTTAGGAAGAGAGAGTAGGAGAGCGAGCGAAACGACTCGCCACTCCACTGAGGCGAAGTTGGGTTGGAACATTTTGGCTCTTTCAAATGGTTCATGCATGGAGTTTTTGGACGTACCGGTACGCTAACATTAGTTTAATCGTTGAATGGTCGGTGTAACTTTGAGAAATCTATGTTTTCTCATATTGATATGAAAAAGTTCCTTAAACGAGTTTAGCTTCAATGTGTATGCTGCACCAGATTTGTTTAGCAACATCATTCTTTTCTGAAGATGTAGCAAGACTTTGTGACTAGGTTGCATTATTTTCTTTAATGCGTCTCTTGAGAGGAAAATAGCAAACTTTTTTATTGCCTTGGCGCTCAAGAAAATCTGAATCGTTCACTGTGCTACTGGTTAACTTCGAAAACTTGTAAGCATCCTGTCTGCCAACATCACGACTAACATCATCAAGGAGTACCCTTAAATACGTCAGATAAACAATGGTTTTTTTGAGCTTTAGAAGAAATGTTCGGACCTTTGCATATTCCGCGGTGGTGCTCAATCCAAGAACTGTGTTTTGTATGTGTTCTCAGTAAATCATTGAGTCGATCTATTCTTCAAAATGTGGTCCCTTTTAATTCACTTTCTGTTACATATTTTTCGTTTTGAAAGAGCATTTTAATTTGCATCTTTTGAAAAGATCTCTTTGTTAAATTTTGTATAAAATCAACTAATTGTTGAAATTAGAACCCTTGTCAAAAAGTCATTAGATTTCATGTTGAATAGCCTCTTTTACCTAATAGTATACTCTATTTGTTTGATATAATTTCCGGCAGTTTGTATACCATAAATAAAGAGAGTCTATTCATGTTCCAGAACTTAACGATCAAGCAGAAGATAGTGATTCCGCTGTCATTGATTATTGGATTGTTTATTGTGAGCTCTGTATTAAACGTTATGACAAGTTGGAAGCAATCTGAATTGAGTGAGACACTCAACGAACAGATCGTGCCGAACTTATTAACGATTGAGGATGCTTACCGCGATCTTTACCAAGCTACATCTGCAATCCAAGGTGTTGCTCTTTC
This sequence comes from Vibrio sp. YT-18, assembly GCF_033337345.1. Taxonomy (NCBI): domain Bacteria; kingdom Pseudomonadati; phylum Pseudomonadota; class Gammaproteobacteria; order Vibrionales; family Vibrionaceae; genus Vibrio; species Vibrio sp. YT-18. Next base: position 17,732 of record NZ_JAWOQO010000011.1, on the reverse strand, counting down.
TGATACTCAAACCGATATTGATCACCACATCGGTGAATACAAAGACAACGCATACAAAGCGCTGCCGCGTATGGAACAAATGATTGAGCTATCGCAAGCCGGTGTGACGCCTTCTACACATGGTAATGAAGTTCGAACGCTTGTCTCTTTGGGTGAAAAATGGTTAGCAAGTTATGAGGCGATGCTACGTTTACCTCAATCTCAATGGCGTGGTTACTACAATGAGCACAAACATACCTTTGAAGACCAATTTATCGAGGTTAGAGCGCAGCTTAACGTTGTAAAAGATGCAATAGAAGAAAAGCAAAGCCAATTGAAGGACGAAATATCAGCGGCTGCAACAAGAGCAGAACTCATTCTTGAAGCGGGCATTGTGATTGTTATTCTGGCCGCTATTGCGATGGCGTTTTTGTTGTTGCAAACGGTTGTGAAGCCTATCAATGATATTAAAAATGCGATGACAGAAATTGCGTCCGGTGAAGGTGATCTAAGTCAGCGAATCGATGTAAAAACACAAGACGAAATTGGCAATTTAGCAGACGCATTTAACCAGTTTGTGTCCAAAATTCAAGTGACAGTCGCTCAGGTAATTGAAAGCTCAAATACCCTACGTAACGAAATGGCAAATCTTAGCTCGTTGACCAAGACCATCGCGAACTCGACCGTTTCTCAGCAAAAAGATAGTGAGGCGGTAGCGGCGGCAGTGCACGAAATGCAAGTCACCAGCAGAAATGTAAGCGATAGCGCTAACGAAGCCGCGGTTGCGAGCCAAACAGCGAATGATGAACTTACCAATACCAATGTTATTTTGGATCAAACGGTTAGCTCAATTCGTAGCCTCGCAAGTGAAATCGAAAGCGCAAGCCACGTCATTAACACATTGGATCATGATGTGAGTAACATTGCGTCCGTACTGGATGTAATTCGTGGTATTGCCGAGCAAACAAACTTATTAGCGCTTAACGCAGCCATTGAAGCGGCTCGCGCTGGAGAGCAAGGGCGAGGCTTTGCTGTGGTAGCGGACGAGGTTCGTTCTTTAGCCAGTCGTACGCAACAGAGTACGGGAGAAATCCAAACCATGATTGAAAAGCTACAATCTGGTGCAGGACAAGCTGTAGAAGTGATGCGCGGTAGCCAAAATAGCAGTGATGAAACGATCAAGTCCGCTGGCCGAGCGAGTGAATCCCTTTCTGAAATCTTGAACGCGATTTCACGTATGAACGAGATGAATACACACATTGCAACGGCTGCGAGCCAGCAAAGTACAGTAAGTGACGAAGTAAATAGCAACGTACAAGGCATTGCAGACAGTAGCACTTCAATTGTGGAAATCGTAAACCAAGCGCAAGCTTCTTTAGCCATGTTGTCAGAGCAAACTCAACGTTTAGATCATCAGGTCAGTCAGTTCAAAGTATAAGCTTGAGAACAGCAATCTCACTGACGAAATAACCCGCTTCTTAGCGGGTTATTTTTTAGATAAGTGGCGAACCTGACTTGTGAAATTTCGACTATATTTACATTCCTTTCTCACTTTAGTTCGTATACCAGAGTGGGCAAATAACCCTAGACAGCGGTAACAAACTCTGTACAGCGTGATGATGCTTTTATCATCACTTTTGCTGCTTTTTAACCATTGCAATTGCACACAGGAAAATGTGATTTCCAACCCAAAATCTTCAAATTTGAGAACTTCATAACACCTTTACCATAAACGTTTTTCGTAAGCGTATAGAACTGTAAATTTTGTTGTATGTACAACACTGGGTATTTATCATCCTAATTAATTTGTTCTGGATATACATCCTTTAGTCATTATTAAGTCATTCTAGAAGCTTTTAATAAGGAATCTTGAAGGCTTGTCGGTAGATAAGAGAGAAAAATTCATGAGACGTAAAACCACGCTATCTCTGCTGATTGCGTCGAGCCTTTTTGTGGTTGGATGTCAACCTAGCGAAGAAGGATCGAGCCAAGGAGGGGGGCCTGCGCCCGCAACCGAAGTAGAAGTGTTAACAGTGCAGCCAACGCGCCAAGCATTGACAGTAGAGTTGCCGGGTCGTAGCCGAGCATTCAAAGAAGCGGAAGTTCGTCCGCAAGTCACTGGCATTATTTCGGAGCGAAATTTTGTTGAAGGTGGCCTTGTTGAACAAGGACAGTCGCTATATCAAATTGATGATTCATCATTTCAGGCGGATTTGCTGAGCGCTGAAGCGGAATTAATCCGTGCGCAAGCTGCGGCAGAGTCGACCTATGCCACGGTGAAGCGTTACAGAACCTTGATCACCAAAAAATCCATCAGCCAACAAGACTTGGATGAAGCAGAAGCGGCATACAAAGAAGCGAAAGCGCAGGTCCTAGTCGCAAAAGCCAAGATCAACACAGCAAAAATCAACTTAGATTATACGCAAGTCAAAGCTCCGATTAGCGGAGTGATCGGTAAATCGAGTGTGACAGCGGGTGCGTTGGTTACGGCTAACCAAGCTGCCAAATTAGCGACCATTCAGCAGCTTGACCCTATCAATGTTGATATTGTGCAATCATCCGCGCAACTGCTGCGTTTGAAAGCATCACTCTCCCAAGGCCATATGCAAGAAGATGACTCTGCGCAAGTTACATTGATGCTTGAAGATGGCAGCACTTACGAACACAAAGGCACAATGAAATTTACTGAGGTCAATGTGAACGAAAGTACGGGCAGCGTGACGCTTCGTGCCGAATTCCCAAACCCTGACGGTTTGTTGCTACCTGGAATGTTTGTTCGTGCGACGGTCATTACTGGTGTCGACCCTGATGCGATTCTAATACCACAAAATACGGTATCTCGTGATGCGACAGGTAAAGCGACAGTGATGACGGTTAATGGCGAGAACAAAGTGGAAGCGAAACCAGTGAAGACTGCCGAAGCGATCAATAGCCAATGGCGCATTATTGATGGTTTGAACGCGGGTGATAAAGTCATTACCGCCGGTTTACAAAAGGTAGGGCCAGGCAGTTCGGTAACTATCCAAAACGGTGAACAGGAGTAATCATGGCACGATTTTTTATCGATCGTCCGGTATTTGCTTGGGTTCTCGCGATTCTAACGATGTTGGCGGGGGTAATGTCATTATTCAATTTACCCGTCTCGCAATACCCAACGATTTCACCGACGACGATCACCATCAGTGCTCGCTATCCAGGTGCATCAGCAAAAACCGTTGAAGACTCGGTAACGCAGGTTATCGAGCAAAACATGACAGGATTAGATTACCTTCGCTACCTATCATCGAGCAGTGATGCATTTGGTAATGCGACAATTACCCTGACGTTTGATAGCGAAGCTGATCCTGATATCGCGCAAGTACAGGTGCAGAACAAACTGCAATTGGCATTGACTTCATTGCCGATGGAGGTACAAAACCAAGGTATTGTCGTCAATAAATCCAATACGGCATTTCTCATGGTTGTCGCAGTTTATTCTGAAGATCCTGACTTTACAGAAAACGATATCGGCGACTTTGTTGTAACGAATATTCAAGACCCGATAAGTCGTGTAACTGGTGTAGGACAAGTGCAGGCGTTTGGTGCGCAGTATGCAATGCGAGTTTGGCTGGACCCTTTTAAGCTTACGCAGTTCAACTTGACCGCAATCGATGTAGCGAACGCGATCAGTGAACAGAACGCGCAAGTTTCTTCAGGTCAACTGGGTGCGGCACCTGCGCAGGAAGGTCAGTTGTTGAATGCTACGATTTCTTCTGCAAGTCGTTTGAGCAGTGTAGAAGAGTTCCAAGACATCATTCTTAAGTCCGACGCCAGTGGTTCGAATGTTTATTTGAAAGATGTAGCTCGCGTTGAGCGTGGTGCAGAAAGTTATGATATTCGAGGCCAATATAATGGCTTCCCAGCATCGGGGTTAGGTATTTCATTAGGTACTGGCGCAAACGCGCTTGAGACAGCCAATGCGGTGAAAGAGCGTTTAGAACAACTGAGTGCAACGTTCCCAGAAGGGTTGCAGATTGCTTACCCATTTGAAACAACGCCATTCGTCAAAGCCTCGATTCAAGAAGTGGTTAAAACGCTATTAGAAGCCATTCTTCTTGTGTTCTTAATCATGTACCTGTTCTTGCAGAACTTCCGTGCGACGATCATTCCAACGATCGCAGTGCCTGTCGTATTGCTCGGAACCTTCGCTATTTTGTACGCGACTGGATTTAGCGTAAACACGTTAACCATGTTCGCGATGGTTCTGGCTATCGGTTTGCTGGTGGACGATGCCATCGTTGTGGTGGAAAACGTCGAGCGTGTGATGCATGAAGATGGTTTAGAGCCCAAAGAAGCGACCAAAAAATCGATGGGGCAGATCACTGGTGCCCTGATTGGTGTGGGGTTGACGCTTTCAGCGGTATTCGTCCCTATGGCGTTTATGTCTGGTTCTACCGGGGTTATTTACCGTCAGTTCTCGATAACTATTGTGGCGGCTATGACGCTTTCCGTTTTGGTTGCGATAATTCTGACTCCGGCATTGTGCGCTACGTTGCTGAAAAAAGGCGATGCTGAGCTTCTAGAGAAGAAAGGCTTCTTTGGCTGGTTTAACCGCAAGTTTGATGCGATGACAGCTGGCTATGAAACCGGTGTTGCTAAACTTCTAAAACGCACAGGTCGCATGTTGGTTGTATTTTTGGCAATGAGTGCAGGTGCTGGCTGGTTATTTATGAACCTTCCAACGTCATTTTTGCCAGATGAAGACCAAGGCACAGTATTCTCAATGGCTATTTTGCCGCCTAACTCAACACAAGAACAGACGGAAAAAACACTTGAGAAAATGCGTGACTTTTACCTAGTAGACGAAAAAGACAATGTAAAATCCGTCTTCTCCGTTGCTGGATTTAGTTTCGCAGGCCAAGGCCAAAATATGGGTATGGCATTTATCGGCCTGAAAGATTGGTCTGAGCGTGAAGCGCCAGGCGCCGATGCAGCTTCCATTACTGGTCGAGCGATGGGGTACTTCTCTACTATTAAAGAAGCTTTGGTGTTTGCGTTCGCCCCTCCAGCGATTCAAGAGCTAGGTAACTCGACAGGTTTCGATTTCTATCTCCAAGACTCGTTGAATAAAGGGCACGATGCATTAGTTGCGGCTCAAGGGCAGCTTCTGGGCATGGCAGCACAAAACCCGAAACTTGTTGGTGTTCGTCCAAACGGTCAGGCAGATGCGCCAATGTACAAAGTGAACATTGACCACGTCAAACTTCGTGCTTTGGATGTCAGTATCAATGACGTAAACCAAATCCTGTCAGCTGCATGGGGCGGGGCTTACATTAACGATTATATTGACCGCGGTCGTGTGAAGAAAGTGATGGTGCAAAGTGATGCGGAATACCGCATGCAGCCAAAAGACTTCGACTCATGGTACGTACGCAACGCTAAAGGAGAGATGGTGCCTTTCTCTGCTTTTGCGAGTGGCGAGTGGACCTATGGTTCTCCTCTTTTGCAGCGCTTTGATGGTTTGCCAGCAATGAACATTCAAGGCGGCGCAGCTCCTGGTGTAAGTACTGGTGAAGCCATGGAAGAAATTGAAGCAATGGTAGAAAAGCTACCAGAAGGTTTCACGGTGAACTGGAATGGTATTTCGTATGAAGAGCGCCTTTCCGGAAACCAAGCGCCAATGCTATATGCGCTATCTATCCTCGTCGTATTCTTAGTTCTTGCCGCTTTGTATGAAAGTTGGTCAGTACCTTTCGCCGTGGTGTTAGTTGTTCCTCTTGGTGTGCTTGGTGCTGTGCTTGCGGTAATGACGCGCAGTATGGATAACGATGTGTTCTTCCAGGTGAGCTTATTAACGACGGTCGGCTTGGCAACCAAAAACGCGATTCTGATTGTTGAGTTTGCAAAGGACTACTATGAGAAAGGCGCTGGGCTTATCGAAGCAACCTTACATGCTGTTCGCGTTCGTCTGCGCCCAATTATCATGACATCGCTTGCTTTTGGTTTGGGTGTGGTACCACTTGCCATCAGTTCAGGTGTGGGATCGGCAGGTCAAAACGCAGTAGGTACCGGCGTACTTGGTGGCATGATCAGTGCCACGATATTGGGTATATTCTTCGTCCCAATCTTCTTTGTAGTGGTTGAGCGATTATTTGATCGACGTGCGAGAAAAGAGTCGGAGGAAGAGCTGTCTGAGACCAGCACTAAACCCACTCAGCAAAGCGAGTAGGACTCGGTTGTTTTAACTGAGTTATACTAGTGATAATTAACACGATTAAAGGGCGCTTCGGCGCTCTTTATTTTATGTTTTCACTTGGTGGTTACCGTCTATGACGCGAGCCTGAAAGACGGCGTGTTGTGTGCAGTATCAGCACAGCCTTTTCGACCGAATGGAAGCCTAAAGAAGAAAAACGACGATGAAAGATCAGAAAATTTCCCCAATTTCCGTTTTGGATCAAAGCCCTATGTTTGTCTGCGGTGTGATGCAGCGCATGTACCGCAATCGTGCCCAAGCCGAGCTCTCTCGGCAAAATTTGATGACACTAGAAATGGCAAGTGCACTGGCCGCTTTAGAAGAATTTCAACCTATGAGCCAGCAAGCGTTGGCTGATGCGGTTCGAACTGAGCGAAGTGTAGCAAAGCGGATGGTGGACAATCTGGAAAAGAGAGGGTTTGTTCAAGTGTCTAAAAGTAAATCGAATCAGCGCCTTAAAATGCTAAGCATGACAAAAGAGGGGGCAAATGCTTTAAAGCAAGTTCATCAAATCATGACGAATTTACAGAAAGAGTTTTTTTCTTGTTTGTCGGAATCTGAAGCGAGTGAATTTTTTCGTCTGGTAAGAAAGCTCACTTTTGCGAATCACGACCAGTAACTGACATCAATGCCGTTTAGCGTCTTTATTTTATCGCAGACCAATTATATTAAGTTGTAGAACTTAAGAAATAGGATGCCCAACGTACAGGTCACGGTAGAAAGCACCGTAGTGAGTGCGATGATATTTGCGGCTAATGTGGCATTGCCCCCCATGGAACGCGCCATGACATAGCTGGCAGCAGCGACTGGAGAGGCGTTCATAAAGAAAAGAATACCTAGCTCAATTCCTCGAAATCCTACTAAGTAAGCTCCCATGGTGATGATGACTGGCGCTACGATGAGCTTGTAACTGCTCGCAAACCAAGATGGACCTTTCTCTTTTCTCATCAAGCTAAAGTCAAGTGAGCCACCCGTACACAACAGCGCCAAAGGCAATGTCATTTTGGACAAGTAGTCTCCTGCGTCAATAACCACATTCGGTACTGGAATAGCGAGTAAATAAAAAGCCATTCCTAGAACAATGGAGATTATGAGCGGATTCCTAGTCAGTGTTCGGCCCATCATCTTTGCTGCTTGCGAGGCAGACGTTGCCCCCTTGGGCGATAAGCAAATTACCGCTTGGACGTTATAAATAAATGTGGTGACCGCGACATAGAGCGCTGCTAGCGCCACACCTTGAGAACCATACGCATTGGCAACGTAAGCGATACCAATAATACCTGTATTTGCTCGGAACCCACCTTGGATGAGAACGCCTTGGTCAGGCGATGCTTTGAACAGAAGTTTGACGGAAAGGTAGGTGAAAATGAAAAACGAAATACTAGCGATGACGCCGAAATTGACGAATCCACTTGCCGCGGAAAAGTCGTGTTCTGAAGCCACAATGCTGACAAATAACATTGCAGGCAAGGTAACTTGAAACACCAGTTTAGAGCCTACTTCGATAAAATTATCGTTGATTAGACCAAAGCGCTTAAAAAGAACGCCAAGTACCAACATCAAACAGATAGGTCCGGTTATCGACAAAGAGAATTGCAACTGATGTAAAACAGCTTCCATGTAAGTATCCGCAGCAAAAGAAAAAAGTGTTCCTGTTGCCTATTAAGCCACAAACCCGGAGGGTAGGACAGTAACGTGATGAAATTTTCTTCTGTTGTAGGTTCCGGAGTCATTTACACTCCAAGTTATGGACGAGGTCCCAATTTAACAAAGCGGTACTGGTCCTACGTGCGATATGTTGGTTAACTCGTTGTCGTGATGCATCCACATGCGTATTAGATGTGAGGGCTGGTCATCGTAGTTATGGATAGGAGTTCATCAATGAAAAGGAAACACAACAAAACTGTACTGTGTGCGTTTGTCTCTGGTTCGGTATTTGGTGCGGTTTTGGTCATTGCGATGTCTTTACCAATGTAATCCTCTTAATTGGCTGTTGGAACACTCACTCTAATTCAGTACAAAACAGATTGAGTTCTGCGGTGTGTGCTGTTAGTTTAAAAAACATGAAAATACACGTTCGCCCTTCATTAACAACCTTCTCTTGGTGGCGCTCTAAATAGAGCGGCGCGGAATACTTACATTCTTAAGCTGCTGGATGGTAGCTAAGAGTGTTTGATCTTTTTATCTCCAGTAGCGATCTATTAAATACTTGGAGACAAATATGAATAGCCATAAAAATACATCTCAGCGTGAAATTATACTTACCGGAGATCGAGCAACAGGTCCATTACACCTAGGGCACTATATTGGTTCATTGCAACAACGAGTCAAATTGCAAACGGAGCACGAGCAAACGATCTTGGTTGCGGACATGCAAGGGCTGACGGATAACGCGCATAACCCATCAAAGGTATCCTCTAATATTCTCAATGTCGTTGCAGATTATTTGGCTGTTGGTATCAACCCCACTCAAACTACGATCACGTTGCAGTCTCAAATTCCAGCGTTAGCCGAGTTGACAATGTATTACAGTAATCTTGTTTCTATCGCACGATTAGAGCGAAACCCCACGGTTAAAAATGAGATTCAAAGTAAAGGCTTTGAACGCTCTATTCCCGCAGGCTTTTTAACGTATCCAATTTCTCAAGCTGCTGATATTACGGGGTTTCATGCGACGCTAGTACCAGTGGGTGATGATCAGCTGCCGATGTTGGAGCAAACTAATGAAATCGTAAGAAAAATAAACCATCTAGGTGGAAAAGAGGTTCTTAGAGAATGCCGTCCATTACTTAGCGATGCACCTCGTTTGCCGAGTACTAACGGTAAAAATAAGATGTCTAAAAGCATGGGGAACGCAATCAACTTAGGGGCCTCCGAAAAGGAGATTTCCGCGGCAGTGAAATCTATGTATACCGATCCCAATCATCTGAAAATTGAGGACCCTGGCCAAGTCGAAGGGAATATTGTATTTATCTACCTCGATGCTTTTCATCATGATAAAAATTATGTCGAACAGCTAAAAGACCATTATCGACGAGGTGGGTTAGGTGATGGTTTGACCAAGAAAGTGTTAGAAGAATGCTTACAAGAGATGCTTCGCCCTATTCGAGAAAAGCGCGCTATGTATTTGAATGATAAAGCGCAGCTGATTGATATTTTAAAACAAGGTAGTGAGCGTTCTCGCGAGAAAACCGAAAAAGTGCTATTTGATGTGAAAGATGTATTTGGTTTAAATTTGTTCTGAATTAAAAGTAGAGAGTTGAACATAAGGCACGACGGCTGGTTAGCAACGTGCCTTTTTAAGTTCCCAGTCAGTCAAAGCGCATTATTAAGAAGAAAAAAATTCACGACGAAAATCCGCGACTTCTTGTTGGTAATAGCTTTGCCATTCCGGTTCTGACAAATTTGAATGGCTTGTGGCTCTCTCTTTTCTGAGCCTGGACTCAAGTTGTTGCAATGCTTGTTGGTAACCTCTGACTTGCTCTTTTTGCTCAGCAATTTGTTGCTCACGAGCGTGAATGTTTTTAGTTTCTTCTTTCGTTAAGTAAGTTCGTTCTAGCTCTGCGATGATCGCCAAGCGATCTGGTAGGCTCATACTATTAGGAATCAGGGTGACCGCACGCTCATATTTTTCCTGGTCGCTTGTTAGCCCGATAGCACCTGCATGTTCTTGCCAGTCAATGGTGAGTTGCTCGAAAGCTCGCAAAAAGTTATCTGGGCTTTGAGTGTCCAGCTTTTGGGCTTCTAAGTTGAAATCGTACAGCGCGAACTCATCCGCAAAAACAACATCAGCCAATTCCCCCCAGATGCTTCTTGCTTCGTTCTTCAGCTGTGCAACACGCGACGCCAGTGATTGTTGCTCATCAAATAACAAATTTCCTACACTCTCTTGCCATTGGCTGCTGAGCTGAGGGTAGTTCGCCAAAAGCTGGAATCGAGCTGAAGATAAATGCGCCTCAAACAAGGCGACCTGCTCTTCACAACTACGGTTCAACATACACTCTTGCCAAAACGTCTCAAGTTGGGCGACAAGTTTCCTGCCTTTGAGTTGAGTTAATCGCTCAGTCGTTATTTGAACTGTGGAAGGGAGCTTAGCTGTTTGTGGTGAAGTATCTGTATCGGGCACGATGCTGCTTGTTTGTGGTGATGTACTGGAGACACTCTGATTTTTTGTCTTAGGGAAAGGAGAGGAAGCGAGCTCTTCTTTTTGAACATCGTGACTGAAAGTTAAAAATATCATGCCCGCCATAATGGCGGACATGATTATCAAAGCGATTTTCTTCATGGCTTGATTGTTGCGCTTACTGGGAAATGGTCAGAAAGGTTATAGTGTTTCCATAAACTCTCTGCGGTTGTGCGCGGCACGTCTACACGGTTGTCATTGAATGATTTCACCCCGTATTCACTACTCACCATAACATAGTCAAGGTATTCCACGTTTTCGCCACCTGATAACGCTTCACCTGCGAAGTTATTGATACGGGGATCAAAGGTTGACTCCGTGTAACCAGAGTACTGAGGCTCTATGGCGCTTAAGTTAGCGATCATTTGTTGGTAGTCACCAGGGAACTTTCTTTTGTTGACGTTAAAGTCGCCGCTGTATACCACAGTTTCGCTTGAAGGAATGTTAAGAGATTGGGCGAGTGCGCGGATTTGTTTGAACTGGCGCTGACGATACTCACGGGCGGTGTCTGTATCGAAAGATGCGGTATGGGTAGCAAACACATGGTAAGCCTGACCACCTTTAATTATTTCCGCATAATTTACGCCTTTATCGGCAAAGCAGTCTGTACCAGAGCAATCGGGAAAGACATATTGCGCTTCATTCACGATAGGGTAGCGACTAACTATGATTACGCCACCATCATGAATATTAACGCCTTCTTTATCTAACATCTTTGTTTGGTAAGGATATTCCTTGGCTAACTCACGTAAGAATGCTTCACGACCGCTGGCAAACACCTCTTGCAGCGCCAAAACATCGTAACCTTTTACATGTTGAGGAATCAGTTCGTAACGATCTCCAATGTGCGATGCAATAGCCGTCAACGCCCAGATGTTATAAGTCATCAACTTAAGGTTTTGTTCTTCGCTGTCGACAGACTCCGCTACCTTGCTTGGCGTGATGGTGTAGTAAAGATCATCATATCGAGCGGTACTGTCTGACTTAAATGCCAGTTCGGTTTCTCTCGTACCAAAAGCTTTAGTGTTGGCACGATGAATGTTACGATCATCTTTGAGAGATAACTCGACATCGGCTGCGGATAAGCCGTATTCAATGGTCGAATTGTACCAATGGCCTTCCATTATTTGATTGAGTGTTATGCTTTCACCTTCGGGGCTAGAAACCACCGTTTCAAAACGGTAAGTTTGATTTGATTTCACGCCCTCCCAGCGGTTGAAGCTTAATACAGATTTAGTTTCCCACGGACCAAGTACCTGCACATGTTGTTGCCACTCTTCTCCGTATTGAAGCAAATCACTACCTTCATGTTTTACTTGAATAGTTAACGGTTGATCAGAGTTATTCGTTAGGTAAACGTCGGTATCTGCAATGCTGGGTAACGCTATCAAGCTACTTAATAAAAGGCTCCACTGCGAAAATTTCATCTTATTTTTCCATCATTTGAACTAGAGCAATCATTCTTGTTTATAAATGTTACTTGCACGTTAAATATGGATGACATCTAAGCCAGTGCTGAAAATTGTTATCAGAATGTGATCTTTATTCAATGGTGAGGGTGGAGGTATGAGTGTGTGGCCGTTGAAGCGGTGGAAAATAATACCAACAGTCAACGAATTGCATTCACTGCAATCAAGCTGTCATCTTTGCTCTATAAGTTGTGCGGCGTCATTCATCTAGCCATATGGCTAGAACTCAAATTGATAGATAGAGCACCATGGCTAGAGCAGTAAATCCAACCGATGAAACCATCATTAAATTGTTACAAGAGCAAGGTCTGATTAGAAGTGAAGCAGAAGCGCGTTTAAAGAAAGAGGTGTACCGCTTGCAGCCTAATGAGATAGCAAAAGTAAAAAATTATGCCCAGCATTTTGGGATAAATGCGAAAGAAAAGCTCATCGATGAGATCTTGGATCTACGCCGAGAAGCGCTCATGAAAAGATGTAGATAAAAGAAATTGAACATTCTGTCGATAACATAGCGCAAATGAGCACACAAATCGCAACGGCGTGCAGTGAGCAGAATTCTGTATCCGAAGAGCTGAATCGCAGTGTGGAGCATATTAATAGTGCTTCAACAGAGATGGCTGAGGGAGCTTCACAAACGGCTGTGGCTTGTCAGCAGATTAGTAGCCTAGCGCACAACTTGAAAACTCGAATGGGTTCATTCCAGCTCTAGTTGTTGTGTTTCAGCTTTATTCCTAACCTCATTGCTACAATAAATAAGCCGGACGAAATTTCCGGCTTATTTATTCTCTGTCTATATAAGTTCAGAGTATGCTCAACCTTGGGAGAATATGCTCGCTAGGCTGGAATACCACTGTGAAACTTAAAATCTGTATCTGGCGTAGAAATTAAATCTGCCTCTATACGTCCAAAGTAGGCGATGCGCTCGCTGATATCTTTGCCTGCGATTTGCTCCGCTAATACAAGATAATCCTGGTAATGGCGTGCTTCTGAACGTAATAAAGAAATGTAGAACTTTGCGATATCGTCATCCATATGTGGTGCTAGTTTGGCAAAACGCTCACAAGATCGGGCTTCGATGTACGCACCAATGATGAGTTTATCGATCAGCGTTTCCGGCTCATGAGTCTTCATATGCGAAATCAGTCCTTTAGCATAGCGACTTGCTGGAATATTTTTATACTCAATTCCACGACTTTCCATGATCTCTAAAACTTGATAAAAGTGGTGTAACTCCTCTTTTATCAAAAGCACCATCTTATCGATCAAATCTTGGCTGTATGGTGAGTCGGACTTAGCCATGATTGACTTAGAAATATTGCTCTTGCCTTTTAAAGTTTCCAATGAGCCTACGTTACGGTAAGCAAAATCTTCGTAGGGCTTAAACCAGTCAAGTAGAGCATGTGAACTGGATTGGTCAACGGCATACTTACGAATTAAAAACATGGCAGATTGGCCAGCTTTTAGTTCGCACAGTAGGTGGTCTAACAAAATGGTTTGAAGGTTCTCTGGTTTCTTTGCTTCCTCTACCCATTCATCAGGTGTACTGCATTGCAGAAATTGGTTAATGGGAGCAAGAAGATCTTGATAGGCGTCTAGATTCATCATTTTAGTTTTAGTACTTCACATTTTTATTGGGCATATCCGTTGTCTTGCGGATAGAAAAAAGGCTGCAATTGCAGCCTTTCTTGACCTGAAGTGAATGTTACCACTTTTTCTTCTCGCCGAAGAGTGCTTCCATGTCATTGTCACGCTCTTTGTCAGCAATCTGCTGCATTTCAGCATCGCTTTTATCTTGGCGCTTTTTATCTAAGTCACCCAACATCTCTTCAAGCTTTTGTTTCGCTTGAATAGAATAAGGATCGCTCTTAGTGCTCAAAGCATCGATACCTTTACGCAGCAGTTGAAGCGCGGTGCCTGGTTGACCACGAGCGATAGAGTCGTTTGCTCTTTTGATGACATTTTCAATGTTGATGCGAATTTGCATCGTTTCCAAGCGCGCATTTTCGGTGACGTAAGTCTGGGTATCCAATCGGCCTTTGTTGTGCTCGTTACGGATAGTGTCGCGAAGTCGTTTAACCAGCTTAAGCATGACGATAGCTTGTTTATCACTACTCGGCATCTTGAAAGTGGTACTCTCGCCAGTAGGACCATTCTCTTTTAGCTGCGTAATCTGCTGCTTCATATTTTCGATACGTTGAGCAAGTTGCTTGTTCTTCGGGTCCAGCTCATGCATGCTCTCTAGCGCGTCAAGAATACGATTGTTTAGACACAGCAACAGCTCTTTACTAAAAGGGATATGGTGCGCATGACCAATCAACTCTTCAGTACCATCTATCAAGGCTACATATCGCGCTGATTCCTGCCTTTTTGCGGTTTCAACTTTAACCTTATATTGCAACATAATGTTATAGCCTAGGATTAACACCAGTAGGATGGCTACCAAAGCGATTATTAAACCAATATTCATATCTTTGCGTCTGCTTTACTTTTCTGCGGCTAGCGTTAAAGAATACATGAATCTTATCTTACTCGGCACCTTATTTGTTTGATTATTTTGTCTCTCCCACGTTTTAGTTACTGATAGAAGTCACATCATAGAACTTCGGTCATTTATTGGCTCAACTTTGTGCATATTGTTTCTTGCTTGAAGATTATTAGTATGTGATTGAGGTATAAGTTAGAAATTGCTGTTCATTTCGATTTGAACGCGTTATAACTAATTATTATATCGCTCGCTTGAGTGGCCAATAAACTCTCTCATGAATAAGTAAGGGATTACGATGAAACTGCAGCAGCTGAAGTATATTGTTGAGGTTGTAAACCATAATCTGAATGTATCTGCAACGGCGGAAAGCTTATATACCTCTCAGCCAGGTATTAGTAAACAGGTTCGGTTGCTGGAAGATGAGTTAGGTATTCAGATTTTTGAACGTAGCGGTAAGCACTTAACGCAAGTGACGCCAGCTGGAGAAGAAATTGTACGTATCTCTCAAGAAATTCTCGCTCGTGTAGAAAGTATCAAAGCGGTGGCTGGAGAGCACACCCATCCAGAAATGGGGACGCTGAATATCACCACGACACATACGCAGGCTCGTTATGCACTGCCAGATGTCATCAAAGGTTTTACTTCTCGTTATCCAAAAGTGTCGTTACACATGCACCAAGGTACACCGTCACAAATGTCTGAGGCGATAGCTAAAGGCACTGCGAATTTTGCGATTGCGACAGAAGCTCTTCACTTATATCAAGATGCCATCATGCTGCCTTGTTATCACTGGAATCGTTCAATAGTTGTGCCTAAAGACCACCCACTAGCGAAGAAAGACAAAGTAACGATCAGTGATCTTGCCGCTTACCCATTAGTCACTTACGTGTTCGGTTTTACTGGTCGTTCAGAGCTGGATACAGCATTCAACCGCGAAGGTTTAACCCCGCGAGTGGTGTTCACGGCAACTGATGCAGACGTCATTAAAACTTACGTTCGTATGGGTATTGGTGTGGGTGTGATTGCAAGCATGGCTGTGGATGAAGAGCAGGACGGTGACTTGGTTGCAATAGATGCGAGCCATTTGTTTGGCGCGAGCACCACGAGCATCGGCTTCCGCCGTGGTACATTCTTACGCTCTTACATGTTCGATTTTATGGAGCGTTTTGCACCGCACTTAACGCGTCCAGTGGTTGAGCAGGCGATTTCGTTGAAGTCTAATGCAGAAATCGAAGAGATGTTTAAAGACATCGAGCTTCCGGTGAGATAACACTTCATTGATGTTTCGATTCCCTCTACAATGCGCTCGTTGTAGGGGGAGCTATGAAAACGCAATTTCAGTTTATTAATGACTGCTTAATCGAAAACCAATCTTTGTGGCGATTCGAGCCTTTTAAAAGCAGCATTCACACATCATTACCTTGGCAGGAGCAACATCCTCGACTGTGCCAATGGCTAGCGTCTCTTACTCCCTCTCAAATCGAAGAATACAAAGCAGCACCAGAACTCGCGTTAAAAGCACTTAGTCCGTTTTTGCCTGAGCTTGAACAACTCGCAGAACTGACTCATTTAGAGCTTTTGTCGTTAAACGGCTTGGAACTCGCTCGTGGTTTAGATAACGGTATTCCGGGACGTAAGTTGGAGCAAATTAGCTCGATGGGTGAAGCTGCAATTCAACAACACTGTGGCGAAGAATGGCTAGAATGGTGCTCAGGTAAAGGTTACTTGGGGCGAATCCTGACAACGCAAACCGATCAGCCTGTAACCAGCTTTGAATACCAACAAGCACTGTGCGATTCGGGGCAACAAGCAGCCAATGAACATCATTGGAAGATGACGTTTATTCAAGGCGACGCGTTTGATAGCAAAGCGAAAGCCGTGTTTAAGCCAACGCAACACGCAGTAGCACTGCATGCATGCGGTGACCTTCACGCTCGTCTAATGCAGTACGGCAGTGAAAATGGGATTGCTGCGATGACCATATCACCTTGTTGTTACCACTTGATTCAGTCGGAACAATACCAGCCGATGTCGGAACCGGGCAGGGCTTCTTCTCTCTCATTGTCTAAGCAAGAACTGCGTATCCCATTACAACAAACGGTGACAGGAGGAGAGCGCGTGCGTCGTCATCGTCAGCAGGAAATGATGTTTCGTCTTGGGTTTGATTTGATCACGCGACAAGCTTTGGGAATGGCAGAGTATCAGCCTGTGCCGAGTATCCGTAAGTCGCAATTAAGTGATGGTTTTGAATCTTTATGTCGCTGGGCAGCGGAGCAAAAAGGCATTGTTCTTCCTCAAGAAATCGATTTCTCTCATTTTGAAAAGTTAAGCGAACAACGCTTCTGGCAAATGGAGAGAATGAGCTTAGTGCAACTTGTTTTTCAACGTCCGTTGGAGATCTGGCTCGCATTAGACAAAGTGCTTTATCTTGAAGAACGTGGTTACCGTGTTAGATTGTCAGAGTTTTGCCCTAAATCGGTCACACCTAGAAATATTTTAATTTGTGCATATAAGATTTAGTTATTCTTTATAGCCAAACGCTCTATATGAAAAAGCCCACTTATGAGTGGGCTTTTGTAAACAAAACGTGACAAGTTATGTTTTATTTTGTCATTAATTAAACATAGCGATAGCTTGAGTTGGTTCAACGTATTCCAAGTCAAAGCTTTCTGCTACTTCTTTACATGTTACTTTTCCGTGAATAACGTTTAGACCTTCAAGGAAGCCTTTGTCTTCTAGAAGTGCTTCGCGGTAGCCTTTATTTGCTAACTTCACGATGTATGGAAGCGTAGCGTTGTTGAGTGCAAATGTTGAAGTGCGAGCAACTGCGCCAGGCATATTTGCTACACAGTAGTGAACCACTTCATCAACGATGTAAGTTGGATCTGCGTGAGTTGTCGCGTGTGAAGTTTCGAAACAACCGCCTTGGTCAATTGCCACGTCAACCACTGCTGCACCAGGCTTCATCTTAGCAATGTGCTCTTTAGTGACCAGTTTAGGTGCTGCTGCGCCAGGAATTAGAACGGCACCGATAACAAGGTCCGCTTCTAGAACATGCTTCTCGATAGCGTCTTCAGTAGAATAAACCACTTTTGCGCGACCTTGGAATTCTTCGTCAAGCTTACGAAGTGTGTCTACGTTACGGTCTAGAATAGTGACGTCAGCGCGAAGGCCAACCGCCATACGAGCAGCGTTTGCACCAACAACGCCACCACCAACGATAACGACTTTTGCAGGTTCAACACCAGGTACGCCGCCTAGGAGCAGACCACGACCGCCGTGCGATTTTTCCAACGTTTGCGCACCAGCTTGGATAGACATCCGACCTGCCACTTCTGACATTGGTGCTAACAGTGGCAAACGACCCATATTATCTGTTACAGT